>JAYTUC010000074.1:0-9344 GCA_043744775.1 Fimbriiglobus sp. | reverse complement strand
TGCGGCCGACTTCGCGTCGGTCTGGGCCGAGCGCAACTTGCTGCTGCGCGACACGCCGTGGCCGCGTGCGGCGTACCTCGAAGTCCTCGAACCTTCGGTCGCCGAGTTGAGGCTGGGCAAGGACGCCGGGGCACCGAGGGTGCGGGTGCGGGCCGCCGAGTGGGTGGTCGCCGACGCCTCGACGCGCGACGGCTGGCGGCCGCTGCGCTGGGACGACCTGACGCCCGAGTTCGTCGGCGTGCCCGTGCCGGCGACGTTCGCCACGATTCATGACGAAGACTTCCGGCCGGGTGACACGGCCCGCGCCGCGGTGGGCGGGGCCATCACGCTACCCGGCGAGCGGCCGGTCTCGCTCAAGGCGAACGCCCTCGCCGGCCTGACGGTCGATCAGGTCGCGTCGGCCTACGGCAGTGACTCCGAGGCCCTGTCGGGCGTGTTCGCGGCGCTGACAGCGATGGCGGGCGAACCGGCGCTGGGCCGGACGCTGCGCAAGCTCGACGCCCCGGACGCGGTCACGTTCCGCTACGCCGGCCTGACCAAGCCGGGTGCCAAGTCGTCGCTCGGCACGCGCGGCGAGGTGCGGCTGACGCGCGACCCGTCGGGCGAGTTCAGCGCCGACGTGGCCGGGCTGAAGGAGTCGGTGGCGTACACCGTGCGGGCCAAGAACTTCCGCACCGACTCGCGCGAAATCGTGCTGGTGCCGCCGCCGACGCTGACCCGCCTGAGCCGCGTCGAGAGCGTCCCGGCGTACCTGTACCACCCCGCGCCGGTGGACGCCAAGGGGGTCCACGGCCGGCTGCTGCCGACGCAGTTGCAGGTCCTCGCCGAGAAGGAATTCTCGCTGACCGGCGAGCGCTCCGTGGCGACCGTCCCGGCCGGCACCGAGTTCGTCCTGACCGGCGTCGCCGACAAGCCGCTGACGCAAGTCCTCGTCAGTGCTAAGGCCGGCAAGCTGCCCGGCGGCCTGAGCGTCACCCCCGTCGGCGACACCTTCAGCGTGCGATTTGCCGGCGCGGACCGGCTCACGGCGAACCTCGAATTCGACCTCGTGATGACCGACGGGGACGGCGTGCGGGCCAAGCGGTCGGTGCTGATCCAGGTGACCGACGACCAGCCGCCGCAAGTCGAACTCGCCGTCGATATTCTGCGCAAGGTCGGCAACGCCTACCTGTGCACTCCGCGGGCGCGCGTGCCGTTCGTCAAGGACTCGATCCTGCGCGACGACAACGGGCTGAGCCGCGTCGAGTACCAGTTTACCGTGACGCGGCTGGAGGCCCAGGCCGTCGTCGGCTTGCAGGTGCAGGCGGTCGCCGGGGTCTTCGCGTCGGGGCCGCTGCTGCCCAATATGGGGGCGCTCGTGTCGCCGGCGGCGAGTGCCGCCCTCACCGCGTCGCTGGGGCAGGGCGGCCAGCGGCAGTTCGCCGCGCTCGGGGTGTCGCCGTTCGAGCGGGCCTACGACGCGCTGCCGAAATCGACGGTCGCGGGCTTGGCGGCGAAGCTCGGCGTGCCGCCGCTGAACCCCGAGGCCCCGGACGTGGTCAAGGAGGTCAAGTTCAACCTCGACTCGGACGTGTTCGACCTCGAAGTCGCCGACAACTTGCTCGAGGCCCAAGGCCGGCGGATGCGCGTCGCCGACACCTCCGGCGAGGTGCAGCCGCGCTACCGCCTCGAGATGAACGTCGTCGCCACGGACACCAACGTCGTGAGCGGGCCGAAGGTGGGCCAGAACCTGGAGCCGCTGCGCTTCACGGTGGTCAGCGAGGCCGACCTGCTCGGTGAGATCACCAAGGACGAGGAGGCGACGACCGGCCGCTTCGACGAGGCGCTCAAGAACCTGCGGCTCGGCCAGGGCAAGCTCAACGCGGAGGCCGACCGCTTCCTGGTGTCGAACATCCCGGCGGACATCCTGCGGGCGTCGGAGTACCGCGCCGCCGACATCGCCCAGCACGTCGCCAAGGGCCGCGACCTCGTGCAGGGCGTCGTCGGCGACTACGCCCGGCTCCGCCGCGAGGTCGAGACCAACCGCTGCAACGACGCCGTGCCCCGGCGTTACCAGAACGTCATCATCGGCCCACTCGAAGGGGTCCTCGCCGGTGAGCAGAAGGCGGCCGAGGACGCGATCAGCGCCTTCCGCGAGCCGCTCAAGGAGGGCCAGCGGCCGCCGGACGCCAGCATTGCAGCGGCGAAATCGACGCTCGACGCCCTCATCAAGCGGCTCGAGCAGGTCCGCCGCGAACTCGGCGACACGCTCAGCGAGGGCAAGTTGCGCGAGGACTTGCGCAAAATCATCGAGAACCAGACACTCGTGTCGAAGGCGATCGGCGACATCAGCCGCCGCGGCCGGGAGCGGCTGTTCGCCCCCGAGGTCCGGCCGGTGCCGCCGGTCGTGCTCACGGTCGGTGAGTCGCGCAAGATTACGCACGAGGTCGATTGGAAGTTGTTCGACAAGGGCGAGTTGAAGTTGCGGCTCGAAGTCACCGCGGGCAGCGAAGTCGTCGTGCCCGCGGAGGTGACCGCGAAGGACGACCGCAACGACTTCGACTACACGGTGACCGCCGGCAAGAAGCCGGGCGTCTACAAGTTGAGGCTCGTGCCATCGGTCGGGCCGGCGCTCGAGGTCCCGCTGACGGTGAAATAATCGCGGCGGGCTGTTACGTTCGCGGCGGGTAGTCGTTACTATTGGTCGGGCGAAGTTACTCGGGGGGTTGCGTCATGGCCCGGTGGTCCCGTCGAATCGGTGCGGCCCTCGTCGGCGCGACCCTGATGGTCGCCGCCGCACTCGCGCCGGCCCAGGCCCCGAAGCCGGCCGACGCCGCGACGCCGGGCGAGTTGCGCACGCCGCAAGAGCAGAACGCCGACCTGTTCCGCAAGTTCACGCGCGAACTGCTGTTCCTGGCGCAGAAGCTCGAGAAGAGCGATCGGCCCGAGGACAAGGAGCGGGCCAAGGTCATCACGGCGGCGCTCGACCTGGCGAAGCAGGAGGGCGTCGAGACGCAGTTCCAGAAGATGGTCGCCGGCCTCGCCAAGGGCGGCACGAACCTCCAGCAACTCGACGGCATCGCCGGCCAGGACAAGCAGCTCCAAAAGGCGCTGCAAGAGATCATGAACGTGCTGATGACCGACGACGACGCGACGCAGGCCAAGACGGAGCGCGAGCGGCTCGAAAAGATCCTCTTCGAGACACGCGAACTGCTGCGGCAGCAGAAGACCTTGCGCGGCATGACCGAGTCGAAGCGGGTCGAGGCCGAGCGCATCGCCAAGGACCAGAACGGCGTCACGGAGCGGACCAAGGACCTCGCCAAGAAGATGGGCGGCGACCCGAAGCCGGCCGCGGGCAAAACCCCGCCCGCCGAGACGCCGAAGTCGGAGCCGAAGCCGGCGTCGGACGCCAAGCCGGGCGAGCCGGCCGGGGCCGACAAGCCGGACAAACCCGACGCGGCGGACGCGAAGGGTGACCCCAAGGCTGGCCCCAAGGACACCGCCGGCGACGCCAAGCCGGGTGCCCCGAAGCCCGGCGACCCGAAGCCCCCCGGTGACCCGAAGCCGGGGGACCCCAAGCCCGGCGAGGCCAAGCCGCCCGGCGACAAGCCGCCGGCCGACGGTGCCCCGAAGCCCGCGCCCAAGGGCGAGCCGAAGCCGGACGCGCAGGCCAAGGCCGAGGCCAAGCCGAGTGACGGCAAGCCGGGCGGCGAGGGCAAGCCGATGAAGCCCAAGGACGACGCGCAGTCGGCGCAGGCCCCGCCGTCCGCGCCCAAGCCCGGCGGCCCGCCCAAGGAGGGCGAGCCGGGCGGCCCCCCGCCCCCCGGCGGCCAGGCCCAAGCCCCGCCCCCGCCGCCCGACACGCCCGGCCGCAAGGAGGTCCAGAGCGCTATCCCCCACCAGCAGGGGTCGCAGAAGGACCTCGAAGCCAAGAAGCGTGAGCCGGCCGGCAAGCAGCAAGAGAAGGCGATCGAGGAGTTGGCCAAGGCGGCCGCGGAGTTGGAGAAGCGCATCAAGCAGCTCCGCGAGCAGGAGCAACTCGGGTTGCTCGCCAACCTCGAAGCCCGCTGCGGCAAAATGCTGTCGATGCAGATCGAGGTCTACGAGGCGACCAAGGCGATCGACGGCGTGCTCGTCAAGAACAAGGGCGTGAAGTCGAACTCGGAGATTCAGAAGTCGCAGCAGCAGGCCGACAAGGAGACGGACATCGTCGCCGTCGCCGACGCGACGTTGAAGCTCCTCGAGAGCGAAGGCTCGGCCGTGGCGTTCGCGCGGGTTCTCGAAGAGGTGCGTCAGGACATGGCGTCCGTGCAGCGCCGCCTCAACGACACTTACGTCGGCCGCGACACGCAAGGTATCGAGGAAAACGTCATCGCCATGTTGAAGGAAATGATGCAGGCGTTGAAGAAGGCGCAGGACGAGGTCAAGCAGCAGCAGGGCCAGGCGCCGCCGCCGGGCGGCCCGCCGAAGCAAGGCGACAAGGGGTTGCTCGAACTCGTCTCGGAGTTGAAGCTGATCCGCTCACTGCAAGTGCAGGTCAACGGCCGCACCAAGGGCAGCGCCGAGACGTACAAGGGCGAGCAGGCGTCCGACCCCATCGTGCGGGGCGAGTTGCAGCAACTCTCGGAGCGCCAGGCCAAGTTGCAGGACATGGTCGGCAAGATCGCGTCGGGGAAGAACAAGTAATCCGTTGGGCCGGCGACGTTCGCCCGCTTAAACTGTGACGAGCCGCCGGCCACCGCCCAGGGGAGATCGATTCATGTCTCTGCGCCGCACGTTGTTGGGGGCCGTCGCCTCCTCCGCCCTCGTTGGCCCGGCCCTCGCCGAGTCGCCGCCCGCAGCTAGCCCGCCGGCCGCGAAGCCGGTCTACAGTTTTAGCTTGCTCAAGTCGCAGCCGTCGGAGGTCGTCAAGCCGCGGCTCGTCGCCTGGCTGCAGTCGGTGAACAAGTTCGATGCCGCGAAGGTCGAGGCGATTTGGGCCCCCGGCCGCGGCACCGCCGACGCCGCGCTCGCCACGATCGCTCTCGGCTTGCCCGACGCCGCCACCCTCTTGGCCGACGCCCGCACGCAAGGCATCTCGGCCGACGTGCCGGCGCTGTTGAAGGACGCCAAGCTCGACTCGTTCGTGCGCTCGAATTTGGCCGCTGCCTACGCCAAGGCGTTGGCCGGCCGGCGGGTCTACGAGGAGTCGGTCGCCGCGGCCAAGCTCGCCGCCCCGGAGCAACTCATCGACCCCGCGTCGTTCTTCTTCTACCGCGCCGTCGCCGAACACGCCCTAATCCAACGCGAGGCGGCCGTCACTAGCATCGTGCGGCTGCTCGACGACGTGGGCGACGCCCCGGACCGCTACAAGGTCGTGGCCACGATGATGTTCTTCGACCTGCAACAGTGGTCGAAGGACGACAAGGATTTGACCAACATCGGCCGGCTCATGGACAACAGCGGCCGCCGGCTCGACCTCGCCAAGGGCGGCCCGCAGACGCAGGAGATTCAGAAGAAGATCGTCTTCCGGCTCGACGAGAAGATCAAGGAACTCGAGGCCAAGGCGAAGGGCCAGGGCGGTGGGGCCGGCGACCAGCCGTGCCCCGGTGGCGGCCCCCCCGGCAGCGGCCCGCCCGGCAGCGGCCCGCCCAACGCCCCGATGCAAGACAGCGTCGGTGGCAACGACTCGGGACCGGGCCAGGTCGATTTGAAGAAGCTCCGCAACTACGAGCAGGTCTGGGGCAAGCTGCCGGAGGCCGAGCGCAAAAAGGTGACGCAGGACTTCATCCGCGAGATGCCGCCGAAGTTCAAGCCGATGATCGAGGACTACTTCCGATCGCTGAACCGCATCAACGGCTTCAAGTAGGGCCTTCGGCGCCGGAAGCGTCAGTGCCCGGAGTCACGCCATAGGATCGCCTGGTTGTCGCACACTCCGGGCGCTGACGCTTCCGGCACGCCTGGAGGTTACCCCGCGATGCGTTTCGCCCTGTCCCTTTTGGCCGCCCTCGCCGCGCTCTCGACCGCGTCGGCGGCCGATGTGACGACCCTGGCCGGCCGAACGGTGACGGGCGACGTCGTCGCGATCGATGCCACGAACGTGACGATTCGTGAGCTGGCGGGGCCGACGAAGTTCGCGGTCAAGGAACTCGCAGTCATCGAGATGCGTAAGTCGCCGGTGCCGCCCAAGGAGGTCAAGTTCGACGAACTCGAACTGACCGACGGGAGCATCCTGCGTCTCACGAAACTGCTCGTCCGCGGTAAGCAGGTCGAGCCGACGTTGCTGACGCACGCGGAGCCGCTGACGGCCCCCAAGCTCGAGTTGCCGCTGGGCGCGGCGTTCAGTTATTTGCGCAACGCCGACGACGCCAAGTCACGCGACGACTGGAAGAAACTGCTCGCCGGGCGGGGCAAGCGAGACCTGTTCGTCGTCCGCGCGGCCGACGGCCTGAACCCGCTCGCCGGCACCGTGATCGAGGGGACCGAGACCGGCGACGCTTTGGTCTTCGAGCGCGAGGATGGCGTGAAGGCGAACTTGAAGCTCACCCGCGCCTCGGGCGGCATCGCCTTCAACCAGCCGACCCGCGACCAGGTGCCGCCGACGCTCTGCAAGGTCACCGACGCCTTCGGCAACACCCTCGTCGCCACGCGGCTCGATCTCGTCGAAGGCACGCTCAAGGTCACGACGGTGTCCGGGGCGACGGTGACTTACGCCGAGTTGAACGCCGTCGTCAAACTCGACTTCCGCCAGGGGAATTTGACGTACCTGAGCGACCTCGACGCCGTCGCGGAGTACGCCCCCCCGGAGAAGGACGGCCTACTCGGCGAGCAGTTCGGCTACCAGCGCAGGCTCACCCGCGACCGCTCGCTCGACGGCTCCGACGTGACCCTCGACGGCAAGAAGTACGCCCGCGGCGTATCGCTGCCGCCGGACTGCGTGGCGACCTACAAGCTCGGCGGCGACTACCGCGAATTCAAAGCGGTCGTCGGCATCCAGGACGGGGCCAACCGCGAGAGCTGGAGCTTGCGCCTGCGCGTCGAGGTCGGCGGGCGTGCCGTGTTCGACGAGCTGATCCCGAAGTCGGCCAAGACGCGCGAGATCGTTTTGAACGTCAAGGATGTCAAGGAACTGCGCGTGGTCGTCGAACGCGTCGGCCTGTTCGCCGGCGACCAGATCAACCTCGGCGACGCCCGCCTCCAGAAGTAACCCCGCCTTGTGAATGGGACGAGAATGCCGCTCCGCCACCTCACGCCGTGCCTGCTCGTCTTGGGTGCCCTCGCGGCCTCCGGCCTCGCCGCCGAAGTCTCGAAACCGGTGACCGACGCCGAGGCCCAGCGCGTCGCCGTGATCGACCGCGTGCGGCCGGCCGTCGTCGCCGTCTGCTTCTACGGCGGCGAGGCGTGCGGCTCCGGGGTGCTCATCGACGCCGAGGGCTACGCGCTGACCAACTTCCACGTCGTCCAGCCGACCGGCAGTGTGCTCCAGTGCGGCCTGCCCGACGGCTTGCTTTACGACGCCGTCGTCGTCGGCACCGACAAGGTCGGCGACGTGGCGCTCGTGAAGCTCTTGCCGCGGGTGCCCGGCAAGCCGTTCGCGTTCGTGCCGCTGGCCGACAGCGACCTGGTGCGCAGCGGCGAGTGGTCGCTGGCCATGGGCAACCCCTTCGGGCTGAGCCTCGACTTCACGCCGACCGTGACCTTCGGCCTCGTCAGCGGCGTCAACCGCTACCAGCCGCCGGAGGGCAAGGGCACGCTGGAGTACACCGACTGCATCCAGGTCGATACGTCGATCAACCCCGGCAACTCCGGCGGGCCGCTGTTCAACTTGAAGGGCGAACTCATCGGCATCAACGGTCGCGGCTCGTTCGAGAAGCGCGGGCGGGTCAACTCCGGCGTCGGCTACGCCATCTCGATCAACCAGATCAAGAATTTCCTGGGCCACCTGTACGCCGGCCTCGACACCGACCACGCGACCCTCGGGGCTAGCGTGGCGACCGAGACCGAGGACGGCGAACTGAGCGTCATGGTCGTCAAGCAGATCCTCGACGAGTCGGACGCGGCGCGGCGGGGGGTCAAGTCGGGGGACCAACTCGTCAACTTCGCCGGGCGGGCGCTGACCAGCACGAACCAGTACAAGAACATTCTGGGCGTCTTCCCCAAGGAGTGGCGGCTGCCGCTGAGCTACCGGCGGGGCAACGACACCAAGGAAGTGCTCGTGCGACTCATGGGCAACATCGACGCCGAGAAGCCCGCGGCCGACAAGCCCCCCCCCGGCCGGCCGGCCCCCAAGGGCGACGGCGGCCCCAAGCGGCCCGGCCTCGACAAGTCGCCGGCCAAGAAGTTCTTCGTCGAGAAGAAGGGCTTCGCCAACTACTACTTCAACAAGCAGCGCCAGGACAAGCTCCGCACTGCCGTCGCCAAGTCGGGCGACTTCACGCCGCTCGCCGGGCCGTGGGCGATCGACGGCACCATCGAACTCTCCGACCGCCGCGGCGACTTCAAGCTGACCCTCGTCGATGGGGCCGACGGCCTCACCGAGGCCAAGATCGTCCGCAACGGCATTGAAGACCTCGTCAAGCCGCTGAAGTCGAACGCGCCCCTGGGCGAGTTGCAACTGCCGCAGGGCAGCGGCGGGATGCTGTCGGCGCTGTACCTGTACCGCAAGCTGCTGACGCAGTGGGACGGCGGCTTCGAGATCGGCTTCGACCACGGCGGCCACGAGCCGTTCTACCCGCCCCAGCTCGCGGCGAAGGGGGACGGCAAGCCGGCCGAACGCCTCAAGGACTCGCGCGTCGATTGCGAGGTCGTCCGCGGCAAGCACGGCCCTTTCGAGGCGAAATTCTACTACGCCCTGACCGACCAAACCCTGCTCGGCTGCGAGGTGACGGTGTCGAAGGACGAGGAGCCGTGCGAACTGTACTTCGGCGACTACAAGACGGTGGACGGCCGGTCGCTGCCGCACCGCATCGAGGTGCGTAGCGGCGACAAGCGCTACGCGGTGCTGACGGTCAAGACCTACACGCTCGGCAAGAAGGCCTCCTGATGAACCGGCTCCTGCTCGTCGCGTTCGGCCTGGCCTTCGCGTCGCTCCTCGCGGCGGCGTCCGACCCGTTCTCGAAGACGGCCGACGAGGTCAACACGCGCACGGTCAAGCTGTTCGGCTCCGGCGGCTTCCGGGGCGTGGCCAACTACGGCACCGGCGTGATCGTCTCGCCCGACGGTCACATCCTCACGCTGGCGAGCCAGATGCTCGACACCTCCGAATTGATCGTCCACCTCTACGACGGCCGGCGCATGAAGGCGACCGTCGTCGCCACGGAGCCGGAACTCGACGTGGCGTTACTCAAGGTCAAGATCGAGGGCAAGAAGCCCGACGAGCCGACGGG
>JAYTUC010000073.1:0-9410 GCA_043744775.1 Fimbriiglobus sp. | reverse complement strand
CCTAGTGCAGTCTCAAGTGACATCCTGTTTGAGCGGTTCGGTGGGTACGCACCCGAAGTGGGAGCAGACTCGTTCCTTGACCTCGTCGGCGGTGAGCTTGCGGTCGGGTTCGACGATGGCCCGCTTGCCGTGCATCCACTTTGGCTCGATCGGGTTCAGCCACGGGGCCTTGACCGGCAGCCCGCACACCCGGATCCGGCACCCCCGCTTGGTCCGCCGCACCCGCCGGTTGTGGGTCTCAATCCACCGACGGACCCGCTTGCTCGCGTGCCACGCGGCGTTGTCCCAGACCAGCACGAACACTTTCTTCCCCTCGCCCGCGAACACCCCGCACGCCCACCCCAGGAAGTCCTCCGTCACCTGGCTGACCGGCCGCCCGTCCACGAACCGCAGCATCATTCCGCCGGTGTCCTGGCGGTAGATGCCGTAGCACGCCAACGCCGCCGGCCCGTCCCCCTGGACCTTCCCCGGCGGGGTCAGCCGCATCGGGTCACCGGTCGCCCACGCGAACACGTCGGGCTGGGCCAGCCGGCTCCACCAGCACTCGTCCTGGAACCCGAGCACCCAGTCCGGCTTCCCGGCGGCCTCCTCGATCAGCCGGTCCCGCGCCTTTTTTTCTTGGCGTAATCGGGGTCCGGGCTGGTGATCCAGTGCTTGGCCCGCTTCCACCCGACCTCCAGGCGGCGGAGGACCTGGCGGATGGTCTCGGGGCTGAGGACGCGGGCCGTCCACCCCTTCTCGTGGCACACCGTCGCCGCCAGGCCGAGGGTCCACAGGCTCGTCGGCTTGCCCAGGGTTCGCGGGGACTGGTGCAACAGGGCCTTGAGGTCGCCGTCCCGGTCTCGGGGCCAAGCCGGGTGGGTCGTCTTCGGAGCCTTGGACCTGGGACTCAGGCATCCGACCCCGCCGGCGTGGAACGCCCGGATCGCGTCCCGAACGGTCTGGGTGGCGCACCCGAGGCCCGTCGCGATCCCTGACGGGCGCTGCCCCTCGGCGCTGGCCAGGACGATCTGGCACCGGCGGAGGGTGAAAGCCTCGGGCGACCGAAGCCCGCGACGCAGGGCGACCCGCTCAGAATCCGTCAGGTCGCGGACGAATAGTGGTGACTTCATCCACTCAAAGTAGGTGCCGCCAAGCCGACGCACAGGATGTCACTTGAGACTGCACTAGTATCCCCGATGACGGTACCCGAACGGCCGCCGTCACCTGGAATTCTCGCGTCGGCAGAGTAACGGAGGGTTCGGCCGTCTTTGATCAGTGTGTCACCATTCATAGTTCCGAGCTTGAACTTGACTCGAATCGATTCCTGAGAGCGTTGATAGGTCGCAGTCGTGTACCTTCCGAGTAAGGTCTCTTCGAGGTGGTCGATTTCGACGGAGCAACTGAATGGCAGGAGGGCTTCGATGGCGGCGGTGTTGCGTGCCGCCACTTGAAGACAATCCGGCTCGACGGCTGCCGCGTGTTGTCGAGCCGAAAATGTGGACATGATCACCAAGGAGCAAGTCCACACGCATCGGCTGAGTTGGCGTGACACAGGATCGCCCCAAGATGAGAAGTTAAATCGCGTAGACGATCATCTGATAGTTGACAAGGCCCCTCACTAGACCCCACCGCCCACCGGTGGTGGTAAGGTCTTGCTGCAACCTATGAAGCCTTTGAAACACATTTGGTCTTGCGCGTTTACACCTATGCAAATCGAGACGCCTCCACCAACGGCACCGATCGAGTTGACACAGGACGCAGGACTAAAAGTAATGCCGCACATCACGATGGTACCGCCGTTCAGAGTGCAGCCGTCGGCAGCACCGGCACACGCCGAAACGCTGTTGCAAGCCGGGTAGGTTGGGATCCAAATGATTGGGGGGAGGTACCACTGACCCTTCGTTTCCTGAACGGCTGTCACCCCCAGACCCACGCAGACTAACCCGACGATGACGCAACCGCGAATCACGCTCAACATGTCGGACTCCAGACTGAGTCGTGGACCGCTGCGCGACACCGAAGTGTGGCGTGCAAGCAAACAGTAACAGTTAGCGGGGGGCAAGAGAAATTCTCGCATTTTCTTCGACTCGGTACATTCTCCGAATTGACTGTTCTTCGGCGCAGCGGCCTCCCAGGAGGGGCCGTCTGGTCGGTTTCTCGATCTTTGAGGGAGGCTGGGCGCACGGCACCGTGCGGCTTTCACGGCCCGGACGTGGAGAACATCGCGTCGAGGAGTTCGGTCTGGCGGGTGGCGAGCGCGTGGCCGTCGCAGTAGAGGACGTTAAAGACGCCGTCGTGCCTCCGCACGGGGTAGTGCGTCACGTCGGCGTCGAGTTCGAACCCGCCACCGGGCTGTTGCCACGGCCCGCGCGGCGCGGCGACCTTCGAGTTCGCGCACCCCGGCGTGCGGCCGTGGTCCCAGACGATGACGACGTTCGACGTGCCGTTCGACAGGTGTTCGAGCCGCTTGCCGCCCGGTCCGCCGGTGACGTAGTTCATCGCGTAGCCGCACTGGAACGGCTGCCCGAAGGTGGTGCTCGCCGGGTCGAGATCGACCCCACGCGGGCACTGGAAGACTTTGGTGTTCTGCTCGACGTAGGGCCACAACGTCCCGCGCTGGAAGGTGTCGTCGATCGGCTTGCAGACGTTCGACCCTGGTCGGTTATCGTACGGTGCCCACCAGACCTCGCCGGGGCCGGTGTACGTCGTCGGGCTGGTCAGCGAGTTGCAATCGCCGTCCGGCTTCTGCCCGGTGAGCGGGTCGGGCGTCATCAGGTCTGGGCACCGCCGGTACTTGGGCAGCGCCCCGAGCGAGTCGTGGAAGTGGTGGCAGGCCAAGCCGATCTGGTGCAAGTTGTTCGCGCACGTCGAACGCGCCGCCGCCGCTCGCACCTTCTGCACCGCCGGCAGCAGCAAACCGATCAAGACCGCGATGATGGCAACGACGACGAGCAGTTCGATCAGCGTAAACGCGGGGCGTTTGGCCATCGCGGCTCCTCAGGATGGCAACTGAAACACGGCCTTCCCGGCGAGCGGCGGTGCGTCAGCCCGCCGGTCCAGCCTGCACGCGCGAGCAACTTCCCGAGGACAGTCGGCAGCGCTCGCACGGGGCCGCCGTCACTATGCCAGGCGGGGCCGGAGGGCTGACGCACCGCCGCTCGCCGGGAGAGTGCTTACGGCTTGCTCATCCCAGAAATTACGCAACGTGCCCGACTCAAACTTAGAGCGACCGGAAACAATGACCTCAGC
The DNA here is from genome assembly GCA_043744775.1 of Fimbriiglobus sp. Taxonomy (GTDB): domain Bacteria; phylum Planctomycetota; class Planctomycetia; order Gemmatales; family Gemmataceae; genus Fimbriiglobus. Next base: position 6,179 of record JAYTUC010000073.1, on the reverse strand, counting down.
CCCTTGGTTTTAAGAAAATGGGCTTATTGTTTCCGGTCGCTCTTAAGCTACGGCTGGCGTAGCTTACTAAGCTACGGCTGCCGTAGCTTACTAAGCTACGGCTGGCGTAGCTTAGCCACATTGTTGCCACAACCTCATGGCGGCCAGTCACTTCGGGCGAAATCTATGATCGGCGAGCGACCGCGTACTGGTCCAGTTTCGAGTCAATGCTGACGAGAGTGAGGCCATCGGCTAACGCCTGAGCGACTAGAAGGCGGTCGAATGGGTCTTTGTGCCCGGCGTAAAACGGCAATCCCGCCACTCGTGCCGCGTGCCGGGGTTCGACCGGCAGGACGCTGAAACCGTACCGGATGAGACAGAGGTCGAGAAAGTCTTCGTAGGGGCAATGGAGGGCGAGTTTGCCGATGCTGACCTTGATGGCGATCTCCCAGTACGACGCCGGGCTGATCAGAATTTCGTTCGCCGGGTCGAGGATCAGCGCCCGCGCGGTGGCGCTCAATTGGGGGTCGTCCAGGACGTACCACAGCAGGATGTGCGTGTCCAACAGGAACCTCAAGGTGCGTACTCCGCGAAGTCCTTGAGGTGGTCGTCGTCGTCGGCCACGATGGTCATCATGCCCTTGCCCAGCCCGGGGCCGGGGCGGGGCGTCGTCGGCCGGTGGTCGCCGACGATGCGGGCGACGACGCGGTCTCCGTCCGTCACAACGACCTCGTCGCCGGCGTTCAGTCGGCGGACGATCCCCTTGAGGTCGGCCTGGGCCTCTTGCAGCGTGATCGTTGACACGACTTACTCCTCCGGGTCTTTCTTTACGGCTTGCTCATGCCGACGAAGCTGCCGTCGTTGTCGCGGGCCAAGGCCCACAGAAACGCGCCGACTTCGGGGGACTCGAAGAAGAAGCCGACGGCGTTGATGCGGACGCGGGTGCCGCCGACCGGGTGGTTCCAGGTCGTCCGCAGGGTGCGCAGGATGTGCTTCGACAGGCGGTCGCTGCGGTCGCTACTGGACACCGTCCGCTCCTGCTCGGGGGTCAGGCCGGGGCCGCTGGTCGGCAGGCCGTCGCTCAGCAGGTAGACGGTGTCGAGGCCGGACGGGCGGAGGCGGAAGGCCAGGTCGAGCGCGTCGTACATGTTCGTGTCGCCGTCCGGGTTGACCTTCATCAGCGCCCCGCGGACCTCCGCGACGCTCGCCTCGCCGCGGTAGCCGTGCCAGCCGGGGCCGAGCAGCGGCTTGGCATCCCGGGAAAAGAGGATGACCTGGAACTGCTCCAACTCGGCCAGGCTGCGCATCACCTTGGCCAGGGTCTCGACGACCGTCGGCCACTTGTCGGGGGCGGGGGTCTTGTCGTCGATCAGCTTCATGCTGCCGGAGATGTCCACGAGGAAGACGACGCGGCGGCCGGTCAGGGCGATGCCGGCGAACCGCGAGTCGGTCTCGGCCTTGAGCTTGTCGAACTTGTCGGCGAGCTTGGCCTTCTGCCCCTGCAGGTCGATGATGGTCACGCGGGCGGTCGCCAGTTCGTCGCCGGACTTGCGCATCGCGCTGAGGTTCGCGGTCGCGGCGTCGGCGGCCAGGGCGGCGGTCTTGAGCTTGGCGTCGAGGTCGTCGAGTTGATCCTGGGCCTTCTTCACCTGCAGGGCCGAGTCGTCGCGCTCGCGGGTCTTCTCGCGCAACAGCTTCGCCAGTTCGGCGGCGGCCTGTTCGCTGGCGCTGAGCCTGGTCGCGGCGGCGGCGGCCGCCTGCTGCTTGCGGGCGAGCAGGTCGTTCAACTCGGTCGCCTTGGTCGTCGCGCGGAGCAGGTCGCTCTTGGTCGTCGCCAGGTCGGCGGCGGCGCTCGACAGGCGGTCGGCGTTGGCGTCGCGCTCGGCGGCGGTGGCGAGGTAGCGGGCCTGCAAGTCTTCGAGGTCGGCGTTGAGCTTGCGCTTGGTCTGGTCGAGGTCGGCCTTCGTGGCGATGAGTTCGGCCTGGCGGGCTTTCAAGTCGCCTTCGGTGCGGGCGAGCAGGGTCACGGCGTCGGCGTTGCGGGCCGCCTGCGACTTGGCCTCGCGGGTGCTCAGCAGCCACAGGAGGGTGACGCAGCCTAGGGCGCAGCAGAAAACGTCGAGCATCCACATGCTCACGAGGCTCGGCGGCTTGTGGCGGGTTCTCACCGGCGCGACTCCCGGGACTTCGGTACCGCGCGGCCGGCGGTCGGCTCGTCGAGGGGGACGACGGAGTCGAGGAAGCCGCGGCCGGCCTGGCCGGCGAGGCGGCGGAGCGCCAGCGCCGCAGCCGCCTCGGCAACGGCGTGCGGCGGCAGGGCTTGCACGCTCGTCGATTCCGGCGACGTGCGGTGGACCGCCCCGGCCAGCCCCGGCAGCCGGGCGGCGGCGTGCGTCAGCCAGACGGCCGTCGGCGGCAGCGGCAGTCCGGCGGACCGGACCAGTTCAAAAATCCCCTCGGCGGCCGGCCGGGCGAGCGGGGCGCAGAAGGCGTCGAACTCTTCGGGCTGGTGGACCAGGTCTTGATACCAGTGGGCCGACCGCACCGTCAGCGCGACCGGCTGGCCGGCCCGGACGCGGTCGAGGGCGGCGTCGAGTTGGTCGTACAGAGCCTGCTCGGCGTCGGCCGAGTCGCGCGGGTCGCGGCGGCAGAGGCGGACGCAGCGGTCGGCCATCGCGTCGAGCAGGCGGTCCTTCCACAGCCGGACGGAGCCGCGCGGCCAGACCCCCGAGGCGACCAGGGTCGCGGCCCCCGGTTCGACGCTCAGCACGCTCGCGGTCAGGGCGAAGTCGTCCGCGTCGATGACGACGACCGACACCGGGCCGTCCGGGTCGCGGGGCAGCGGGACGACCCACTCGGCCCTGCCGGCGTCGTCCGGCGGGGCCGCCCCGGTGAGGTGCGCGGCCCGGTGGGCGACGACGGCGAGCGCGGCGACGACCGTGCCGCGGACCGGCAGCTTCGCCTTCGCCGCCAGTTCGGCGACGGCCCGCGACTGCGCCGCACTGAGGTACGACGGCAGGGCCAGTTCGGCGGCGTCGGTCTCGGCGGCGACGGCCGGGCGGACGGCGTCGAAGACCGCCGCGAGTGCCCCTTCGGGCGTGAGTTTGACGCGGTCGGCCTGCCACAGGGTCGCCTGGCCGAGGTGCGGCAAGAACCCGGCGCACACCAGGTGCGGCGACTTGCGGCAGACGGCGACCGCCACCCCGCCGATCGACGGCGCGCGGCCGCCGAGGTGCAGCATCATCGGCAGGTCGGTCGTGCCGTGCGCGTCCAGGGCGAGCGGGCGCTGCCGGCCGGCGGCGGAACTGACGCCGTGCAGCCGCGTCGCGGTCAGGTCGAGGCCGACGAGCTTGCTCGTGTCGCCGGGCGGGCCGGGGCGGGGTTTACCGGGCGTGCCGAAGCCGAACATCCGTCATCCTCGGGGCCACGGGGGAGAACTCGGACAACCTTACCACGCGGCGTCGCCGCCGGCCGGGGCCGACAGTTCGGCCGGGTCCGGTTTGGGGTCGTACAGCCGCAGCAGGAGGTGTTCCTGGCAGTAGTCCTGGCAGTCGATGATGAGCGTCTCTTCGGCGCGTTGCACGGCGTGCAGGAGGTACATCAACACCAGGCTCAGCGCGAGCGCGATGAACGTGCAGTCGAAGGCGATGCCGAGTTGGTCGGTCGCGGCCTTGATGAACTTCGAGATGTCCGCCTCCTGCGACCCGGCCATGCTCATGCCGCCGGCCAGGCCGCGGACGGTGCCCAAAAAGCCGATCGCGGGGATGGCCCAGGCCAGGTAGTTGACGGTGCCCATGCTCGTCACCAGCCGGCTCGACTCGACCTCGGCCTGGTTCCGCACGACCTCGGCCACGTCCGGCGCGGACTTGCTCACGGCGTACTTGTTCAAGCCCAGCCGGATCATGTTGCCCAGGACGTAGGGTCCACTCCGGGCGGCGATCGCCTCGACCTTACGCGACAGTGGCCGGGCGTCCTCGGGGAGCACCCGCGCGCCCTCGTCGGTGGGCAACAGTTCGAGGAAGAACGCCTGACGTTGGCGGGCGACTTCGCGGCGGCGGGTCAGCAGAATCAGCCCCGCCCAGGCGAAGCAGACGTAGCACGCCGCCTGCTCCGGCCCCAGCAGCAGCCGGCCGACGCGGTCGGGGGTCCACTTGGCCAGGAAGTCTTCGCGGGTCTCGGCGGACGCGGTCGAGTGCCACAGCGGCACGACCACGGCGGCGACGATCGCGAGCGCGACGAGGAGCAGCACCCACTCGCGGGACGGCCGCTGGCTGGACGGGATCGACATCGATTCACCTCGGGCCGTGCGAGCAACAGCTCTCCATTGTCCCCGCCGGACGCGGCGGGTCAAGGAGTCGTCACGAAGTGGTAAGATTTTCCGGCGACCCCCGGCGAGCGGCGGCTCCTGTTAGCCCGACGCGCCAGCAAGGGACGCAAAGGTCGTTGAGGGCGCGATCGCCGAAATCCGGGTCGTGGCTGATCAGTGTGTTGATGGTGCCGCAACGCCCCCGCTCAGAGGATCGGAAACAGCCCTCAACACACTGGTCGGCCACTGCCGGATTTTGATACGGCGGGCGTGCCGAGCCACGTTGAACCTTTCCCCGACGGGAGGTGTCTGCACGGCATTCCGTAAGACAGGTGCCGAACGGGGGTGTTGACATTACGACCGAACTCAGCGATGCAGTGGGCGAAGGCGACCTTGAAACGATCCGTTCACTGCTGGACGCCGGGGCCGACATCAGGTACGTCCGGCCCCACGGCTACACCGTCATGATCGACGTGATGCACGGCCGCTCGATCGACGACGATTCACAGCTGCTTCCCGTCCTGCGACTTCTTGTCGAGCGCGGGGCAGACCTTAACGCGGTCAGCGACTACGGCGAGTCGGCGCTGAGCGTCACGTCTCGGGTGGGCCGGTTCGACGCCGTGGCCTTCTTGCTTGAGGCCGGAGCGAACCCCACTCCCCTCGAATGGACCCCGCTCCACCGGGCTGTGGCACTGGGGTCCGTTGCGGACATCAAGGCTCAGATCGATGAGGGCAATGGCCTGTCGGCCCGCGACCGCTGGGGACGCACGCCGTGGCTCCTGAGCTTGCACACGCGCGACCTCGCCAAGGCCGAACTTCTCTTGTCGGCTGGTGCCGATCTCCGGGACCGTGGCCGTTGCGGGAAGACACCGCTCATGTACGCGGCCGAGAAAGGTGACTTGGTGATGCTCCGGTGGCTACTCGAAGGTGGGGTGGATCCGAACGGGGCGGATGAGTACGGGGGAACGGCCCTGATCGACGCGGCCGGGAATGGGGCCGTGGAGTGTGTGCGGTTGCTCCTGAATGCCGGCGCGGACGTGCATCTTCGGAGTAACACCGACTCACCCATCCAGTCAGCCGGTAATCTCGAGACCGCCCGCACGCTGGTCCAGGCGGGTGCCGACCTCGCGGACGTCAATGCTGAGGTGCGGTCCGAGATGACACGGAACCCGTGCGACGGGTCCATCGACTGCACGCCGGGCGAGTACCGCGCGGCCAAGCACCGGGCCTTCGGCACCACCAACCCGCAGCCGATGAACTTCCCGTTTTGGAGAGCGATGGTCACCGGTGGATCGCCCGCTTACCACGCACGGGCCAAGTTCGATGAGGGCAGGCTCGGCGACTCGGCAGTCTGGTGCTTCGACCGGTTCGGTAAATCGTTCACCGAACTGCCCGACGGCCGGGTGATCGAAATCGCGGGCGAGCACGAAGACTTCTACGACCCCGACTTCTGCATCTACAACGACGTGATCGTTCACAGGGGTGATGGCGCGTTCGACATCTACGGCTACCCCCAGGATGTCTTTCCGCCGACCGACTTCCATACGGCCACGCTGGCCGGTCGATGGATCTATGTCGTCGGCAACCTGGGCTATCAGGGGGAACGACGGTTCGGCACGACGCAGGTGTGCCGGCTCGACACCGAAACCCTGGCCATGGAGTTGGTCGAAACGATGGGCGAGCAACCGGGCTGGATCGGCCGACACAAGGCGAAGCTCGTTGGGGGCCGGGTCGAGGTGGTCGGGGGGAAGGTGTGCGGGTGGTCGGACGGGAAGGAAAGCTACGAGGATAACACCTTCGGGTACGCCCTCGACCTGGGGACGATGAGTTGGTCAAAGGCCACGTGAGACTCGCGCATCAGGGGCCTCAACTCGCTATCCATCCTTCGAGGTAC
>JAYTUC010000072.1:0-2427 GCA_043744775.1 Fimbriiglobus sp. | reverse complement strand
TGCTGACAGGCTTTGTGATGACGATGGCGGTCGTGGCGAGTTGGACGGTCACCGAGAACCTGCGCGGCTACCTGATCCTGCTGTTGACGCTTGAAACGGGGGTATTGGGCGCGTTCCTGGCCCTCGACCTGTTCCTGTTCTTCGTCTTCTACGAGATGATCCTGCTGCCGATGTTCTTCCTCGTGGGCCTGTGGGGCGGGCCGAACCGCAAGGCCGCGGCGACCAAGTTCGTCGTCTATACCCTCCTCGGCAGCGTCTGCTTGCTCGGGGCGATCCTCGCGCTCTACTCGGTCAACGTGCGCGACTTCGCCGACCCCGGCATCGTCGCCGCCAAGGTCGCGGACTTGCGCCAACTGGAGCCGGCGCTAGGCGTCGAGCAGGCCACGGAACGCATCGAAATCCACACCTTCGACTTCACGACACTCTCGAAGGCCGGGCGCGCCGCGATGCTCGTACTCGGCGGCAAGGACGACCGCCTCCACGCCCGCCCCGCCGCCGGGCAGCCGCCGCTCGCCGAGGGCCAAGTCGGGCTGTTCGCGCCGGGCACCGACCGGGTCGCCGCGCTCGCCCGCTTCAAGTCGCAGCCGGTCTGCACCCCGACGTTCCAGTACGCCGTGTTCGCGCTGTTGGTGTTCGGCTTCGCCGTGAAACTGCCGCTCGTGCCGCTGCACGGCTGGCTGCCGGACGCGCACGTCGAGGCGAGTACGCCGGTGTCGATGGTGCTGGCCGGGGTGCTGCTCAAGCTCGGCGGCTACGGGCTGATCCGCTTCGCCCTGCCGATCTGCCCCTGGGCCGCCAACGAACTCGCTTGGTATTTGGGCCTCGCGGGCGTCGTGAGCATCGTCTACGGGGCACTCGCGGCGTTGGGCCAAACCGACTTCAAGAAGATGCTGGCGTACAGCTCGGTCAGCCACATGGGCTACGTCGTCCTGGGACTGGCCGCGTGGGGTAGCGCCGGGGAGGCGTACGAACTCGCGCTGTCGGGGGCGGTCTACCAGATGGTCGCGCACGGGGTGAGTGCGGCTGGGATGTTCTTCGTCGTCGGCGTGGTTTACGACCGCGCCCACCACCGCGACCTCGACCGCCTCGGCGGCCTCAAGGAGCCGATGCCGCTGTTCGCCGGCGTGAGCGTGGTCCTGTTCTTCGCGTCGATGGCGCTGCCGGGCCTGTGCGGCTTCGTCGGCGAGTTCTGCGTGATGCTCGGCGCGTGGCAATACTCGATCGCGCTGACGATCCCCGCGGTCCTCACGACGATCGTGACGGCGATGTACCTGTTGCGGGCCTGGCAGCGCGTCTTCTTGGGCGTCAACCCGGCGACGGCCGCGTACCCCGAGGCGACGGCCCGCGAGTTCACCGTGCTGGCGTTGTTCGCCACGTTCGCGGTGTTCCTGGGCGTCGCCCCGATGCTGGTGTTCGTCTGGCTCGACCCGAGTATCAACGGCCAAGTGGACGCGCTGATGCGGCTGAAGTGAGTCGTGAACAATTTTGCCGCGGAGACGCAGAGTCGCGGAGAATACCAAAACTTGTGTTCGGTCTTCTCCGCGACTCTGCGTCTCCGCGGCAAAATTGCTTTGGATTGGACTATGCCGTGGCGGCCGCGGCCTTCTTGCTGCCGGGCTTTTTCGTCGCGGCGAGCTTGGCCTTCGCGGCCTCGGGGTTCGCCTTGAGGATGTTGAGCTTGAGCGCCATCTTCGACTTCAGCCGCGCGGCCTTGTTCGGGTGGATGACCCCGCGGGCGGCGGCCTTGTCGAGCTTCTTGATCGTGACGAGCGACTCGGTCGCGGCCAGCGCCGGCTCGGCGGCCTTGAGCGCGTCGGTGAACTTGCGCGTTTGCAGCTTGATCGCCTTGGCGGTCACGCGGTTGCGGACGCGGCGGGTTTCGCTGGAACGCAGGCGCTTCCAGGCGGACTTCGTGTGCGGCATGGTCTTCCTAAAGGGTGGGGGGAGCTTGTGTGTTAGACGGCGACGGTGCCGACTTTGTAGCGGGTGAACCCGGCGGCGGTGAGGCCCATCTTCGACAGTACCTGGCCGACCGTCTGGCCGGGGTACTTCGCGGCGTTAGCCATCGGCTGCTCGGTCAGGCAGATCTCGGCGAGCCAGGTCCGCACCTTACCCTCGGCGATCTTCACGAAGATGTTCGCCGGCTTGCCGACGTGCTTCGGGTCCTCGGCAATCTGCTTCTTGAGGAACTCCGTCTCCTTGGCGACAGCGTCGGCCGGGACCGCGGCCGCGTTCAGGTACTGCGGGTTCATCGCGGCGATGTGGGCCGCCACGTCCCGCAGCGCCTCGGCGTTGCCGCCGGTGCCGGTGCAGTGCAAGAGCGCGCCCGTCATGCCGTCGTGGTGGACGTACTCGCCGAAGACGCCGCCGGTGTACCGCTTGAACTGGTGGACGACCATCTTCTCGCGGATCAGGCCGACGACTTCC
>JAYTUC010000071.1:0-33384 GCA_043744775.1 Fimbriiglobus sp. | reverse complement strand
AGACGCGGATGCGGCGGCCGGTGTGGACGAGTTCGCGGGCCATGACGGCACTCGGGGTGGACAGGGCCGGCCGCGGCGGGCATACCGGCGAGCGGGCGAGGGTATGGTATGGCGTCGGCGCGGCACGGCACTCTGGGGGCGCTCGCGGGGTTGGTCACCCTGCTGGCCGGCGGCGGCCTCCGCGCCCTCGACCCGCCGCGGCCCGACACCGTCACGCCGCCCGCCCTGCCGACGCCCAGCCGCCCCGTCTCGGTGCCGCTGCCGCCGTCCGGGCCGCACAAGGCCGCGATCGCCGACATCCCGCCGTTCGCGCTGAGCGCGTTCGCGCCGCCCGACAGCTTGGCCGCCGGCCAGACGGTCAGCGTGCCGCTGCGGGCCGTGACACTTCCCGAACCGCTGCTCGCTCCGGAGCAGAACACCGGCTACCTGCCGGTCGTCGGGGCACCGCTACGCGACAACAACCCCATTGCGAATAGCTGGCTGACCGCCGAGGCGTTGCTGTGGTGGCCCAAGGGGGCACCGCTGCCGCCGCTGGTGACCGCCAGCCGCTGGGCCACGCCGCCACGCTTCGGCGGGCCGAACACGGCACTCCTGGTGGGCGGCACGGCCGGCAGCCCGGAGTCGGCCGGGGGCCGCTTCGGCTACGGCTTCGCGGTCAACGAGCAGGGCACGGCCGGCCTGGGCGTGACGTACTTCTTCCTGGGGCCGCGCGTCCGCCGCGAACTCTTCGGCGACAGCCCCGGCCGCACCTTCGCCCGCCCGGTGATCGACCCCGCCACCGGGGCCGAGGACGTGCTCACCGTCAGCCGGCCCGGCGGCCCGCAGGGGAGTGTCGGTGTCGCCACCTCAACCCGCGCGTTGGGCTGGGAGGTCAACGGCCTGCTGAACCTCGTCAACGGCCCGCAGGCCCGCGTCAACGCCGTCGTCGGCTACCGCTACTTCCAGGTCAACGAGGGCCTCGCGGTCACGCAACTGACCGTCTCCCCCGGTGGCGACACCCGCAGCGCCGACCAGTTCGACACGCGCAACCGCTTCCACGGGGCGCAAGTCGGCCTCGCGGCGGACCTCGTCCACGGCGGGCTGTTCCTCGAACTCGCCGGTAAGGTCGCGCTCGGCCAATCGACGGGCCTCGTCGCCGTGCGCGGCCTGACCGTCGGCCCCGGCGGCGCGCTCCCCGTGGGGGTGCTGGCGCAGGCAAGCAACAGCGGGCACTTCGCGACCTCCACGCTGGCGGTGCTGCCCGAGGGCACGCTGCGACTGGGCTTCCGCTTCGAGAACCGCTCGCGGGTCTACGTCGGCTACAACTTGCTCTACCTGAGCGACGCCGTGCGGCCCGGCGAGCAAGTCGATCGCGGCATCGACGTGGCAGGCTTGGGCCACCCCGCCGCGGGGTCGGACCGCCCGGCGCTGCCGCTGTTCCGCAGCGACTTCTGGGTGCAGGGCGTCGTCATCGGTCTGGAGTATCGCTACTGACGGCCGGGAGTGCGCCCCACTCGGCGGGCAGTTTCTCCGTCAGGCCCGGCGGCGGGGCGAGACCCAGGCAGCGCGCGACGATCGGCGCGAACAGCAGCGAGGACACCCGCCCCGAGCGCTCGCCCAACACCGGCACGTTCGCCCCGAACGCGAGAATCGGGACGTGCGTGTCGTAGGGGTGCGGCGTGCCGTGCGTCGTGCCCGACGCCAGCTTGCCGCCGGGGTAGCAGTACGGCTGCGCCACCAAGTAGATGTCGCCGCTGCGGTCGGGGTGGAACGACAGCTGCGCCGCGCGGCCGAATGGTTCCTCCGACGGCGGACCGGCCAACACGTCTCGCGGGAAGGCGGTCGCGGCGACCTCGGGGCGGTGGCCGGCCCAATCGGCGGCGACGCGCTCGACCTCGGCGCGGTCGAGCTTCATCGCCGCGACGTGCCGCTGGTTCAAGTAAAGCCACGGGTAGTCGATGCGCTCGACCCACTGCCCCTGCGTGTCGCCGCGGCCGAAGCGGGCGTCGAGGACGCCGTTCAACGGCGCGTAGGTCGCCACCGGGTCGAAGCGGCGGGCCTCGGGGTGCGTGGCGACGGCGCGCTCGGGCAGCGGGCAGACGCCGTGGTCGGCGCTCAGCACAAAGCTCAGCCGATCCGCCCCGAACTTCGCGGTCAGGGTCGCGACGACCTCAGCGAGCAGCTTGTCGCTGCGCACGGTCATGTCGAGGACCTCTTGCGAGTCCGGCCCGTAGGCGTGGCCGACGAAGTCGTTGGCGGAGAAGCCGAGCGTCAGCAGGTCGGTGCCGCCGCGCTGGCCCAGGCCCTCCGCGTCGATGGCGGCCTGGGCGAACTCCCAAAGGAGTTCGTTGCCGGCGGGGCTGGCCAGCACGGCCTCGAACGACGTCGCGTTCGCCACGCCGCGGTGGGGGAACAGGTTCGCCGGCCCCTCCCCCGCGCCGGCGTCCGGCCCGGCGTGGGCCTCGTAGACCGCGGGTTCGAGCAGCCGCGTCCAGTCCCGCCCGGCGAGTCGTGCGGCCGGCTTGGAGGTGTTGAACGCCTCGGCCCACGGCGGCAAGCGGTCGCGGTAGTAGCTCGACGTGACGAACTGCCCGGTGCCGGCGTCGAACCAGAACGCGCCGGTGGGCGTCTTGCCGCCCAGCAACACCGCCGCGCGGTCCTTGAGTGACAGGCTGAACACGCGGCCGGCGTGCGCCGCGACCAGCTCGTCGCCGACGGTGTTCGAGAGCAGCCGGTCGGGCGACTGGCCGCCGCCGGCGGTGCGGTCGGGTCCGCCCAGCGGGGGCACGCGGTCGTAGGCCCGGTCGCCGAGGGCGCAGTAGACGGCCTTGCCGCGGCCGCGCTCGAACCAGCCGTTATCGACAATGCCGTGAACGCTCGGCGGCCGGCCGGTCGAGAGCGAGGCGTGGCCGGGGCCGGTCGTCGTCACGGCGTAGGGGATGTGGGCGTCGCTGTACCAGACGCCGCCGGCCTTGAGCTTCTCGAAGCCGTCGGGGCCGAAGAGCTTCGACCAGCGCTCCAGGTAGTCGCCGCGCAACTGGTCGAACACCACCACGACGACGAGCCGGCCGCCCACGTCCGGCGGGGGCGGCAACTCGTCGCCGTCGAACTGCCGGACGACGAAGGCGACCCCGGCGGCCACGAGGGCGACGGCCGGGGCGAGGATCAACACGCCCCGCAGGGCCGGCCAGACGCGCACGACGCACTCCACACGAACTCGTTATTTCTTAGCCAGTTCGATCGCGATCAGTTCCTTGTCGTCACGCACGTAGCAGACCCCGCCGGAGAGCGCGGGGTGCGCCCAGGTCTCGCCACAGACCTTGGCCGTCGCGAGTTCCTTGTAGCCCGCCGGGTCCGGCTGGATCAGCTTCAGGTTGCCGAGGTCGTCGAGCATCAGCAGCTTGCCGTCGGCGGTGCGCAACAGTGCGGCGTGGTACTTGCCGACCTTGAGCTTTTCCCAGCGCGGCTTGCCGGTCAGCGAATCGACGCAGCGCAGCGTGATCGAGGCGTTCACGAGCGACGCCTGGCCGTTGATCATGTACAGGTCGGCCCCGACCGGCACCGGCGTCGAGAAGTAGCACGTCAGCGCCGGGTTCTTCCAGACCTGCCCCGGAGCAGCGCCCGCGGCGGGGAGCTTGAACGCCACGCTGCCGGCCGTCACGCTGCTGGCGATGACCAGGTCGCCGACGCGCACCGGCGTCGTCGAACTCTCGTTGAGGCCGTCCTTGAAGGGGAACGACCACAGCAGCTTGCCCTCGGGCGACAGCGACCGGACGTGCGTGCCGGTCAGCGTCACGAGCTGTTTTGGCTCGGTGGTCAGCAGGGTCGGCCCGGCGTAGCTGGCCGGGTCGCCGGTCGCCTTCCATGAGACTTTGCCGGTCAACTTGTCGAAGCCGACGATCCCGGCTTCCGGGCCGCCGACCATGACCACGACCGTGTCGCCGACGACGATCGGCGACGTACTCACGCCGAAGAACAGGTTCTTCGCGCCGAAGTCGGCGAGCGTCTCGACCTTCCAGGCCACGTCGCCGGTCTTGGCGTCCCAACACGCGAGCACGCCGGTGTTGCCCAGCGTGTAGACGCGGCCGCCGTCCACGGCCGGGGTGCCGCGCGGGCCGACGCCGAAGAGCGGAGTGAACGCGGCGCGGGCGTAACTTTTCCGCCACAGCTTGTCGCCGGTGTCGGCCTTGAACGCCGCCAGCGCGTCCTCGTTCTTGCCGGCCGGCTTGAAGAAGGCGTAGACGACCCCGCTGGCCACGACGGGCGAACTGTGCGCCTCGCCGAGCGGCTGCCGCCACAGCACCTTCGGCGGCGCGGCCCACGGCGCGACCGTCTCCGTCGAGACGCCGTCGCGCGTCGGCCCGAGGAACTGCGGCCAGTCGGCGGCGTGAGCGACCCCTGCCGCGAGCGTTGTCGCAAGTATCACCAGCGTGCGAAACATGGCGACGGTCCTTACGTCAGGGGTAGCGGGATGCGCGTCGGGGACGGGCGCTCGGGGAGGTTCAGGAAGTGGTGCAGCGGGGCGTACTCCCACGGGGCGTCGAACTCGTCGGCCAGCCGCTTCAACTTCGTGACGGCCGCCTCGGTGATCGCGTTGCCGGTCTCGGTGTACGCCTCGTCGCAGAAGTAGATGCGACAGCCCAGCGGCCGGGGGTCGCGGGTCGTACACAGGCCGCCCACCTGGAACGGGCACGCTTCGCGGCCGACCGGCGTGGGGTACTCGGGGGCGGCTTCGAGCAGGATGTCGGCCTCGAAGCGGCTCAGGAACAGCGTGTGGCCGTACTCCGCGAAGCGGCAGCACTTGCCCGACGCCACGCAGCGCGGCGACGCGGCGGCGACGGCGGCGTCCACCTCCGCGTACACCCGCAACACCCGCTCGCGCAACGCCTCGGCCATACGCCCCTACATCTTGATGACTTTGAGCCGCGCCGTGATCTCCTCGACGGAGATGAGTTGCCCCTCGCCGGAGCCGGGGCAAATCTCGACCGCCTGTTGCCAAGCCTCGGGGGTCGTCAGGTTGCTCTCCCAGAACGGCCACGTCCGGCACTGCCGCGGGCGGACCCGGTACACGGTACAGCCCTTGCGGCGGTCGTAGAAGACGCAATCGCCGTTCTCGCGCTCGCGCAGCGTCCGCCGGCCCTTGGCCATCCTCGTGTGCAGCGCGACGAACTCGTTCTCGGGCTCGCCGCGTGCTGCCGCCATCGCGCTCACCTCGGCGTCGTCCACCCAGACGTAGCCGGGGGCACCGGTGCAGCACTTGCCGCACTGCGTGCAGGTGAACTTCAGGCCGTCGCCGTACCAAACGTCGTCGGGCTTCGGGTCGTCGCGCTCGGGTTCGGCCATCCGCGTCAGTCCAGCTTGTAGGGGGAATCGGCCTTCGACTCGTGGCGAATCTCGTCCACCGCGTCCTGCTTGAGCCACCCGGCGTACAGGCGGTTCGCGCCGTTGAACACCCAGCCGTCCTTGTCGCCGACGTTCTTGTAGGCGTGGACCACACCCGGCGGCACGATCAGTGCGTAGGGGCACTCCTCGCCCACGTCGCGCACCTGCTTCTGGCCGAGCGTCGGCGAGTCGGGGCGGGCGTCCCACAAGTAGACGCGGAAGGTCGAGGGGCCGATGAAGCAAAAGTAGTCGGCCTGATCGACGTGCTCGTGCGGCCCGCGCTCCACGCCCGGCTTTGTCATCGACACGTACGCCATCACCGGCTGGAACTTGGGGTCGATGAGGTCGTTGCGGAACAGCTCGGCGAGCCAGCCGCGCGAGTCGTTGAAGAACTTGAGCGGCACCCACTTGATGTCGCGGATCGGCGACGCCTCGACGTACTTGGGCAGGTCAACCTTCATCGCGGGTGTACTCTGGGCGGGGCATGGGCCGTCGCGATGATTGTCGGACGCCGGGGCCAGGGCGTCAACGGCTACTCGAGATCGATCAGCACCAGCCCGCCCTCCCCGGCGACGGCGAGCGTCAGGCAGTCCGGCGAGAACGCCAGCGCGTGGACGGGGCCGAGGTTCCAGTCGTAGGCCGCGCGGGCGACCCCGCCGCCCGGCTCCCACAGCAGCACCCGCCCGTCCAGTCCCGCCGACGCGATCGTCGTGCCGTCCGGCTTGTACGCGACCGCCTCGACTGGCGCAGCGTGCCCGGCGAAGTCGCGCACTTCCCGTCCGCCGGCCGTCTCCCAGACGGTGACGCAGCTTCTCCACGTACCCGCCAGTTTTGACCCGTCTGGACTCAGGGCCAGTGAGTACACTCCCCCATCGGCCCAGCGGCCGGGGGCCACCTTGGCCGCACCGAGTCGGCCAACTCGAACATAGACGTGCGTCGCCACCGCGGCAGTCAACCCGTCGGCCGACAGGGCGAGGGCCGTTACACCTGTGTTACTCGTCAACCACGACTCAATCGATTCGAGTCTCGGCTCAAGCCGCCACAGAACCGCTCGCTGTTCCGCATACGGGAAGGCTGGGGCCTTGACATGAACGAAAGCCAAGTGACGACCGTCCGGTGAGAATCGCAAATCGCGGATTCTGTCACACGAGTCCACGACGACCTCCTGAAAGATCGGCTCACTTGCGAGACGGTCGAAGCAGTGCCAGATGCTACCCGCTTCGCCTGGGGCTTCGGCCGGCTTTCCAGTGACGATGTCCCAGTAGCGCAGCCGGTCCGACTGGACATGTTGTCCCGGCGGGTAGCGATAGCCCGTTAGAAGCCGCACGCCGTCGGGGTGGCACGCGACCGACGGCACCGTGGGCATGCCGGTCGCGAGGGTGAACCGCGGCCTCCCGGTGTCACGGTCCCAGATGATGACGTTGCCGTCGTCGCCGCCGGAGACGAGAGTCCCGCCGTCGGGCGTGAAGGCGACGCAGCGAACCGCCTGAGTATGCCCGACGAACGGCATCATTGTGGTAGTACTCCGGTCACGCGCCCTCGCCAAACAGACTCGGCCCCGCCTCGTCGCGCCGCTTGCGGGGGCGCTCCGGCGGCTCGATGACGATGGGCGTCGCGGGCACCGGCTTGGCCCGCGGCGGCGCGGCAAGCTTAGGCGTCACCGGGAGTTCGGCGACCGGCGGGCCGACAGGTTGAACCGGCGCGGCCGGGCGGGGCGTCGGCGGGCCTTCGAGCGACCCCAGCACGGCGTAGGCCCGCTCGAGTACCGACTTCGGCACGCCGGCGAGCTTGGCGACGTGGATGCCGAAACTCTTCACCGCGTTGCCCGGCGCGATCTTGTGCAGGAAGATCACGTCGTCCGCGAGTTCTTCGACCTGCACCGTGTAATTTCGTAAGCGCGGCAGGGTCGCTTCGAGCCGGGCGAGTTCGTGGTAGTGCGTGGCGAACAGCGCCCGGCAGCCCACCGAGTCGTGCAAGTACTCGGTGATCGCCCACGCCAGCGAGACGCCGTCGTAGGTACTCGTGCCGCGGCCGATCTCGTCGAGGATGACCAGGCTGCGGCTCGTCGCGTTGTTGAGGATGTTGGCCGCCTCGGTCATCTCGACCATGAACGTGCTCTGCCCGCGGCTCAGCTCGTCACTCGCCCCGACGCGGGTGAAGATGCGGTCGGTCAGCCCGACCGTCGCTGACTTGGCCGGAACGAAACTGCCGACGTGCGCGAGCAGCGTGAGCAGCGCGACCTGGCGGATGAAGGTACTCTTGCCGCTCATGTTCGGCCCAGTGATGAGCCAGAAGACGCCCTCGGCCGGGTGGAAGCGGATGTCGTTCGGCACGAACGTCCCCGGCGGCAACACCTGGTCGAGCACCGGGTGCCGCGCCTCGCTCGCCAGCAAGATCGGCTCGGTCACAATCGCCGGCCGGACGTAGTTTCGGCTCGCGGCGAGTTCGGCGAGCGACGCCAGGAAGTCGAGCAGCGCGAGTAAGTCCGCCGTCTGCAAGAGCCGCGCGGTTTGCATGGCGACGGCGTCGCGGATGCCGAGGAAGAGCTGGAATTCGAGGGCTTGCGAGCGCTCCTGGGCGGTGACGACCTTCTCCTCGTACTCCTTCAACTGCGGCGTGCTGTACCGCTTGCAGCCCTTCAGCGTCCGCTCGTGGATGTACGACGGCGGCACGCGTGTCTCGTTGGCGTTGGTGACCTCGATGTAGTAGCCCATCACGTCGTTGAAGCCGACTTTGAGGCTCGCGATCGCGGTCGCCGTGATCTCCTGGGCCTGGTAGCGGGCGATCCAGTCCTTGCCGTCCTTGGCGAGCTTGCGCAGCTCGTCGAGTTCGGCGTGGTAGCCCTCACGCAAAATGCCGCCGTCCTTGGGCGTGTACGGCGGGTCATCGACGATCGAGCGGTCGAGCAGGTCGCGCAAGTCGGGGCAGAGTTCGAGCTGGCCCTCGACCTCCTGCAGCAGCCCCGACTTGCGGCCGGCGAGCTTGCCCTTGAACTTCGGCAACAGCCGCAGCGTCCGCGCGATCGCCGCCAAGTCCTTGGGGTTGGCGCGGGCCGTCGAGGCGCGAGTGGTCAGGCGCTGCAAGTCCGACGTGGCTTCGAGGAGTTCGCGCAGTTGGCCGCGGAGCGGGTGGTTCAGGAGGAGTTCTTCGACGGCGTCGAGGCGGGCTTCGATCGACGGCCGGTCGTTGAGCGGGGCGAGCAAGGCGTCGTGCAGGTAGCGTGCCCCCATCGGCGTGACGGTGCGGTCGAGGACGCCGATCAGCGAGCCTTCGCGCGAGTTGTCGCGTAAGGTCTTCGTCAGTTCGAGGCTACGCCGCGTCGTCTCGTCGAGAATTAACGTCTGCTCGGGGCGGTACGGCAGCAGCCGGCGGATGTGGCCGAGGTTGGCTTTGAGCGTCTCCTGCAGGTAAATCAGTAAGCCGCCGGCGGCGACGAGCGCGAGTTGGCCGTCGTCGAAGCCGAAGCCGGAGAGCGTCGCCACATCGAAGTGCGTCCGCAGCGCGGCGTTCGCGGTGACGGGGTCGAAGTGCCACGCCGGCCGCGACACCAGCGAGCGCGGCGGATTCGGCCCTAGTCCCGGCGTCACGGCGGCGATCGTGTCCTCGGCCAGCAGGCACTCGACGACCCCCAGCCGCGCGAGTTCGTCCGGCAGCACCTTCGCGTTGAGATCGACGGCGTAGAAGGCTCCGGTCGAGAGGTCGATCCACGACAGGCCGACGCACCCGGCCTTGCTGCGTACGACCGCCGCGAGGTGGTTCGGCCGGCGCGGGTCGAGCAGTTCGTCCTCGGTCACGGTCCCCGGCGTGACGACGCGGTTGACCTCGCGGCGGATGATCTTCTTGCCGGCGCTGGCCTCCTCCATCTGCTCGCAGACGGCAACGCGGTGGCCGCCCTTCAGAAGCACGTTGAGGTAGTGTTCGAGCTTGTGGACCGGGAAGCCGGCCATCGGGATGAGGTTGTCGCGCTTGGTCAGCGTGATGCCCAGCACGCGGTGGCCGAGTTCGGCATCGTCTTGGAAGAGTTCGTAGAAGTCGCCGTTGCGGAACAGCACCAACATGCCGGGGTGCTGGGCCTTGGCCTCGGCGTACTGCTGCATCATCGGCGTCATGCGGCGGGCCAATCCGTGGGCGGGGGGGGGCGTTACGAGGCGGTGCGGACCTTGGCCATGCTCATGCGGTTGCCGCGGCCGTGGTACTCGACGGTGGTCATGAATTTGCGGATGAGCAGAAGCCCCCGCCCGCAGGGACGCTCGAGGTTCTCCGGGGCGCACGGGTCGGGCACGCGGGCGGGGTCGAAGCCGCAGCCCTCGTCGGCGATGTGGGCCTCGAACCGCTCCGCCGTGATCACGTAGCGCAACCGCACGCACTTGGCCGGGTCGAGGCGGTTGCCGTGCTTGACGGCGTTGACGAGGGCCTCTTCGAGCGCGATCTTGATGTAGAACTGGTCCCGATCCGGGAACGCGAACGGGGCCAACGCCTGCTCGATCTCGCGCTGGACCCGCCGCACCTCGGGCCAGTCGCTGGCGAAGCAGATCTCGGCCACGGCTTCGGGTTCGGGGGCGACGGGTTCGGGCATGGCGGCCACCGCGGGGACATGGCGGGCCGTCAGAAGGCGTTCAGGCCGGTCTGCTCGTCCTTGACGATCTTGAGCATCTTGTCGAGCTTGGTCAGCTCGAAAATCTCCATGATCGTCTTCGAGATGCCGCCCAGAATCAGCTTGCCGCCGGTCGTGGCGAGCCGCTGGTGCAGGCGGATCAGCTTGCCCAGCGCGGCACTCGACAGGAACTCGACGGTCGAGAAGTCGAGCAGGAGCTTCTTGCGGCCGAGTTCGTCCACGAGCTTGAACAGGTCGTCGCCGATGTGCTGGATCGCCTGCTCTTCGAGGATCTTCTTGTCGGTGAACTTGACGACGGTGACGTCGCCGATGTCCTCGAAGGTGATGCGGGGGCGGCGGGCGGTTGACATGGCGAGGTCCTCGGCGGGGCGGCGAGCGGGGCGGCGGGCGGTTCGGTCGGCCCCGAAGCCTTCCCGGAATTGTCATCCCCGCCCGGCGAGTGTCAAGCCGGCGCGGCGGATTTCGCGGCGGAAATCCCCCGCCGGCCGGGTCAACCGGCAGCACTCAGGGGACCGTCGGCAGCGCGATCGCCCGGCCTCCGGGCACCACGGGCAACCCCGCGTACTCCGGCTCGAGCGCGTCCAACTCCGCGACCAACTCGTCGCCGAAGTACCAGCGGATGTCGTCGCGAGAGGCGCGGTAGATCGTCGGCCCCGGCCCCTGGCAGACGAGTTCGTCCTCGAGGTCGAACTCGTAGGCGGGGCACAACACGCCCTTGTCGAACGACGCCGGGAAGAGCAGGCAGACCATCGGCTTGATGGTGTGCACGTCAATGCCGCGCTCGAGCGCGAAGCGGTGGATGCGGCAGCCCCGCCCGGCCGGGTCGAGGAAGACGCAGGCCCACTCGTTGTGCTCCGAGCGGCCCGCCGGCAACTCGACGACTTGCGTGCGCGTGTACCGGCCGCCGGGGTACTCCGGCTCGTCGAGCGTGCCGAAGTCCTCGGGGTCCTCGCGGAACCACTCCGCCCGCGGCACGCCCAGGTACGCCTCGAGTTCCGGCCGAACCCCTTCGAGGGCGGCGACGCGCGGCAACTCGGTGTCCGCGCCGTACTGGCAGCAGGCGTCCTTGCAAAACGTGCAGTCCATGCAGGCGGCGAAGTACGTCAACTGGAACAGCCGCGGATCGACCTCGGACAGCACGGGCGCGCCGAAGACGCAGGGGTACGCGCGGGAGAGGGGGCGGGCCATCCGGGTCGCTTCCGAGTTGAGGGGGCCGCACGTCGCGGGAAGAAATCTCTGCGTGACTTACAGACCCGGCGCGGCAACAGCAACCGGCGAATCGGTCGGCCCCGCCACGGGGGCCTCGGCGCGTGGCGGCGTCAACACGCGGGCGAAGCTCAGGCGCGCGTAGCCGTCGCGGTAGTACTCCGCGAGTTCGCCGACGCTGCGGAAGCCGACACTCTGCAGGAACTGCCGCGGCATCGCCTCGGTCGGGCCGCTCGACGCGTGGGCGAGCAGCAGTCGCGCGCCCCCGGCCGCCGCCGACTCCTCGGCGGCGCGGGCCAGCCGCCGGCCGTGGCCCTGCAGCCGGTGGCCGGGCCGCACGAAGACCGCCTCCAGGGTCGCCGCCCCCTGCGCGCCGTCCAGCAACGCCGACAGCGCGAGGCCGACGACCGCGCCCCGCCGCGTCAGCAGAAGGCAGCGCCGCGCGGCGGGGTCTTTACGCTCCAGCACCAGCCGGACGCGGGCCACGAACGCCGCCGTCGGCTCGCCGTGGACCGTGTCGGTGCCGCTGAGCAGGTCGAGAACGCCGGCCAGGTCCGACTGCCGCGCCGACCGCACCCGGCAAATCGACGACGGGGCCTGCTCGGGCAACACCGCCGCCTCCGTAACGGCCTGTGCGACCCGGAACGTCGCGCCCAGCGCCTCCGCGAGTTGCGGCGACGGCCCGCGCCGCAACGCCTGCTGCACTAGCCCCACGATGAACTCGGCGTAGGGGATTTTGGCCGACTCCAGCCCCGCCGCCAGCCCGGCGAGCGGGCTGATACACGGGTTGGGGTTCACTTCGAGGATGAACGGCTCGCCCTCCTCGTCGAGCCGGAAATCGACCCGCGCGTAGTCGCGGCAGCCGACCAGCTCGAAGGCCCGCTTCGAGAGCGTCGCGATGCGCTCGTGCAACTCCGGCGTCACGTCGGCGGGGTTCTTCGCCGGCGTCGCGGTGAACTCCAGCGTGCCCGGCCGCCACTTGGCGTCGAACGACACGATCGGCCAGAGGTCGGGCCGCTCCGCCGGCGGCACGAACAGGATCTCCGAGTACGGCAGCGTCGTCAACTCGCCGCCGCGCTCGAGCAACGCGACGTTGAACTCGCGGCCGCCGACGAAACGCTCCACAAGCACCGACGGGCCGTAGGTCGCGCGGATGTACTCGACGCGGTCTTCGAGCTGCTTCTGCCCGGTCACCACACTCGCCTGGTCGATGCCGACGCTGGCGTCCTCGCGGCCCGGCTTGACGATGACCGGCCACTTGATGCGGCAGCGCGGCACCGGCCCGTCCTCGACGACGAAGAACGGCGCGGTCGGCAGCCCCGCCCCCGCGAGCAACTGCTTCGTCAAAGGCTTCGACCGGCACATCAGGAGCGGCTGCGTCGGCGAGCCGGTGAACGGCACGCGCAAGAGTTCGAGCAGCCCGGCGACGTACGCCTCGGTGTTGCCCCACTGCGCCAGGCCTTCGTACAGGTTGAACACCGCGTCCGGGTTCGACGCGCGGAGGCCCTTCAAGAGCCCGGCGGGGTCGTCACGCAGGCCGAGGCGCTCGACGGCGATGCCGGCCTGCTGGAGGATGCGCGCGACGGCGTCCGCGGTGAACAGGATGTCGTGCTCGGAGTCCGAGTCCGGGTGCTCCGGCGGCAGGGTCGGCTCGTTGAACAGCACCAAGACGCGCAACGACATAAACTCTTCTCCGACAGGCGGGCGGCGGCACCGGCGCGGCCAACGACTGCGACAGTCATCGGCCGTTCGGCGTAACCCACTTGCCGCGAGTCGCCAAGTTACCGGCGCGGGGCAGGTCGGCTCAGGCGGACAGCCCGCGCCGCCGCGTTGACCGGACTACTCACTGCCGCGCAATCGCCGCCACGACGATGCGGCCGACGAGTTCCGCGTGGGTCACGCCCAGCAGGCCCGCCATGATCACGAGGTCGCTCGACTCCGGGTTCAGCCCCGGCAGCGGGTTGACTTCGAGGAAGTACGGCACGCCGTCGCGGACGCGGAAGTCGAGCCGCGCCACGTCGCGGCAGCCGAGCAGGTCGAACACCGTCAGCGCCGCCTCCGCGATCTCCTGGGCCAAGCCCGGCGCGAGCTTGGCCGGGCACTCGTAGTCGATCAGCCGGCGGTAGTCGCGCTTCACTTCGAGACTGTAGACGAAGTGCTCCGCCGGCGTCTTGGGCGAGATCTTCATCACGCCGAACACCCCCGGCGGGTCGTTGCCCAAGACGCCCACGGTCACCTCGTCACCGGCGATGAACTCCTCGACGAGCACCGCCTGGCCGTAGTCGGCCCAGAGCCGCGCGACCGTCGGGCCGAGGTCCTCGGCGTGCGTCACCAGGCAACGGCTGCGGATGCCCTTGCTCGACCCCTCGAAGACAGGCTTGGCGATGACCGGCAAGTCGAGGCCGGCTTCGATCAAGATCGGCGGGAACTCCGCGAAGTCGCCGTCGTAGGGCTTACGCGGCGGCGAGATCGTCAGCCCGCGCGGCACCGCCAGGCCCGCCCCCGCGACGAGTTGCCGCGTGATGTCCTTCTCCAGGGCGACCGCCATCGCCAGCGGGTCGGAGCCGGTGTAAGGGACGCCCAGCATCTCGCAAACGGCAGGCACACGCGCCTCGCGGTTGCGGCTGACGCCCGAGCCTTCGGCAAAGTTGAACACGAAGTCCGGCTTCTCACGCAGCATCGCTTCGAGGAACTCGCGTCCGTCGCCGAGTTCGACCGCCTCGTGACCCAGCCCCCGCAGCGCGTCGGCGATGGCGCGGATGGTGCCGGGGGCGTCGAACTCCTCGTGGAGGTCGTCGGGGGCACCGGCCGGCAGCGGGCCGTCGGGCTTCAGGTCGAAGGCGATGCCGAACTTCATGGGTGGTTCCGAATCGTGATATCGTGGCGAGCCGGAAAGCGTGAGCGCCCGGAGTCCTGTGAGGAACTCCGGGCGCTCACGCTTCCGGTTCGCCAGAGGTATTACTGCGCCGCCTTGACTGCGGGGGTCATCATCGGCAGCGGGATGACCGAGCGACGCTCGTCGTCCGGGGCGTTGCCGCCGCAGCCGCTGGCCTGTTCCGCGAGGCGAATCTTCTTGCGGCGCACCATGCGGTCGTTGCCCTCGGGAATCAGCGCGGTCTTGTCGCCCTGCAACAGGCCGCTCACGCCGCGCGTCTTGGTCGGGGCGGTCGCGGCGGGGGTCGAGTCCTCAGCCTGGTAGCGGACCAGCATCCCCTCGTAGTTGCGTAGGATCGCCGCGTCGTCGGACATGCTCACGAGGTAGTTGGGCATCAGCGGGATCTTACCGCCGCCGTGCGGGCTATCGACGACGTAGGTCGGGATGGCGATGCCGGACATGTGCCCGCGCAGGCCCTCCATGATCTCCATGCCCTTCCAGATGCTCGTGCGGAAGTGGCCGGCCCCGGTCACCGGGTCGCAGTGGAACAGGTAGTACGGCCGCACTTTGATGCGGAGCAAGCCACGCAACAGCGAGCGGATGGTGCTCAGGCTGTCGTTGACGCCTTTCAAGAGGACGGAGTGGTTGTTGATGACCATGCCGTGGCGGATCAGCGACTTACAGACGCGGTGCGCCTCGGGGGTCACCTCGCGCGGGTGGTTGAAGTGCGTCTGGATGTAGACCTTCTCGGCGTCGGCGAGCGTATCGAGAAGCTCCTGGTCGTAGAGCCGTTGCGGCAGCGTGACCGGCACGCGGGTGCCGATGCGGATCACGTCAACGTGGTCGATCTCCTTCAAGCTCTTGAGGTAGAACTTGAGCTTGTTGAGCGGGAGTGTGAGCGGGTCGCCGCCGGAGACGATCACGTCGCGGATGGCTGGCGTGTCGCGGACGTACTGGATCATGCGCTCGTCGTCGGCACTCACGCCTTCCCAGCCGCCGCGGGTGAGGGTCGCGCGCTTGCGGGTGCAGTAGCGACAGTACATCGTGCAGTTGGGCGTCGTGACCAGCAGGCAGCGATCGGGGTAACGGTGCGTGAGGCCGGGGACGGGCGAGTCCTTGTCCTCTTCGAGCGGATCCTCGAGTTCGTACCCGGACTCGGCCTCAAGGGGCGACGGCACCGACTGGAGCCGGATGGGGTCGGCGGGGTCTTCGGGGTTGATGAGCGAGAAGTAGTAGGGCGGGATGGCGATCTTGAAGTCGGCCTCGAGCCGGCCGATCGCCTCCAACTCCTCGGAGGTGAACGGCAGCAGCGAGCGCAGTTGCCGGACACTGCGGATGGTGTTCTGCGTCTGCCAACGCCAGTCGTCCCACTGCTCTTGCGGCACGTCCTTCCAGAGGGCGTGGCGGCGGGGGCGACTCGGAGGCTCTTCGTCGTCGAACCCGCCGGGGCCGGAGACGGCCTGCTCGAGGGGGAGCGGGTCCTGCGCGTCGGACTCGAACATAAAGGGGTGACCTCGGAGGAAGCCAGAGTCCCGGCCCTCGGCGACGCCGCCGATCGGGTGGAACGTTGCCGGTGACGCCGTTCAAGGGGTCTGCGGCCCGTGCTTCAAAGTCGAATACTAACGCCGGGTTCCCGAAAGACAAGTTGCGCAAGGGGCACCGAAAAGGATTCGCGAAGTTTCCCCGCGCCCTCACCCGCGTGACCCCAACCCGGCCGGTGACACTGCACTGTCACTAGCCCCGCCGCCCGCACCCCTGTCCGCGTCGCGGGGCCACTCATAGCGTCCCACGCGGCGCAATCAAGGCGGGTTCAGCGGTCCACGGTCAGGCGGAACTGCGCGAGGAAGAAGACGTGCCGACGGGCGTCGATCGGCCTCCAGTCCGCCGGCGGCTCGCACGAGAACCGGACGACGTGGCGGCCCGGCGGCACCTCGATCGTGACCGCGCGGGCCGGGCTATTGGCGTCGATCACGACCTCCTCGCTCCAGACCGGCCCCGCGATCTTGAGCGTGGACGGCAGCGCCGACTCGGTGCGGGCGACCATCGTCATCGTCACGCGGCGGGTCCGGTCGGAGGGGTTGACGACCCAGGCCTCGCCGCGGCG
The DNA here is from genome assembly GCA_043744775.1 of Fimbriiglobus sp. Lineage (GTDB taxonomy): Bacteria > Planctomycetota > Planctomycetia > Gemmatales > Gemmataceae > Fimbriiglobus. Next base: position 17,223 of record JAYTUC010000071.1, on the reverse strand, counting down.
GGCGCACCAGCGGTGCGAGTCCTCGCGGCCGAGTGGCTCGAAGCTGATGAAGCCGTGGAACCACAGCACGCGGACCGCCTCGGCCTCGTCGCGCGCCATCTCGTCGATGCGGCCGCCGAGTTCGGACTTGAGGCGCTCGCGGTAGGGCCGCAGGTCGTAGAAGGACTGCTCGCCGCGGGCGTGGACACTCGCCGGCGACGCCTCGCGCAGCTCGGCCAGCACCGCCTTGGCGAGCGCCTCGGCCGCCTCCTTGGGGTAAGGCCGCCAGTCGATGCAGAGGCCGTCGAAGCCCCGCAGCACCATGCGGCGCAGCATCTCGGGGGCCTCCGCGGTGGACACCTCGCGCTGCCAGCAATCGACCTCGCGGTACTTGATCGCGCCGAAGGACCAGCGCGTGCGCCCCGTGAAGAGGTAGCCGCGGGCGTGGTCGTAGCAGCCCATCGTGCTGCCGCGCTGCATGGTCCCCTCGGGGTAGTCGTTGTAGGGGAGCTGGAACACCATCCCGCCGCCCAGGGTCCGCTCGACGCCCTGGTAGAAGTCGCGGTCCGCGCGGTAACCCTCGTAGTCCCTCGCGCGGGCCTCGACGCGCGACGTGCGGCCCCAGTCCGAGGGCGTCGTGTCGAGCAGGCCCAGCGCGGCGACGGCGGTGAACAGCGCCCAGCGGGCGTACCAGCGCCGCGGGGTGTTGCGGTCCAGCGCGTTGAGCGTGAGCCACAGGGCGAAGAAGGCGAGGAAGATCGCCATGCGGGCCTGCGCGCGGATCGCCGCGGTGACCAAGTCGCCGAAGAGCGACCCGACCCCGCCGATCGTGGCGACAAGGAACGACGCGGCCATCAACGCCGCGACCGCCCGCGCGACCCGCCGCCGCCTGCCGCGCGGCCAGAAGACCGCGACCGCGCCGACCGCCAGGCCCGCGGTGCCGACCACGCCCAGCGACGTGCTGCTCGACTCGTCCTTGGAGCGGTTGAGCGAGTCGTGGGCGCTCCGCCAGCGGGCCAGCGCGGTGACGCGGTGGTCAACGATCGGCAGCACGAGGTACGTCAGCTTCATGCCGTAGGTCTCGGCGTCCTCGGGTTGCCGCTCGATCGGCACGCTGTTGCGGCCGGAGTCGTGGTGCGCGAGGTACGTCGGCGCGTGGTTGGCGACCCCGCCGGCGAACACGACGCCGACCAGGAAGGCCCCCCAAGCCAGCGGCCGGAGCGACCGCCGCAACGCCGCGCCATACAGCCCCGCCGCGGCCAGCAGCGTACACGTGAAGAAGGCGTAGTAGGCCCCGGCGCACGACGTGGCGAGCATCGCCACCACCGGCCAGCCCACGCGGCGTAGTCGCACCCGTCCCAGTGCCACGTTGACGACGACCACGAGGCCCAGCGGCACGAGGTAGTACGCCGAGAGAAAGTAGTGGCTGTAGCCGCGGATCTGGTGGTACGGCAGGAAGGCGTAGAGCAGCCCCAGGCATCCGGCGGCCGGCAGCGACAGCCCCAGCAATCGACCGGCAAGCATCCCGCAGAAGGCCGCCAACGGGTACGTCAGCAGGTAGTAGACGTTCATGGCGACGATCGGGTGGTCGGCCACGAGGTCGATCAGCGCGATGGCCCCGAAGTGCCAGTGGTCGATGACGGGGAAGTCGTACAGCTCCTGCCGGCCGGGCGCGCCCATGCGCTCGTTGACCCAGTGCGTGCCGCCCTCGTGCTGGGCCTGGACCATCGGCATAATCAGCAGCGAGTCGCCCGCACTCAGGATCGGCACCTTGAGGTCGATGCTCTCCAGGCGGTGGCCGACGAACAGGAATGCGCAGGCGAGGCCCACGCAGGTGGCGTAGGAGAACAGGCGGCCGGCGAGCGGCAGGCCGGCGCGGAGCAGGTCACGGCGGCGGGTCATGGGCGGTTACCTGGTGCGGAAGTCGAGGAGCGTGTAAAGGTCGTCGCGTGAGTCGCTCGGCAGCACGGACACGAGCGCGCGGCAGCGGAAGCGGACGGCGTGGCGGCCGGGCGGGACCACGAGCTCGCGCGCGTACTCGGCCGGCTTGTCCTCGCCGCCGATCGTCAGGTCGTCGGTCCACGGCTCGCCGGCGGGCGACGCCAAGGCACTGTCGATGCGCAGCCGCGCCGGGCCGCGGAAGTTGGTGCGGAACTTCAGGCGCACGGGCACGGTGACCGGCGACGCGGAGCGGTTGACGAACACCGCCACCCCCTCCGGCCCGCCGAGTCGGGCGCGGTCTTCGTAACCCGGCGGCTCGGAACTCGTGAAGCCGGCGAGCCACAAGACGACCAGGCCCTCGCGCTCGGCCTGGGCGCGGGCCTCGAAGCCGGCCGCGCCGTAGTTGCGTACCAGGCTCTCGCGGTAGCCGCGCAGGTCGTAGAAGTGCAGCCTGCGGGCGGGGTACGCCTCGCGCAACGACCCCGCGCCGAGGTACTGGTCGAGTTCGCGGCTCAGCTCGTGCCAGCGCTTCGGGGCGATCCCCTTGGCGTCCACCAGGAGGCCCTCGAAGCCGGCGAGTGTGAGGCGCTCCAGCAGTCGCGGCACCGGCTCCTTGCCGCTGACGGTGCGCCCCCAAGTGTCCCACTCGCGGCCCTTCATCGCCCCGAAGCTGAAGCGCAAGCCGGAGGTGTGCAGGTAGCCAATCGCCGCGTCGTAGGCCTTCGTCGCCTCCGTGGCCCCTGGCTCGCGGTACGGCCGGGCCTCCGGGTACTCGACGAACGGGTAGTTGAACAGCATCCCGCCGGGCACCAGCGCCTCGACGCGGCCGAAGAACTCCGCGTCCGCCGCGTAACGGGCCGCCGCCGTCTCGCGGTCGTCGATGGCACTGCGGTAACCGGGCTGGGCGACGCGCATGTCGGGAAACCACGCGTCGTTGGTCTGGTCCCAGACGCCGAACACGCCCAAGGCCGCGAAGGCGGGGGCGCGGAGCCGTCGCAGCGCCCCGCGCCGGGTGTCGAACAGCCGGTCGGCGGCGCGGCAGGCGAGGAAGATTGCGGCGAAGGCGATGAAGACGCTCAGGCGGTTGTAGCAGCGCACCTGCGGCGACGCCACGAGGCTGAACACCGCCCCAAAGCCCCCGATCGTGCCCAACAGCGTCGCGGCTACCGCCAACGCCGACAGCGGGCCGAGCGTATCGCCGCGGCGCACCGGCAGGAACCCCGCGGCGAGCAGGGCGACGTACCCGCACGCGCCGACCAACCCCAGCGGGTCCCAGTCGGCCTCGTTCAAGTCCTTGAACAGCGGGGCCTGGTACGCGGATCGCAACGCGGCGGGGTCGAGCAACACGGCCGCGCCGACCGCCACGGGGTTGTGCCGCTCGACCGGTAGAAGCAGTTGCGCCATCTTGAGGCCGTAGAGTTCGGTTTCCTCGGCGTAGCGCAAGTGAGGCCGGCTGTTCTGGCCGGCGTGGGCCTGGTAGGCAATCGACGGGGCGTGGTTGGCAACCCCACCCGCCACGACGACCGCGACGACGCCGGCCGCCGACACCATCGCTTGCACACTGTGGGTTCGCACCCAACCGTACAGCCCCGCCACGGCCAACAGCGCGCAAGTGAAGAAGGCGTAGTAGGCCCCGGCGGCGGAGACCAAGAGGGCGACCGCCACCGCCACGGCCGTGTCGCGGCCGCGCCAGGAAAGGCGGCGGGTGCCGTCGGGGCGGGCGGGGTAGAACGGCAGCCGGCCGCGGCAGATGTCGAGCATCAGCATCACCGCCGGCGGCACCATGTAGTACGCCGCGAGGAAGTAGTGCGTCTGGCCACGCAAATAGTGGTACGGCTGGAAGGCGTAGAGCAGCGCGGCCGCGACCGACGCCGGCCCCGACAGCCCGTAGCGCCGGCAGACCGCCAGCGTCGTCGCCGCCGTGAGCGGGTAGGTCAGCACGTAGAAGAGGTTGAACACGACGACCGGCGACGGGAACGCGCGGCCCAGGCACCAGATCAGCGCGAAGTGCAGGTGATCGACGACGGGGAAGTCGTAGAGTTCTTGGACGCCGGGGGCACCGAGCCGCGGCGTGCGCCAGTGGGTGCCGCCCTCGACGACTTCCGTCACGAACGGCAGGATCAAAAGCGCGTCGTAGTCGTAAGTGAACGGGGCGTGGAAGTCGGCCTTGTCCAGCCGCAGGCCGGCGACGAGGACGGCGACGGTGAGCAGCGCCGCGGCGAGGTGCCAGCCTACTTCGCGCAAGGCCCCGTAAGTTGTGGGCGGGGCGGCGGGGGGCGGGGCGGGCATGGACGCGGTGCCGTAGGATACCGGGGTACGCTGTACCCGCTCAGGATACGAAAGGCCCCGCGAATGACACCCCCGACCGGCCCCGCGCTGATCGTCGGCTGCGGCTACCTCGGCCGCCGCGTCGCCGAGGCCTGGCGCGCCGACGGCCGCGCGGTTTACGCACTCACCCGCGGCCGCGCCGACGAGCTGCGCGCCGCCGGCCTGACGCCTGTGACCGGCGACGTGACCGACCCCGCGAGCCTCGCCGGCTTACGCGACTTGCCCCCGCTGATGACAGTTGTGTACTCCGTCGGCCTGGACCGCCGCGCGGGGCACTCGATGCGCGAAGTCTACGTCGAGGGCTTGCGTAATGTCCTCGCAGCGCTCCCGCCTGTCGGCCGCTGGGTCCACGTCAGCAGCACCGGCGTCTACGGCCAGACCGACGGCTCCGTGGTCACCGAGGGGTCGCCGACGGAGCCGATCGAGGAGTCCGGCCGCGTCGTCTTGGAGGCCGAGCGGACACTGCTCGCCGCGCGGCCGAGGGCGACGGTCTTGCGCTTCGCCGGCATCTACGGCCCCGGCCGCTGGCTGCGGAAGGCCGCGCTGCTGGCCGGCGAGCCGTACACCGCCGACGCCGACAAGTGGCTGAACCTCACCCACATCGCCGACGGCGTGCGGGCGGTGCGCTGCGCCGAGTCGCACGCGGCCGGCGGCACCTTCAACGTCGCCGACGACGAGCCGGTGCGGCGGCGCGACTTCTACACGGAGGCGGCGCGGTTACTCGGTGCCCCGGCTGCGACGTTCACCCCGCCGTCGTCGCCGGCCACCGAGGCGAACCGCCGCGTCAGCAACGCGCTGGCCCGCCGTGTGTTGGGCTTCACGCCGCAGTACCGGAGTTACCGCGAGGGGTTGGCCGCGTCGGCGGTTCAGTAGCCGAGTTTCTCGATCAGGTCGCCCCACTGCTGGCGGACGACGGCCGCCTGCGCCGCGCCCAACTCGAACCTGTTGACGGCGTAGTCCCGGTTCCGCGCGGCGTACTCCGCCACCCGCGGCCTCACGGCGTCGTAGTCGCCGAGGGACAGGCCGTCGTAAATCCTCGCCATGCCGCCGGCCATGTCGGGCACGAACTCCTCGTAGCGCACCTCGACGAGTTGGCCCGCCGGGATCAGGTCGCGCGTGGCGAAGTAGCGCGTCATCATCACGCGGAACTCGCGCAGCACCTTCGCTTCGAGCGGCGGGCCGCCGCGCGGGGCTTGCAAGCCGTGCGCCGCCGCCATGCTCGTCCAGAGCTTCACCGTGGACGAGTACAGGGTGAGCGGGTCGCGGCGGATGTGGACGAACTTCGCCCGCGGGAAAAGGTGCAGCAACTCCGGGATGCGCGCCGTGTGCGGCGGCGACTTCAGCAGCAGCGGCCGCGGGTCGCGCAGGGCCAGCGTCTTCACGAACTTCAACAGCGTGCGCTGCCACTTCGCCCGCCCGGCCGCCGTCAGCCCCGACAGGTCGAGCGCCCCCGGACTCATCGGCGGGTTGTTGGGGAAGGCGATGTCGGTGTACGTGCTCGGCTCGCCCAAGAGCGCCAGCGCGAACTCGTCCTCCTGAGGCCGCTCCCACCCGGCCGGCATGTCGTCCATCGGCCGCTTCTTCGGCAGCAGGAACGCCAGGTGCTTCTTGAACAGCGTCTCGCTGAGCAAGTTGTGGCACGGGTTGAAGCAGTCGTGCGTCGTCGGCGTCGAGAAGCGGCCGTCGAGCGTGAGGAGTTCGTGCAACAGCGTGGTGCCGGTCCGCCAGTGGCCCAGCACGAAGATCGGGTCGGCGGCGAGTTGGTGGCGTGAAGCCTGCTCGCCGAACTGCGCCTCCTGCACCCAGCGGGCGACGGTGTTGGCGAAGGTGACGACCGACATGATGCCGGCGATGTACCAGTACGGCGGCTCGACGGCGAAGCGGTTCGCGGCCATCAGCCGCAGGAAGGCGAAGTAGTCGAGGCCCTCCCAGAGCCGCGGGGCCCACTCCCGGCGCGGGGCCGTCGATGCGGGCGTCGGCGGCATACACGAACCTCTCGGCGGGTCAGAACGACTCAGGATCAGCGACCGGCGTTTTTTCTTCTGTAGCTGGCCTCTGTGAGGCCGGTCGGCGGCGTGAGCCGAGGTCTTCTGTAGCTGGCCTCACGATGCGGGCTTTTACTAGAAGGAGCGGTGGAACTTCGTGCCTAGGAAATTCAGGAAGCCCACGAGCACCAGCCCCAGGAACAGCGCCGTCCAGACGGCGAACGCCCAGCGGTACGGCCGCGTGTTGCCGCCGCCGGGGAACTGCTGGTGCGGCGTGGTGTCGGTCGGGTCGGTCATCGTCTCCCTCGCTCGCGGTCAATCCACCCGACTCCATCGACCCTTCGCCGCGGCCGACTCCAGACAATGCGGCCTCACCGCACCGTCACGTCGCGGAAGACCCCGGCGCTCGAATCGACGATGCGCCGGCGGCGCTCGGTCCGCGGCGCGGCCGCCTCGGCGCGCAGTTGCCGCAGGTCGTCGAGCGTCGCCTGGCAGACGTGGCAGCCGACGAGCTTGACGTGCGACTCCACGTAAGCCGCGAAGTCGTCGTCGAGAATCTCTTCGAGGGCCATCGAAAGTTGCTCGCGGGTCGGGCACGAGAGCCGCTCGCGCCACCAGACCGCGCCGATGCTGTGCTCGCCGTGGTCGGTCTCCTGGCGGACTTGCGCGACGAGGGCCATCAGCGCCGGCCGCTCGCGAATCGCCTGCTCGACCGCGGCGGCCCGGTCGGGGGGCAGCGCGTCGTGCAGGTAGCCCTCGATGGTGGCGCGGGTAATCGGCTGGTCGGGCATGGGTCGCACCGCGGGGGCCGTCGGGGTCGCGTGACGCAGGCTTATCAAAGGCGCAAGTCGCGCCGGATTCAAGCCCCCGACGCCGGGTCCGCGACGCCGGCCTCCGCGAAGCCGGCCCGCCGCAGCACGCAGGCGTCGCACAGGCCGCACACCAGGCCCCCCGGCGTGGGGTCGTAGCAGCTCCAGGTCAGCGCGAAATCGACGCCTAGCCGCAGGCCCTCGCGGATGACCTGCGCTTTAGTCATCTGCACGAGCGGGGCGTGGACGCGCAGCCGCGCCAGGTTCTGCACGCTCGCCTTCGTGGCGACGTTCGCCAACGCCTCGAACGCCTGCAAGAACTCCGGCCGGCAGTCTGGGTAGCCGGCGTAGTCGAGCGCGTTGGCCCCGATGTAGATGTCGAACGCCCCCAGCGTCTCCGCGTAGCCGAGAGCCAGGCCCAGCAAGATCGTGTTGCGCGCCGGCACGTAGGTCGGCGGGATCGACGCCGCCATCCCCGCGGCCGTGCGGCCCTTGGGCACCGCCGCGTCCGCGGTCAGTGCCGAGCCGCCGATCGCCCGCAAGTCCAGCGCTACTGTGCGGTGGCCGGCCACGCCGAGTTGCGCCGAGACGAGGCCGGCGCTGCGCAGCTCGCGCGCGTGCCGCTGGCCGTAATCGACACAGAGGGCATAAGTCTCGAAGCCCGACGAGCGGGCCGACGCCAGTGTGACCGCGCTGTCGAGACCGCCGCTGAGGAGTACCACCGCACGCTTCACGAGACGCCCCCGTTGCCCGGACAGGCCCGTAGCCCATAAGATACGCACTCCGCCGCGATTCGCCCCCGAGTGCCCGCATGGAACTGACCCCGACGCCGTCGGCCGACCAACTCGACACCTTCCCGAACCCCAGCCCGGCCCGCGACTACACCATCGAGATCGTCTGCCCGGAGTTCACGAGCGTCTGCCCGCTGACCGGCCAGCCGGACTTCGGCACGATCACCTACGTCTACACCCCGCACGACAAGAACGTCGAACTGAAGTCGCTGAAGCTCTATCTGCAACGCTTCCGCAACCAAGGCATCTACTACGAGCAAGTCACCAACCGCCTGCTCGACGACTTCATCGCGGCGATCGACCCGCGGCGCGTGACGATCGTGTCGTCGTGGACCCCACGCGGCGGCATCACGACCAACGTCACCGTCAGTCACACGAGGCCGGCGTGACCGCGGAGTCGCCACGCCCGGTGCGCTACGTCCTGGTACTCTCGCTCGTCGCGGTGACGCTGCACTGGGGTTCGCGCGTCCAGGTGACCCACAGCCGGCGCGAACGCCTGTTGCGCGGCTTACGCTACTCGCTGTTCAACGCCGCCTTCGGCTGGTGGGGCCTGCCGTGGGGGCCGATCCGCACTGTCCAGGCGTTCGCCGCGAACTTAACCGGGGTGCCGGTCGGGGGAGTTGACGATGCGTAAGCTCGCCGTGACGTGCCTGCTGCTGGCCGCGCCGACCCTGCGGGCCGGCGTATACTCGGCCGCGGAGCCATCGGGGATGCGGGCCGGGCCCGGCGGCACGCTCGTCGAGTTGCCGTACGTCCCGCCGTTCAAGTCGTTCCTCGAAGAGCGGCTCAACGCGGCCAACCCGTTGACGCCCGACGCCGTCGGCGGAGTCGCCACCTTCCGCGGCCTGCTCAAGCAGCGCGTCGAGGCCCAGTCGGCCATCGCCCGCCGGCTGCCGCTGCCGCAGCAGGTAGCGCACGCGGTCGATCTGGTCCGCGTCGGCCGTGCCGCCGACGCCGTGAACCTGCTCGAACCCCGGACCCGCGACCGCGACCCGGACTATGTGGCCGTCGTCACGCTGGCCCACGCCCACGCCGCGCGCGGCGACTTCGGCGAGGCGATTCGCAGTCACAGTTTGGCCACGTTGGACGCCCAGCCGCCGACGCAACTGCCGGGGGTGCTGCCCGAGTTGACGAAGCGGTACGTCGAACTCGAAAAGACGCACTACGCTCGCTGGCTGCAACTGCGACAACGCGAGTCCGGGCAGCGCGAGGGGTTAGCGGACCAGGAGGTGTTACCGCTGTTCGGCCCGACGGCCCAGAACCCGTCTCAGACGCCGGTGAAGTGGGTCAACGAAGCCGGCGGCTACGGGCCGGGCAGGCTCACGGCGACGGAGCGGGCGAAACTGCCGCCGGACGCCGTCGCCGTCGTGCAGCAACTGTTGCTGTGGTCGCCCGAGGACACGCGATTGTTGTGGCTGCTCGCCGAGTTGTACGTCGCCGACGGGCAGCTGCGCGAAGCGGACCAAGTGTTCGACCAGTGTACTTGGGGCCGAAACTTTACGAACCGGAAGGTTCTGATGGGGCACCGGGCGATCGTCCGGGATTTGGTCGCCGCGCTTCCGGCCGAGACGTTGGACATTTTGCCGGACGGGTCACCGGGTGACGTTGACACGAACCGTAAGGCCGACGAGAAATGGCAAGAACTCCGGTCACGACTCATAGTTGCGGCCGGTGTTCTGGCAGTGATTACGACATTATTCGTCGCGCTGACTGTGCGATCCATTTTACGACGACAATCACGTTCGGTCAGAGGTTGATCCCCTACTTTTTAGCACTCAAAGCATTGTAGTAGTCTAGCATGGCTCGGTACATTGCCATGTACGCTTCGTCGTCGCCGTTGGCGTGATTCGCAATCGTCATGTTGTACTTGCCGAGGTGTTTGACGTACTCGTTGACGCCCGCACCGACAGTCGTCCAGGTGGGCACATAAACGCCACTCAAATTGGTGTCACTGCCGAGCTTCGACAAACTTTCGAGGCGGTTCAGGAATCGGGTCAGTTCGGTCGCCTCGGCGAAGGTGACTTCGCGCAAAAGAGGAGCGAGTTCCTTGCGGGCCGTCTTGACTTCGACAGCCAGTTTCTCGGCCGTTGCGGCCGGGACCCGCTTGCCCGCAGACACCAGTTCCAGGACCGGAGTCGCAGCCTTCTGCAGGTCGGCACGGACGGCCATCCACTCGCGGGCCGATAGCGTCTCGGGGAAAATCAGCTTGCCGGCCGCGGCGAGTTCGACGACATCGGCCGGCACACCAGGGGTGTACGAGACGTGCGCCAAGAGGTCGGCGGGCAACAGACCCGCGGTCGCCTTGGCCCCCTTCGCTTCGAGGGCGCGGATGGCGGTCGCCAGCTCGTTGATCGTCTTGCCGGAGACGATTTGGGCCTCGGTCGCGTTTTGGAAGGCCACGCCCGCGGCGGCGACCGGTGCGGCGAGTTTCTTGGCCTTCTGTTCGTAGGCCCACTGGTCAGCGATCATCTTGCGGGCCTCGACATCGTTGTTGTTGTTGGCCGCCCCGCCCGCGGCTCGCAGCAAGCGCACCTGCTCCTGGACGACCGGGTTGAGGGCCGGGTTGTTCCCCGCACCGCCGTACACCCCGACGCCGCCCCCAAGGTAGCCGCCCAAGCCGTAGCCCGAGTATTGCGGGTAGGCGTAAGGCGAAGCGTAGCCCAGGCCCAGGTTCGGCAAGAACGGCCCACTCTGGTAGTTGCTGTAGTAGAAGGTGTTGCGAACCCCTGTGTACGGATTCACGTAGTCCGCACCCAAGTAGGTGCTGTACGAGAAGTTGTAGTTGAACGACTGCCCGGTGTACGGGTTGTTGACGTACAAGCCAGGCATGAAGCCGGAGTTGTACCCCGACGAATAGCCGGAGTAATAATTGTTGTTGTAATTGGCGTTGCCGTAGTATTGGGCGGCGGCCCGGTCGGCTGTGAGACACACCACCGCCAAGGCACCGAAAGTCGTCAGGAGCAAGGTGCGGAACATGGAGGGACTCCTACAGGCTAAGGCAGTCCCTCGGTCACGGGGACTTCAAGGCTTCACGGGGGACGGTGCCGGCCGGGACCGCCGCCCGCCACATCGTATACACCGGCTCGAAGTCCGACTTAGTACCGTTAATCTTGAACGGAATTGGCGGGGCTTCGGGGGCCAACCGGACGAGGTGCCACGCGGCGAGGTTGCGGAAGGCCGCGCGGTCGTGTCGTAGGTACTCGATGAGCACGTCGTACAGTTCCGGCCGGGCCTGCTCCCGCGGCGTGAAGCCGTTGAGCAGGCGGAACAACTTCGCGGCGTCGGCGCTCGAGTATTGCCGCACGTCGATGAGGAAGCGGTGAAACTTCTGGTCTTGCCCCGGCCCGCGGCCCAACCAGTGCCGCAGCACGGTGATGCCGAAGTCCCAGACTTCCGCGTCCTTGGCCTCGGTGATGCCGTCGGCCAGGCGAAGCAAGTCGTCCTCGGCGGCGGCGGCGAGTAGACCGACGCGGCGCTCGTCGGACGATGTCGAGTTCAGAAAGGTGTCGGTCGCCTTCTCCGGCTGCCCGTTGCGCAGCGTGCGGTACTTCGCGACCGCCGCGCTCATGCTGGCGATCCGGCCGGCGAACGGCTCCGGGTAGCGGTGCGTCGGGTCGGCCCAATCGGGCAGCTTGTCGAGCCGCGTCGGCACGGCTTCGCGGGCTTCGAGGCTCGTCCAGGTCACCAGCGCCGGCCCCGGCGGCGCGCCCAGGCCGAACGTCGTGGCCCCCGTCGAGACGGTCGAGGTGCCGGCGACTTGCAGCAGCACCGCCGACATCGTCGGCTCGTAGCCCGCGGCCGGCTTGGCGCGGAACTCCGTGCCGGCCGGCCAGCGGCCGACGACCTCGACGGCGACCTTCGACCCCGCCGCGAGGGTGATCGCCCACTTCTGCCGGGCGAAGCTCAGTTTCACGACCGCCGGCGTCGCGCCTGGGTTCTGCAACTCGACGCGGCCGCGGTCCAGAGTCACGTCGAGGGCCGCCGCGTCGGGCTTGTGCAAGACGACGGCGGTTTCGAGGACTGGCAGTGGCGATAGGCCGAGGTAGTCGGCGCGCGACGTGAGCCGCACCCGGCCGCCGGCGTCAGTCAACGACGCGTCCGGTTGCAGGATGAGCAGTTGCTCCGCCTCCAACTTTGGCTTCTCGGGCAGCGGCTCGAATTTCCCGGCCGCGGTCCTGGCGACGATCGCCCCCTGGGGCGCGTCGGACTGCGCCACCGGCTGGGCGACGGCGACCGAATACGCCACGAGGCTCACGACGACACCGAGCAAGCGCTTCATGCGAGTCCTACAAACAGGGTGCGGGTTCAGGAGCCGGGCAGGACGACGACCTTGCCCATCAGCGTGCCGGCCTTGCCGACGGTGTTGTCGTCCTGCAAGCGGTGGGCCGCCGCCGCCTCGCTGAGCGGGAAGACCTTACCGATCAGCGGCCGCAGTTCGGCGGCGTGGACCCAGGCGTTGATCGCCTCGGCACACTTCCGCTGCAAGTCGGGGCTGACGTTGAACATCGCGAAGCCGTAGAGCGACAAGCCCTTGACGTAGAACGGCCCGTTCGGGAAGACCGGCCGCGCCGCCCGCCCCGCCATGACCACGACGCGGCCGTACGGGGCGGTGCGCGCCACGATCGCCTCGAAGTCGCTGGGCGGTTGCGTCTCGTAGTACACGTCAACGCCCTTGCCGCCGGTCGCGTCGAGGACGGCCGCGGTCACGTCGTCGGTGGCGTAGTTGACGACCGTGTCGGCCCCGAAGCCGCGGGCGACCTCGGCCTTCTCGACGCTGCCGACCGTGCAAATGACCTTGGCCCCGGTCGCCTTGGCCATCTGGATGACCGTCGAGCCGACGCCGCCGGTGCCGCCGTTGACGAAGACCGTCTCGCCGGCGACGAGGTTGACGCGGTAGAACAGGCCCAGGTGCGCCGTGATGCCGACGAGCGCGACCGCGGCCATCTCGATGTCGGACGCCCCCAGCGGGATCGGGTAGACGTAGTCTTCGTGGGGGCAGCAGAACTCCGCGAACGTGCCCTGGCGGCCGAGCAGCCCCTGGTTCGACGCCCAGACGCGGTCGCCGACTTTGAAGCGGGTTGCCCCTAACCCGACCGACTCGACGACCCCGGCGAGGTCGGTGCCGGTGATGAACGGCGACGGCAAGACGCCGGGCACCTTGCCGGCGCGGGTGTACACGTCGATCGGGTTCAGCCCGGCCGCGAGCACCTTGACGCGGACCTCGCCGGCCTTCGGCTCCGGCGTCGGCAGGTCGCCGTACTCGATCACGTCGGGCGGGCCGGTCGCGGTGAAGTAGGCGGCTTTCACGGGCGGCACTCGGGTCGAGGGGTCGGGGCACACGTCGTGCCGCTAAGATATCCGGCAGGTGGCCCGCGTCCCGCGAGAAAGGCGTCGCATGGAATTCGACCCGCGTTCGATCGACCCGTACCCGTTCCTCAGTGGCATCGTCACGCCGCGGCCGATCGCCTGGGTGACGACGGTGTCCGCAGCCGGGGTCGTCAACCTGGCCCCGTACAGCTTCTTCAACGTCTTCGGCGACAACCCCGCACTTGTCGTCTTCTCGGCGAACCTCAAGCCCGACGGCACCAAGAAGGACACGCTGCTCAACCTCGAAGTCTCGGGCGAGTTCGTCATCAACGCGTCAGTCGCGCGACTGGCGGAGGCCGTCAATCTCACCTCGAAGGTGCTGCCGTTCGACGAGAGCGAAGTCCCGCTGGCCGGGCTAACGCTGACGCCGAGTGTGCGCGTCAAGGTCCCGCGGGTCGCCGAGTCGCCGGCGCACCTCGAGTGCGTCATGCGGGAGGTGAAAGCCTACGGCACGCACGCGGGGGCACCGAACCTCGTGATCGGCGAGGTCGTCTGGGTGCAGATCGACGACGCGGCCCTGACCGACGGCCTGCCCGACCCGCGCAAGTTGCACACCCTCGGCCGCATGGGCGGGACGTTCTGGTGCGACACGACCCGCGGCCTGTTCGAGCAAGCCCGCCCGACGTAGTCGAATAATGCCATTTTGCCGCGGAGACGCAGAGGCGCGGAGAAGACCAAATTCAAGTTCAAGATTTGGTTTTCTCCGCGCCTCTGCGTCTCCGCGGCGAAATTCTTGTTCTTTCGAGACCCACCGATGATCCGCCCGACGACGCCCGACGACACGGCCGCGCTGCTTGCTCTTGCCGACGCGACGGCGGTGTTCAAGCCGCACGAACTCGAGGCGCTCGACGAGGTCCTCGCCGACTACCACGCCGCGAACCACGCCTACGGCCACGCCGCCACGACGGCATTGAATGACGCGGGCGAAGTCGTCGGGTTCGCGTACCTGGCTCCCGCGGCGATGACCGACCGCACGTGGGAGTTGTGGTGGCTCGCCGTCGAGCCGCGGCACCACGGCCGCGGCTACGGCCGTCGCCTGCTCGAGTTCGCCGAAGACCACGTCCGCCGCGCGGCCGGTAGGCTGCTGCTGATCGAGACGAGCGACACGCCGGTCTACCTGCCGACGCGCGGCTTCTACCTCAAGGCCGGCTACACGCAGGCGGCCGTCGTCGCGGACTTCTACGCCGACGGCGACGGCAAAGTCGTCTACGCCAAGCGGATCGCGCCCGTCGTGGCGTGAATTTTGCGTCGGTGGCGGGCGGTGCAATTCTTACGCAGGCGCACCCTGATCCCGTGCTGCCGGACTTGCCAGACATGAGGCCGGAGGCGGGGCGGAGTGCGCGGGCGGCGCGGTCCAGCTTGCCCAGGCGGACCCACCGCTACGGCGAGGTTGGGGAAAGCTGTCGGGGGCGCGGGTTCTTGGTCAAGGCGGGGTAATCGCGGGGGCGATGAAGATTACGGAACACGCGATTGTTTCGGGTCGGCCGGCGGTCGGCAAGCCCGAGGCGGAGCGGGGCGAAGATGGGCTGCGGTTCGCCGCGAAGTTACCACCGACAGGACTGACTCAACCCCCCAGATTGTCTGAAACGGTTCACACGACGGGGTCGGTCTGGTCGATGGTAACGGCGTCGGACACCGCGGCTTACCCAGCCCACGCGGGCGACTTCGGGGGCAGACCCTGACGCCCGCACCGGCCCGCGGCCCTGGCCGCCCGGCTCCGCCGAACCCCCCAACCCCCCCGGCTCCGTGCGGGACGTGGTGGCAGTGATGCCACGCGGCCGGCGGCGACAACGATTGACGGACGGCGCGACCCCCAGACCCCGGCCGACCCTGGCACCGCCCCTCCCCCGAGGCGCGACGCCGTGGCCGACGGACCGCGGGCGGCGAGCGAGTCCGTACTGGAGTGCCCTCGATGAAGAAGGTTTTCACGACCGGACAAGTCGCCAAGATTTGTAAAGTCGCCCCCCGCACCGTCTCGAAGTGGTTCGACTCGGGCCGCCTCAAGGGCTACCGGATTCCGGGGTCGCAAGACCGCCGCATCCCCCGCGAGCAGCTCATCAAGTTCCTCAAAGAGCACGGCATGCCCTTGGGCGAACTCGAAGAGGAAGAATGGCACAAGGTGCTGCTGATCGGCACCGAGAAGCTGTTCAACGACCGCCTCAAGGAGCTGCTCCCCGAGAACGACGACTACAAGTTCGAGCTGGCCAACAGCGGCTTCGAGGCCGGCACGCTGGCCCAGAGCTTCCACCCGGACACGATCGTGATCGACCTCGGCCTCGGCCGCTTCGAGTCGATCCAGATCACGGGCAACCTCCGCAAGAACGAGGCCTACGCCTCGACGCTCATCATCGGCCTGGCCGGCGAGGACGAGGCGGAGCCGGAGAAGCTCAAGGAGCAGGGCTTCAACGACATCTTCAAGAAGCCCTTCGACACGGCGATGTTGGCCACCAACATCCGCCACATCGCGGAGGCCAAGCGCGCGGACTGACCCCCCGAAGGTCCGGCGCGCGGGCGAGCCACTTCCCCCGAGTGGCTCGCCCTTTTTCGTTTCCGCCGCAGGCGCGGCGAGCGGCGGACGTGAGTCCGCTGTTCCCCCCGGCGTGGGGGCAACGATGACCTGAGAGCACTTAGCACTTCACCCAGGCTGTCATCCCCACGCCGGGTTGGAACAGCGGACTCACGTCCGCCGCTCGACGCGCCTGCGGCGGAGCCTTGGAACGCCACTTCGTAGACTAAGCCGCATTGGCCCTGTCAGCGGAGCGCGTCATGAGCGATTGGCAACGGACCCACACATGCGGCGACCTGCGGCCGTCCCACATCGGCAACGCCGTCACGCTCAACGGCTGGGTGCTGGCAATCCGAAGCTACCCCAAGCAAGTCTTCGTCGATTTCAAGGACCGCTACGGCGTCACGCAAGTGGTGTTCGAGGCCGACGACGCCGACACCTTTACCGCCGCCCAAGCCCTCGGCCGCGAATACTGCCTTTCGGTCACCGGCGATGTCCGCGCCCGCATCCCCGGCAAGGAGCGCGCCGACATCGAGACGGGGGCCGTCGAGCTGGTCGCCCGCTCGATGACCGTGTTGAACGCCTGCCCGACGCTGCCGTTCGAGATCAACGAGTTCGGCAGCGAGCTGGCCAACGAGGACATCCGCCTCCAGTACCGCTACCTCGACTTGCGTCGCAAGAGCTTGCAAAATGTGCTGATCCTCCGGCACCGGCTTTGTAAGACCATCCGCGACTTCCTCGACGCCCGCGGCTTCCTCGAAGTCGAGACGCCGATGCTCGGCAAATCGACCCCCGAGGGTGCCCGCGACTACCTGGTGCCCAGCCGCGTCCACCACGGCGAGTTCTACGCCCTGCCGCAGTCGCCGCAGTTGTACAAGCAGCTTCTGATGATCTCCGGGTACGACAAGTACTTCCAAATCGCCCGCTGCCTGCGCGACGAGGACTTGCGGGCCGACCGCCAGCCGGAGTTCACGCAACTCGACGTGGAGATGTCCTTCGTCGAGCGCGACGACATCCTCGCGCTGATGGAGCAACTGGCCGCCGAGATCCTGCACAGCGTCCACGGGCTGTCGATCCCGACGCCGTTCCCGCGTCTCGCCTACGCCGACGCGATGATGCGCTACGGCTCGGACAAGCCCGACCTGCGCTTCGGCCTCGAAATCACGGACCTGACCGACCTCGCGGCGTCGAGCGAGTTCCCGATCATCAAAGCGGCCTTAGCCGACGGCGGGGTCGTGCGGGCGATCAACGTCAAGGGCGCGGCGGCCAAGTACAGCAACAGCCAACTCAAGCCGGGCGGCGAACTGCCGAAGGTCGCCGACACCTTCAAGGCGAAAATTCTGCTGTCGATGAAGGCGACCGCCGACGCGACGCCGGACCTGCTCGTGAAGTACTTCGGCGACGCCACCCACGCCCAAGTCCGCGATCGCCTCGGCGTCGAGCCGGGCGACCTCGTCTTGCTGATCGCCGACAAGGAGTCGGTCGTCGCCGACGCCCTGGGGGCCGTGCGGAACCAC
>JAYTUC010000070.1:0-9695 GCA_043744775.1 Fimbriiglobus sp. | reverse complement strand
TGGCTGAACATGGCCGAGTGCGAGTTGAGCGTCCTGGCCGGCCAGTGCCTGGGCCGGCGGATCGACAGCCGGGAGAAGTTGGCGGCCGAGGTAGCGGCATGGGAGGCCGCCCGGAACGAGGCCAAGGCGAAGATCGAGTGGACGTTCCGGGTGGCCGACGCCCGCAAGAAGCTCGACCACCTCTACCCGAAGGAACTCGTGCGGTGAGGCACTAGATCATCGCCCTGTCCCCGACTTGGAGCCGGAGCCGCCCCGTCGTTTTACCACGAGTTGGTCGAGGCCTACACCGACGCGAGGCTGTTACCCCCCCTGACCACACGCGTGGGGATAAGCTTCGGCGATCATGCGGAAAAAGTCCGTTACTGGATTGACGACATAAGGGTCCACCTCGAAGCCGAGGCAGAACTGCGGCCCAAGCGGCGTGGCGACTTGCTGGAAGTGCTCCGCAAAGTCTCGGCCCTCGTCGCCCGGATGAAGCCGCGACTGCCCCCCGTTTGAACCGGCCTAACGCAACCAGATCCGCGGGGGCACGCGCCGCACCCGCCGCACCCGCCGCCCCGCACGATGAGGCGGGGGCTGTGAAAGCCGTCCGGTTTCGTCCGGTCGGCGTAGGCAGGCGCTGGGGTCTTGACAGCCGTACAGCAGTAGTGATAGGATGATCACTATGAACACGACACCCCGCGACACCCCGCCCAACGGGGCGATTCAGGTCTTCCGCCCGTGGATGCCTGCCTTTCTGGCCGCCTTGAGGGCCGGCGGTAGCCCAACCCGCGCGTGCGAAGCGGCGCGGGTGGATCGGCGATGGGTCTACCGGGTCCGAGCGTTCGATGGGGAGTTCCGCGAGGCGTGGGACGACGCCGTGGCCGGGCACGGCGACGACCTCCAAGCCGAGGCGGTGCGCCGGGCCGTCCAGGGGGTGCGCGAGTTGGTGCTGCACCGCGGCCAACCCGTGATCGTCTGGCTGATGCCCGACGGGACGATGGTCCCGCCGAACACCGACGGCGCGACCGGCGTGCCGCTCACCAAGGTCACGAAGTCCGACGCGCTGCTGCTGCGGCTGCTCGCCGCGGCCCGGCCGGCGGAGTTCGGCACGCCCCGGCAGCGGGAGGCCGCCCTGGCCGTGGCGGCCCCTCCGCCGGCCGCACCCTTCGACGTGTTCGCCCGCATCCGCGAACTGACGGGAGAGGACTTCGGCCCCGCCCCGGCGTCGAGCGCCGAGTGGGCGGAGCAGGTCCGGCGAATGACCGACGACGAACTCGACGCGCGCATCAAGGCCTTGCAAGCAGAGCGGGATCGAGACGAGGCCGCCGCCGGGGACCGGCCCGCATGAGCCGGGCCGACGCTTGCGTGACGCTGTGGTCGGGCGTACACCAAATCCGCGGCCGAGGGGAGTAGCTACTTCCGGTAAGCCGTCGGCCCGACGCGCCGCCCAGTTCGGGGGGCGACGGCCACCGGCCCCCGCAACATCGACTGGGAACCCCCAATGGACGCAACGACGCCCCCGCTCGAATTCGGACCCGACGAGGCTGGGGCTGTGATTGAGGCGAGTGACGCCGCGTTCGCAACGCTTGCCCAGGTTGAGGTCGGAACCGACTGGCGAAGTGCCGACGCCTTCCCGCGTCGGTTCTCCTCTGATGTCGCGGGGTACTTGCTCAACGGTCACGGCTTCGCGCTGCCCGCCGCGCCGCCGGGCGACCTGATTGCTTCAGCGGCCGTCCGGATCGTGCAGCGCGCGGCGCGGTACGCATTGGCCGAGATCGCCCAGGCCGGGGGCAACCCGTTGACCCCCGGCGAACGCGCGCTAATCGATGCCTTCAGGGAGCAAGCTGCGAAACTCTCCCGTAACCCGGCGAAGGCCGCGGCGATTGGGGCGGCCGTGTGCCGGTTACTGCGAACCATGTTCGCCCTGATCGGCATCCCCGCCGAACTGCTGCCGTCTTGCTACTGTACTGGCGCCGCACTCGGCAGCGTCGCGGCCCGGCTCTCCCCTCCTGACGCCGGTCAAGTCGTGACTCTTGATGCGGCATCAACGCAGGGCACGGCCGATCGCCGCGGCGTTGTTCTTGACCCCGCCTACGGCGAACGGCAGGCCGCCGCGATACGACCGGGAGTGTCGATCCCAGCCCCGGCCGCAGCGTCAGTCACCACGAACCCGGCCAGCCAACAAGCCGCGGAAGTGGCTGGGCTGATTGCGGCGGCGGAGACCGCCCCAGCGGCCAACGGCCTCCGCCGGGCCGAGCTCGAAGAAGTCCGAGAGCGGCACGCGGACGGGACAGGCGGGCCTCTAGAGTTCTGGTACGCCAGTACTCTCCACCGCTTCGACAAGTCTGAGAGGCGGTACTACAACCTGCTGGTGGCGATGTGGCCTCTGTTCCGAGTCCGCGGCACACTAACGGCCGCCCATGCCGTCGCGGGTTACGAGTCGGCTGGTGGGTCTGCGGTCAACTGGTCGAAGCTGCAAGAGTACGCCAAGAAGCTGAACGACATCATCGCGGGACGCCTCGGCCTGCCGTCGAAGCTCGAGTGGGGTGCCGACTTCCTCCGCTGGTCGCGGTCTCAGCAAAGGTGACACCGCCCGCGGGGGGTTTATGGGGGGAATTCAGGGAGTCCGTGGGGGATCCGTGGGGGGACCGCGTGATTTACTGAGGGTGTTGGCCGACCGCGTCCGGTCGGCCGCCCCGGAGTTCGAGTCATGGAAGCCGTCGCCGACCCCGTCGAGGCGATCCCCGCCGCCGAAGTCATCCGCACGCGGCTGTACCGCGTCCGCCAGGAGGCCCGGCTACTCGCCCGCCTCTTGCGCATTTCCGAGTCCAAGGCCATCACTCTGCCGCCGAAGGCGTCGCCCTCCGCAGGGGGGCAACGATGACTCGCGTCCTCTCGACCCCGGCCCTCGACGCCGCTAAGGGCAAGAAGTCCCGCACGAAGCCAAAGCGATTGCCGCCAGCGCTGCTAAGTCGCGTGGAAGCCGCCGCGTACCTGGGCATCTCCGCATCGACCCTCGACCGCCTTAACCTAACAGGCGAATTGCCCGCGGGGCTTCGGCTCGGAGGCAGGCTCTTATGGTGCCGCTTCGAGTTGAGTGTCTGGACGGCATACGGGTGCGTGCCGCGCGAGACTTGGCGTCGCCTCTGGGTCGGCCTGCGTGACCGAGCAGGCCGCGGGAAGTAGCGCAATCAACGAATGGACGCGAGCCGGCGCTTCCGGCCCGAAACGTCGCCCGTCTCGCACCCAATCCACCTCCGCAGGTGAACTATGGCCACTGAACCCCTACCGCCGCCGGCGGACGATCCCGGCACGCCCAGACCGCCAGCGGCCTTCGTTGCGATGCGACCCGGCCCCCAGGCCCACAACCGCGTGGCCGGCACCCTCGAAGCGCAGTTCGCCAGCGTCTTCGTGCCGCGGCCCAAGCCCGCGCGTCGGGAAGCCGAGTCGGCCGAACTCGCGAAATTACGTCGGGAAGTCAATTTCTTGATCCGCCGCATCTACGGTGAGCGCCGCGACGGGGGCCGCGCGTGAGCGACCCAACGAGCCAGTACCCGACCCGGCCGCGGTTCTTCGCCAACAAGTTCCTGCGGCGGATGGCGAAGACGTGTCTCGCCAACCAGATCGGCACGGACGCCTGTTGGCTGCTGACCTGCGTAGTCATGACCGAGGACGCCAAAGCCTACACCGGAGCGGTCACGTTTTACAACGAGCAACTCTTGCCCCTTGCCGGCCTCCACTCCCCGGACACATTGGACCGGGTGCGGAGGAAGGCCGTCGACGCGGGCTGGTTACACTACGAGCGCGGCGGGAAGACGCTAGCCGGGAAGTACTGGGTCGTCGTCCCGGCCGAGTTCGAGGGCATGGACGACGGGGCGACCGACGAGGGGCCGACCCCACCCCCCGCGACTTATGTCCGCAAAACTGCGGCACCAAACCAGGATAAGCCTGACTCTATGTCCGCACCGGTGCGGAGCCAACCGCGATTCATGTGCGGAACCAACCGCGATTCATGTGCGGACCTTTCTACCTTACCCTTTCCCTTACCCCAAAACACTTCCGCGGCTGCGCCGCGTCCGCCCATCGGATCGGTCAAGCCGAATCCCGAACCGAAGTCTCCCCCGAAGCCTGCGAGGTCGTCAGACGCTCCGCCAGGGCATTCTGAGGCCGTTGCCGGTTTCTGCGATGCCTGGCAGGCCAAGTACCGCGAGAAGTACCCGTTCGCCGGCGGCAGGGACGGGGCCGCGGTCAAGGCGATGCTCGCACACTGCAGCGGCAGCGTCCCGAAGTTCCTCGCCGCGGCCGGCCGCTACCTCGCCGACCCCGACCCGTTTTACGCCGGCCACACGCTCTCCAAGTTTAACCAGAACTTCGCCCGCTGGCTCGCCAAGCCTCCCGCGGCCCCGGCCCGCCGCGGGTACGACGAACCCGACTAACCCCCCTTACCCGCACCCCGCACCCCGCACCCGAACCCCACCGAGAACTCCCATGACCGCGACCGACCAGCCCACCCCCAACGCCCAGGCCGCCGAGAAGTTCGTGATCGGCGCGATGCTGGCCCACCCCGGAATCGTCGGTGAGGTCGCCGACGCGCTCGACCCCTGCGACTTCTACGCCGACGCCCATCGGCGGATCGCCGACGCCGTGTTCGCGCTGCACCGCGGGAAGGCCCCGATCGACCTGGCGAGCGTCGCGACCCGCGTCGCCGACGGCGGCCGGCTCGCCGACATCGGCGGCGCTGAGTATTTGCTCGACGCGATGCAGTCCGCCGGGGTGGGCGCGGGCTGGGAGTACCACGCCGAGCGGATCCGCGACGACGCCGACCGCCGCCGCGTCGTCCGCGACTGCCACGAGATCGCCCGCGACGCCAACGACCGCAGTTCGGGCACGGCGGAACTGTTCGACCGGATGGCCGCCGCGGCGCACCGCGGGGCCGCGTCGCGTCGCGGGGGAAACGAACCGGTGGCCCTCGATGTCGCCGTCGGCGAGGTCGTCGGCCAGATCGACGACCGCCAGTCCGGCCGCGGGTCGCGCCCGCTGTCCACCGGATTCGCCCAACTCGACACGATCATCGGCGGCTTCCGGCCGGGGGCGCTCTACGTCGTCGCCGCGCGGCCGTCGGTCGGCAAGAGCGCCCTGGCCACCAACTTCGCCCTGAACGCCATCGTGCACGCCCCGGCGCTGTTCTTCTCGATGGAGATGAGCCGGCACGAACTCGGGGCGCGCGTCCTGGCCATCCGCGCCGGGGTGCCGCTGGGGGCGCTCACGGGCAACCGGCCCCTGCGGACCGACCCCGGCGACGACGAGGCCGGTCGGGTCGCGGCGGCCGCGGCGAAGCGCACCGCCGGGACGCTGTGGATCCAGGACCGCAGTCACCTCTCGCCGGCGGAACTCGCGCGGGAGACCTTGCGGTACGCCGACCGGTTCGGGGTGAAGCTCGTCGTGGTGGACTACCTGCAACGCATGAGGCACGACCGCCGCATCGGCGACACGGTCAGCGCCCAGGTCGGCGCGTCCGCCAAGGCCATGAAGACCCTCGCGCGGGACTGCAACGTCCCGGTCATCTGCCTCGCGCAGCTCAACCGCCAGAACGTCAACCGGGCCGACCCGAAGCCTGTTCTGTCCGACCTTCGCGACTCCGGCGAGATCGAGCAGGAGGCCGACGTGGTCATGCTGTTACACCCCGAGCCGTTGCCGGAGTCGGGGTCGCGGCCGCGCGTCGAGCCGCTGACCGTGATCGTCGCCAAGCAGCGCAACGGGCCGATCGACGAGGTCGTGCTGGACTACGTTCGGCCGTACACCGAGTTCAAGTCGCGCGTCCCGTCGATGTGAGGGCAGCAGCAAAGTCCGGCAAGGCTCCCGACGTCCGCGAACCCGCCTCAGATAACAATGACCCCACCCCCGGTCCCTCACCCCGCCGGGCGCGAACCGTCGCGCTCTGGGCGGGCAAGCCCTTGACCCGGCCGCGGCCCGCGGCCATCATTCCACACCCGACGCAGTGACGGAGCTTACCACCATGCCCGAACTCAAGCGCAAGTTCTACACCCGGCCCGCCCCCGCGGGTGCCACCCCCGCGACGCTCCGGGGGAAGGCGGCCGTTCGATTCCTCGACAAGGGCGGCAAGCCCGTCGTCGCCCCCCTCACAGCGTCGGGCGGCCGCATCCGGTTGCCGGTCGCTGCGTGGTACGGCGAGTACCTGGACAGTGCCAACGTCCGCCGCTGCGAACCGCTTTCGCCCAACAAGGACGCCGCGAGGAAGATGCTCCGGGACATTGAGGCCCGCGTCCAGCTCGAGCGCGCCGGGCTGGTCACCCCCCTAACCGGGCACCGCAAGACGCCCCTTTCCGATCACCTGTCCGACTGGCTCGAAGCGCTCGCCGGGAGGGGCCGCAGCGCCGAGTACGTCGCCCTGAAGCGCGGCCGGGTCGCGTCGGCCCTCGACGGCTGCAACGCGCTCATGCCCGCCGACCTGTCCGCCGAGGCGCTGGAGCGCTTCCTGGCGAAGCTCAAGGCGTCCGGGGGCCGATCGACTCAGACGGTCAACGACTACTTGCAGGCGGTCAAGCAGTTCGCCAAGTGGCTCGCCGAGAACGGCCGGTTGGAACGCAGCCCCTTCGCGGCGGTACGCAAGGGCAACGCCGAGCGCGACCGCCGCCACGTCCGCCGGCCACTCACCCGCCCCGAACTCTCCAGGCTCATCGACGCCTCCCAAGACTCGGACGCCGTCATCCGGGGGCTGACCGGCCCCGACCGGGCGACGCTCTACCGCGTCTGCGCCCTGACGGGATACCGCGCCGGGGAGGCGGCCGCGCTCACCCCCGAGAACTTCGACCTCGCCGGGCCGGCCCCGGCCGTCACCCTGTCGGCCGAGTTCACCAAGAACGGCAAGTCCGCCCGCCAGCCCATCCCCGCCGAGTTGGCCGCGGACCTCGCCGCCTACCTGGCCGGCAAGCCGCGGGGTAAGCCGGTCTGGCCGGGGACGTGGTCCGACCGGCCGACGAGCCTGTTCCACGCCGACGCCAAGGCCGCGGGCATCCCCCGCACAACGGCCGGCCCGGACGGCGAACTCGTTACCGATTTCCACGCGCTGCGAGCGACCTTCATCACGATGCTCGACACCCTGAAAGTTGGCCTCAAGGCGCGGATGACTTTGGCCCGCCACTCCGACCCGCGGTTGACGATGAACCGCTACACGGGGGCCGACGCCGGGGAGATCGAAGGGGCCGCCGGGCTGATGCCCTCCCTCGCCCCGACGCGGCCGAAAATCAGCACCACCAGGGCACCCGCCGGGGCCGACCGCTTTCCCCCGCTTTCCCCTGGGCTTTCCCCCGAGCCTGGCGAAACCTGCGGAAGCATGACGACACCTGACGAAACGTCAGGGGATCACTTCGTCGAAGTGTCAACGACGCAACCCCTTGTTTCCAAGGGGTTTGACGACGAATGCGGGGCTATGAGGACGGCTGACGACGGGGACTTGAAAGAGCCGCTTCAGGGATTCGGACCCTGGACCCCCGCTTTACGAAAGCGAATTCAAGTTTAGTTGCCTCCCGCCGACACGTCAAGACACACCGAGTCTTCACAGGACTGAAACCGCATATTCCCCGGCAATTCAGGTCATTTCCTCCGAGCCGAATTGGCCCGGCACTTCGACACGGCTACTCCGAGTTTGACGCCGTGGAACGGGATCGGGTACAACCACGGGTACAACCAAGCCACGCCGTCATAGAGGAGTGCGAGACATGGCATTCATCACCAAAGTGCGGACGACCCGCTGGGTCCAGCCGGACCCGACCAAGCCGAAGTCCCAGTGGCGGCGTGCGTCGAGTGCTACCCCCGGTGCGGTGAAGGTCACCGACGTGGCCGAGACGTACACCATCGTGGACAAGTCCACCCGCCCGATGACGCGGGTCAACACCGGGTTCACCCGCAAGGAGCACGCCGACCAAGCCCTGACCGAGTACCGGGACGCCCAGCAGTACGGTGCCGCCGGGGCCGTGAACCCGAAGGCCCTCAAGGCCACCCCCATCGCGGAGCACGTCGCCGCCTACCTCGTCCACTGCGAGAAGGAGGGGCAGGTCGATGTGGACGGGAAGCGGTGCATCCTGGAGACGGCGATTCGGGTCGTGGGAGTCGCCACGCTGGCCGACTTCACCCTCGACCGGGTGGACCGCTACCTGACCGCCATGACGCAGGCCAGCCGCACCGTGATAAAGCACCGGAGCAAGCTGCACTCGTTCGCCGGGTGGCTGGTGACGAAGAAGAAACTGGCACGCAACCCGGTCACGCACGCAGTCAGGCCGAAGGACACACCGAAACGCCAGCCGCGGGCCTTCACCCCGGACGAACTGGCCCGCATCTTCCAGTCCGCCCGCACCGGGCCGCTGACGACCGGGGCGGTGAACAGGGGCGGCCGGCCCCGCAGTGACGGCACCCGCCCCGGCCCCTGGCCGGCGAAACTGTCGGTCGAGACGGGTGCCGCCCTGGCGTTGCTCGGACGCGAGCGGGAGTTGTGCTACCGCACGGTCGCCACCCTCGGCCTCCGGCGGGGCGAGGCGACCGCCTTGAAGGTGTACGACTTGAAGCTCGACGGCCCGACCCCGTTCGTGAGGCTCGCCGCGTTCAACCCGTCCACTGGCGTCCAGGACGTGAAGAACGAGAACGCACTCATCCTCCCGGTCGTCCCGAAGCTGGCCGAGGAACTGCGGCAGTGGGTGAAGGACACCGGCAAGCAGGCCGGCGACCCGGTGTTCCGAGTCCCGTGCTTGAAGACCTTCAAGGGCGACATGAAGCGGGCCGGTGTGCCGTACCGGGACGCCCGCGGCCGGACGGCGGACTTCCACTCCCTCCGCCGCTCCACCGGCACCATGCTCGCGGTCGCCAACGTGCCCCCGAAGGAGGCCCAAAGCTATATGCGGCACAGCGACATCCGTCTCACCCTCCAGGTGTACGCCGATGCCGGCGTGGTCGGCATGGGGAACGCCGTAGACGCTATGTCCAACGCCCGACTGTGATCCGCCGTTTCTGCCCGAAATCGCCACCTCGAAACTCACGTTAACTTCAACCCCCCTCATCTCAACATTACCTCCCGAAACGGGAGCGGCCACACCCCAAGAAGGGGCCGGTGACCGCTCCCGTTTTCGCGTTGACCGGCATCACAGGTCTGGCCTGCCTTCAGCTTAATGAGCTGAAAAAACGTCTCTGGTAACTCACTCGGCTTTCGAGGACATTCAGCCTGTCAACTACGACTGAGACAAACCGTCACGCACCACTGAGGGAACGCCATGACCATTGCGAAACTGCTGACCAAACAACAACTGGCCGAGATGCTCAACGTACACGCCCGCACTATCGACCGGATGCGGGCGAAGAAGATCGACCTGGGCGAGGTCCGGCTGCACGACCGGGCCACCCCGCGGTTCGACCTGGCGAAGGTCGAGGCCGCGATCCAGGCCGGCAAGTTCAGCAAGAAAAAGCGGTAAGGCTGACGCACGACCGACCCACCCCCGACCACTCGGCCGGGGCCACCCGACAAGGAGATACACCCATGCCGAAGAACACGTCGCGGAAGGTACCCCGCGGGGCCGAGACCGTCCGCACCTACGCCGACTTCTACAGCGAGATCGACGCCTTCGAGTACGGCGAGCGGGGGCTGCTCATCGTCGTCGGCCCGCCGGGCACGTCGAAGAGCACCGCCGCCCGCAAATTCCTCAAGA
>JAYTUC010000069.1:0-9810 GCA_043744775.1 Fimbriiglobus sp. | reverse complement strand
CGCCAGCGGGAATCTGGCCGTAACGCGATTGCAATGGCCGACGCGCGACCGCTGGTGTAGAACGACACGTATGCTTGCAACGGACGAAAATGAACTGGCCACCGAGCGCCTGCGCGAACTCTTCGGCCGCTACTCCGAGGCGCTGCTGCGCGACGTGGCCAGCCGCCTCGTCAAGCCGCGCACCGTCATCCCCGCCGACGAACTCATCGACAAGTGCCTCGGCACGCTGCTCAACCCGCCGGTCATGGACCGCCGCATCAAAGAGCTGCCCGACGCCGCCCGCAAAGCCCTGACGCTGATGGGACTCAGCCGGCGGACGACCTGGAACGTCGGCTCGCTCGTGCTGGCCCTCGCGGCGCTGGGGCACGCCGAGGGGCTGTCGCCGGTCACGACGCTGCTCGACAACGGCCTCGTCTGCCCGGTGCTCGGCGAAGTGCCGGCCGAACTCGCGGCGTGGGAGGCGTTCCTGGGCGAGGGCAACATCGCCGACGCCCGCGTCGTCGTCCACCCGCAAGTCGCCGCCCGCGCGCGGGCCGAAGACTTGGGGCTGCCGACGGTCTTCGGCGAGCCGGTCGGCGCGCCTGCCGTCCGCAACGCCGACGGCCTCGACTGGCCGCTGCGACTCTCGGTGGTCCGCCAGCAGATCGAGGAGAACCTCGTCCGCTTGACCCAGGCGAACACTCTGTTCAAGCGCGACCACGGCCGGCTGCAGACCGACACGGTGCTCAGCGCGTCGGTCGCCGAGCAGTTGCGGCCGGTGCCGGACGCCGGGGTGCTCTCACTGTTCTGGGCGCAGGCGTGCGGGCTGCTCCAGAAGCGCGACGGCGAGTTGCGGGCCGCCCCGTTTTCGGAGTCGTGGGGCACCACCCTCGCGCCGACGATCGTCGAGCTGTGGGCCGGGCTGACCGCGGTTGAGCCGTGGGACCCCTTGCGTGGCTACCTGCCCAGCGAGACCGGCCAGTACCCGACACCGACCGCCGGGTTCCTGTCGGCGCTGCTGCTGGCGAAGCTGCCGGCGAACCAGTGGGCCGACGCCCAGCCGGTCGCCGACTGGCTGTGGGCGAACCACCCGTCGTGGCAGGGGATTCTGCCCAAGGAGGAGACCAAGACGCGGGGCCGGCTCTGGGTCGAGAACTACTTCCTCGGCGTGCTGCTGCCGCTGCGGGTCGTCGAGGCGACGCAGCACGACACCGTCTGGCGCATGCGGCTCACCGACCTCGGCCGCTGGCTGCTCGTCGGCGGCCCCGAGCCGGCCCCGACCCCGACCGTCGCGCAGGCGTTGCTCGTCCAGCCGAACGCCGAGATCGTCGCCTACCGCCAGGGCTTGACGCCGCTCTTGATCAGCAAGCTGAGCCGCTTCGCCCAGTGGAAGAACCTCGGCCCCGCGTGTACGCTCGAACTGACCGCGACGCGCACCTACCACGGCCTCGAATCCGGCGTGACCCTCGCCGGCATCCAGCAGACGCTCAATCAGCACGGCATCAAGGCGGTGCCGCCCGCGGTCGCCGACCTGCTGCGGCGCTGGGCCGACAAGCGCGACCGGCTGACGATCTTCACGGCCGCGACGCTCGTCGAGTTCCAGACGGCCGAGGACCTCGACGCCGCCGTGGCGCGAGGCATCGTGAGCATCCGCGTGACCGACCGCATCGCGCTGTCCGACGACGGCCGCGACCCCGACTTCAAGTACCTGCGACTGGTGGGCAACCGCGACTACGACACCAAGCCGCAGCAGTGCCTCGCGATCGCCAACGACGGCGTGACGATGACGCTCGACACGACCAACTCGGACCTGCTCCTCGAGGCGGAAATTGTTCGCCTGACCGACCCGATCCCCGGCGACCCGCCGAGCGTGCGCCGCTTCCGCCTGACGCCCGCGTCGCTGCGCCGCACCGTGGACGCCGGCTACGACATGGCCAAGTTCGACGAGTGGTTCCGCCTCCGCGCCGGCCAGCCGCTGCCGCCGGCCGCGCGGCTGTTCGTACTCCCCCCGAGCACCGCCAAGACGCACGTCTTGCGCGTCGTCACCGTGGCGAGTGCCGAAGTCGCCGACGGCCTGATGCAGTGGCCGACGACCGAGTCGCTGATCGAGTCGCGCCTCGGCCCGGTGTCGTTGCACGTGACCGACTTGAACCTGCCCGCGCTGCGCGAAGTGGTCGGCCCGCTGGGAATCGCCATCGACCCGAGCTAAAGTCCCGAAAACCGTTTTGCCGCAGAGACGCAGAGGCGCGGAGAAAACCAAAACACAGGATTTGGTTTTAAACACGGCGTTGGGTTTTGGTTTTCTCCGCGCCTCTGCGTCTCTGCGGCAAAACGGTTTTCCTTCTCGCCCTGGAGTTCCCATGCCTCTGCTCTCCCGGCGGTCGGCGTTGCGGGTCGGCGGTGGTGCCCTCCTCGGCGGGCTGTCGCTGCCGGGGCTGCTCGCCGCGCCGTCCGCGTCGCGCAAGGCGACCGCGAAGTCGGTCATCTTCCTGCACCAGTGGGGCGGGCCGGGGCAGCACGAGACCTTCGACCCCAAGCCCGACGCGCCGGAGAACGTCCGCGGCTGGTTCAAGTCGATCCCGACCGCCGTGCCGGGGCTACGCATCGGCGAGAAGCTACCCAAGGTCGCCGCGATGGCCGACCGGCTCACGGTGGTGCGTTGCATGGCGCACACCACGCGCATGGCCAACCACGCCTCGGCCGGCTACTACTCGCTCACCGGTGTCGTACCGCCGACCGACGACCAGCGGCTGCGCGACACGATCGAACTCTTCCCCGCCTACGGCAGTGTGGTCAGCAAGCTCGCGCCGTCGAAGCCCGGCACGGCGACGTTCGTGGCGTTCCCGCACGTCATCGCCGACGGCAGCGTCACGCCGGGGCAGCAGGCGAGCTTCCTGGGCAAGTCGCACAACCCGCTGTTCTTCGCCGACGACCCCGGCCGCGCCGACTTCCGCCTGCCCGAACTGAGCCTGCCTGACGGCGTCAGCCCCGAGCGCCTCCAAAGCCGCACGGCGATCATGAAGCTCATCGACGCGCAAAGCGACTTGCTGGAGAAGTCGGCGACCGCGCGGGGCATGGACGAGTCGTTCCAGAAGGCCGTGTCGATGCTCACGTCGCCGAAGTTCCGCGGGGCGTTCGACCTGTCGCAGGAGCCGCCGGCGACCCGCGACCGCTACGGCCGCACCACCTACGGCCAGAGCTGCCTGCTCGCCCGCCGGCTGGTCGAGGCCGGGGCGAAGTTCGTCAACGTCTACATCGCCCCGGCCATCGGCGGCCCCAAGAACGGCTGGGACTACCACGGCTTCAACAAGGAAGACCCCGTCGCCCGCCTCAACGAGTTGATGCCCCTGACCGACCAGACACTCTCGACGCTCGTACTCGACCTCGAGGAGCGCGGGATGCTCGACTCGACGCTCGTCGTGTGGGTCGGCGAGTTCGGCCGGACGCCGCGGATCAGCGCCAACGGCGGCCGCGACCACTGGCCGCAGTGCTACAATGCCGTGCTGGCCGGCGGCGGCACGAAGCGCGGGTTCGTCTACGGGTCGAGCGACAAGCTCGGCGCGTACCCGACGAGCGGCCAGGCCAGCCCCGAGGACCTCGCCGCGACGATGTTCGCGGCACTCGGCATCGACCCCGAGACGGAGATCCGCGACGCCCTGAACCGCCCGCACCCGATCAGCCGCGGCAAGGTGATGAGCGACGTGATGGCGTGACCCGAAAGCAGTTTTGCCGCGGAGACGCAGAGGCGCGGAGAAGACCAAGACAAAACCATTCACCGCAGAGGGCACATGAGGGCGCGGAGAAAGGCAAAAGGCCGAGAAAGGCACCAAACCGTGCTAAAACCTTTCGACGACGCGGTGCCACTGCGGTGACCGAGCTACCTGGAGAACCCGACTCGGTTTTAGCTCTCCTCGGTTTTTGCCTTTCTCATGTGCCCTCTGTGCCCTCTGCGGTGAATGGTTTTGGTCTTCTCCGCGCCTCTGCGTCTCCGCGGCAAAACTTCCGAGCTGCCACCCCGAGTTCGCGCCATGCCCGCCGACTTGACCACCATCGAGATGGACGTGCGGACCGACGAGATGCTCGTCAACATGGGGCCGCAACACCCCTCCACCCACGGCGTGTTGCGACTGGTCTTGCGCACCGACGGCGAGGTCGTCCGCGAAGTCACGCCGCACCTCGGCTACCTGCACCGCTGCGCCGAGAAGGTCGGCGAGAACGTCACCCCGATCCAGTTCGTGCCGTACACCGACCGCATGGACTACCTCGCGTCGATGAACATGAACCTCGGCTACTCGCTCGCCGTGGAGAAACTGTGCGGCCTGAAGGTGCCCGAGAAAGCGAGTGTCCTCCGCGTGCTGGTCTGCGAGCTGAACCGCGTCGCGTCGCACCTCGTCGGCATGGGCGCGTACGGCCTCGACCTCGGCTCGTTCAGCCCGTTCCTGTACGCCTTCCGCGAGCGCGAGCAGATCCTCGACCTGTTCGAGGACGTGTGCGGCGCGCGGCTGACGTACAGCTACGTCACCGTCGGCGGCGTCCACGACGACTTGCCCGACGGCTGGGTCGCCCGCTGCCGTCGCTTCCTCGACTACTTCGCGCCCAACGTCGCCGACTACCACGCGATGCTGACGGACAACAGCATCTTCGTGAAGCGCACCGCCGGCGTCGGCGTCATGCCGCGCGACCGGGCGCTGAGCTACGCCTGGAGCGGCCCCGTCTTGCGCGCCTCGCTCGACGCGCGGAGCGGTGACCCGGCCTGGGACTTGCGCAAGACCGAGCCGTACAGCGACTACGCGAAGTACGCCTTCGACGTGCCGATTCCGCCGTTCGCCGACGCGCCGCGTGGGGCCGTCATCGGCGACTGCTGGCACCGCTTCAGCGCGCGCATGCGCGAGGTCGTCGAGAGCGTGAAAATCGTCGCGCAAGCCCTGACCGAGTACGAGCGGCTGCACGCCGCCGGCCTGAAGTTGCAGGCGGCCCACGCGGCGCTGCCGGAGGACTTGCGCAAGCTCGACGCCCCGAAGCTCGCGGAGGCGATGCGGACGACGTACGCCCACCGGGTCGAGCCGCCGCGGGCGCTCACGCCCGGCGAGTGCTACGTCGAGACGGAGTGCCCGCGCGGCCAGATGGGCTTCCACGTCGTCGGCCGGCCGGCGAAGGAGAACGTGCCGCTGCGGGTGCGGGCGCGCAGCAGCGGCTTCTGCAACTTGAGCGCGATCGGCGAGCTGTGCCGCGGCTGCCTGCTCGCCGACGTGCCGGCGATCGTCGGCAGCCTCGACGTGGTCATGGGTGAGATAGATAGGTGAGAGAAAATAACGCAAGTTGCTTTCGCAACAACGACTTACGGAAACAGCAAAAACCCGAAAATGTTGCCGAATACGGTGCATTTCGCCGGTTACGGTGCATTTAAGGTGCATCGCCAACTCGACATCGTTACATCAAGCGGCCCTGCCTTCTGGTTAGTGAGCGAGGCCCCCTGCGTCCGACTCGTCTCCCACGAACGGCTGTTCGAGTTACTGCGAGAGAGCGGCGATGTTGAATCAACGTCACTGGCGACGTTTCTTGAACGCCAGCGTTCGACGGCTCGGCGGCAACTGCGGGTGACGACGAAGAGATTCAGAGAGATTGGGGAGTGAAGTTGCGAAGAGGAAAGGTCGCCAACTACTTGGCGACCTTTCCTTCGGCACGACACTCGGTTGCCAGCGGCTCGCCACGTTGCCTGGGCTGAGGGCTTCCACGTCGGGAGCCGCTTTACCTTGAACGACACGCCCAGCGCTTCGATCAGTTCTTCGACATCGCTGATGTCCTCCACCAACTCATCGAGCCTGTAACCAACCGTCGCCCGTTCGTCGTGAAAGACTCCACGGGATGCGGGGCGGGCCGAATTCCGAACGGAGGGGGTTGACCCTGTAGCATGGTACAGGGTGCATAATGAAGTCAGACGGAGGAAGTCGGCCATGAAACTTCTGACGAGGGGGCAACTCGCCCGGCTTGCCGGTGTCGGCATCGAAACCGTCCGGTTCTACGAGCGGGAAGGCTTGCTGGCCGAACCCGCCCGCACGCCCGCAGGGTATCGGCAGTACGGGGAAGATGTCGTCGCCCGGTTGTGGTTCATCCAGCGGGCGAAGGAACTCGGCTTCACGCTGAACGACACGAAGGAACTCCTGTCCCTCCGGGTCGATCCCTCCTGCGAAGACGTGAAGGCGAGGGCCGAGGCCAAGATCGCCGACATCGAGGAGAAGATCAAAACCCTCCAACGAATGAAGAAATCCCTCGCCCGGCTGACGACGGAGTGCGGGGGAAAAGGCGGCGGGAGAGAGTGTCCCATCCTCGATGCGCTGGACGGACGCCCCCGCATGACAGAAAAGGAATAATGACCATGACGAGCATGACAACCACGGCCACCGAATGCCCAGCGTGCGGGAAGAACGGCAAAGCCGTCTCGCCGACCACGCTGCGGTCGTTGCTCAAGGATGAGTTCGTCGGACGGGTGGCCGAGACGGAATACCGCTTCTGCGATGCGAAGGACTGTGACTCGGTGTACTACGGCAACGGCCAGACGTTCACCAAGGCGGAACTGAAAGTCGCCGTGGGCGTGAAGGAAACCTCCGGCGAGCGACCGCTGTGTTACTGCTTCGGCCACTCGGTCGGCACGATTACGGCGGAACTCCGCACGAAGGGCCGCTCGGACGCCTTGGACGACATTCGCCGGAAGATGAAAGACCCCGGCTGTGCGTGCGAGGTCACGAACCCGTCCGGCTCCTGCTGCCTCGGCACGGTCGCCAAGGGCGTCGAGGCGGCGAAGGCCGAACTCAACCCCTCTGCGCCGCCATCCGGGAACAAGGCCGAGACGATCTCGAAAGTCGGCACGGTGCTGTCGGCGGTCATGGCCTCGGCCTGCTGCTGGCTCCCGCTGACGCTGCTGGCCTTCGGCGTGTCGGGGGCGGGCATCGCCGGGGCGCTGGACGCCTACCGGCCCGTGTTCATCGGCCTGACGGTTGTGTTCCTCGCAGCAGCTTTCTACTTCACCTACCGGCCACGAAAGACGGCAGCGGCGAACGAGGACTGCTGTGCCACCCCCAACACGACCGGCAAACGCCGGTTCAACATCAGGACGCTGAACAAGGTGGTCCTGTGGGGCGTCACCGTCCTGGCCGTCGCCTTCCTGTTCTTCCCGCAGTACATGAAGTTCTTCATCTCCGGGGGAGGGGCCGGAGAACGTGCCACGGACAACCCGCTGGTCAGGACGACGACCTACTCCGTGCAGGGCATGACCTGCGAGGGCTGCTCGGCGCTTGTCGAGAAGGCCATCAAAGACGTTCCCGGCGTCCTGAGCGTCAAGGCGGATTTCGACACGAAGCGTGCGGTCGTGACTTCGGAAGCGTGTTGCCCGGCCCCGACCGAGCCGATCATCCAGGCGGTCCAGAAGGCCGGGTATCGTGCGACCGTGATCGAGTCGGACCCCAATCCCGGCCCGGTCGGTAAGCCGACGACCGGAGATGAAAAGTAAGCGGGGGCGGTCCCTGCCGAAGTTCGAGTGCGGTGTTTTCAGAGGAATCAATCATGAACCGAAGGAAATGGCTCTGGGCGGCTGTGCTGGCCCTTCCCCTGGCCGTGGCTGGTGTGGCCTATGCGCACTCGCAGGCGCAGTCCTACACCTGCCCGCTGACGGGAGAGCAACTGCCCTGCCCGAACTGCTGCCCGCTCAACGAGGGCAAGCAGCAGGCCAAGGAGCAGACTTTCATCTGCCCCGTCACGGGTGAGCAACTGCCGTGCGAGAAGTGCTGCCCGCTCAACCAAGGCAAGTAACGCTTGAAGTACGGAAACAACAACACACCCCGCCGAAGACGGCGGGGTGTGTTGCTTTTGAGCAGGTATCCGAGTCGCTTCCCAGGGAACGTCTCGACAAAAATGCCTCGCTACAGCAAGCGATCAATGTTTCCCCTTCTTGCCCGCTGCGGCCTGGGCGTCGAGCGCCGCCTTGAGGCCGGTCGCCAACTCCTCGGTCGATCCCTTCGCCCAAAAGTGGGTGAAGTAGAACGGCGGCTGCTCGCCGACCATGTGGTTGTGCAGGGCGACGACGTGAAGGTTCGCTTTCCGCAACGCCCGCAGGACCGGCTGGACCTCCTCGGCGGTCATGATGAAGTCGCCGTCCGCCGCCGCCAGTTCGTCGCTGCCGGAGAACGCCGCCCAGGTCGTCAGCCCCATCGACCCGCCGACCTTCATCCCGTGCATGGTCCCTTCCCGACCGATGGTCACTTTCACGATGCCATCCTGGGACTGCCCCTTGTGTCCGAGAATCTTCTCGATCTTGTCGGCGGTGATCGTCCCGGCCTTCGGGGTGTCCCCGGCGAACTTGGCCGCAGGCTGCGCCTCCTTCGCCCGGACCTTCTTGATGGCGTCCCACACGTTCTTCACTGCGACGGCCAGCTTCTCCGGGTCGCCCGTGCCGACGACGTGCATGAAGTACACCTTCGGCTCGTCGTGGAAGAAGTGGTTGTGCAGGCCGGTGACTTCCAGGCCACCGGCGAAGGCGGCGTCCATCGCCGGGGCGACTTCATCCTGGAAGACCACCGTATCGCCCATGACCATCGCCCCGTGCGTGGCGGGGGCGAACGCCGCCCACGAGCCGAGTCCGGCGAACGGCTTGAGCGGCATCCCGTCCACCGTCACCTTCACGTCCGTCCGGGGCCAGCCGATGCGCACGACGCCATCGGGCGTAGTCGTGGCCTTTGCCCCCGCCGCCGTCCCGATCTTTTCGGCGTCCAGCGGGGCGAGCTTCGGATCGTCGGCCTTGTGGTCGTCGGCCCGTGCCGAGTCGTGCCAGCCGTAGGGCTGCACCAGGGCAGCGCCGATCAGCAGACAGACGGCTCCTCCGGCGAGCAGCAGCAGGGGGCGTCGGGTGTTCCATCGAGTCATGGTGATTCTCCTTGGTGAGTGGCAAGACACTGATGGTTATAGCCGCCGTCAATGCTCGTGCCGGTGGTGGATGTCGGGGTAGTGGACGTGGGTATGCGTCATCGCCTCGTGCCGGTGCGGGTGGCTGTGCGGCTCGCCGGGCGGGTCGTCGGGGGCGTGTTCGTGTTGGTGGTGTTCGTCGTGGACGTGGCCGTGGTCATGCTCCAGCGGCTCGTGCCGGTGTTGGTGTTCGTGCCGCTCCGTCAGGTGCAGCCAGACGCCGACGCCCATGAGCGCCGCCGCAATGCCGAAGCGGATCGAAAGTCCGTCCTGGAAGATCGCCAGCGACAACAAAGCCCCGACGAACGGGGCGAGTGAGAAGTACGCCCCCGTGCGGGCGGTCCCCAAGTGCCGCAGGGCCAGCACGAAGCACGTCAGGCTGACCCCGTACCCCAGCAGGCCCACCGCAGCGGCAGCGAGGACGGTCGGGAGGGCCGGAAGGTGCGACCCGGCGACGAGGGCGAGGCCCAGGTTGACGCCGCCCGCAACCAGACCCTTGGCGGCGGCGATCTGGATGGGGTTCCCGCCCGACACCTTGCGGGTCAGGTTGTTGTCGATGCCCCAGGCGAGGCACGCCCCGGCGATGGCGAGCGCCCCCCACGGAACCCCGGCGGCGGTGTCGCCGGTCCACGAGAGCAGCACGCCGCCCCCGGTGATGAACGCCATCCCCAGGGCGATGCGGCGGTCGAAGTTCTCCCGGAACACGAACCACGCCAGCAGCGCCGTCAGGACGCCTTCGAGGTTGAGGAGCAAGGATGCGGAGGATGCGGGCGTCGAGGCGAGGCCGAGCATGAGCAGCACCGGCCCGGCCACGCCGCCGAACAGGATGGCCCCGGCGAGCCAGGGGAGGTCGGCCCGCTTCAACGACGCTTCGGT
>JAYTUC010000068.1:0-9846 GCA_043744775.1 Fimbriiglobus sp. | reverse complement strand
TTGAATTTGGTCTTCTCCGCGACTCTGCGTCTCCGCGGCAAAAATTCTTACTTCCACGATCGAAGTGCCATGCAGTACACCGTCGAACTCGACGCCTTCCACGGGCCGCTCGACCTGCTGCTCTACCTCGTCAAGCGTGACGAAGTCGATATCCTCGACGTGCCGATTACTAAGCTCGCCGAGCAGTTCTTCGAATTCCTGACCCTCATGAAGGAACTCGACGTGGAACTCGCGGGGGACTTCCTCGTGATGGCGGCGACGCTGATGGAGATCAAGGCGAAGTCGCTGCTGCCGAAGCTCGACGAGCCGCGCGAGCACGCCGGGCCGGACCCGCAGCGCGAACTCGTCAAGCAACTGCTGGAGTACCGCCAGTTCAAGGACGCCGCCCACGCTTTGGAGCAACGCGCCGAGGCCCACGCCACCCGGCTGCCGCGAACCGCGCCCGCCGAGCCGGCCGGGGCGAAGTCGGCACCGGGCGTCAAGCCGGTCGAACTCTGGGACCTCGTGAGTGCCTTCGCCCGGCTGTTGCGCGAGACGCAGGCGACGGCCGGGGCGACGACGGTGTTGCAAGACGAGACGCCGCAGCAGGCCTACGAGGACCAGATTCGCGCCGCCGTCGTCGCGCGCGGCCGGGTGCCGCTGCGCGACTTGTTGGTGCCGCCGCTACACCGCCTGAAGCTAATCGGCCTGTTCCTGGCGATGCTCGAAGTCATCAAGTCGGGCCACGTCCGGCTCGAACAGCCGGAGGCGTATGGGGAGATTTGGTTGCTGCAAGCGACAGGAGGCTCCGCCGCAGGCGACTCTGGTTAGCCCGACGCGCGAGCGAGGGACCGCAGGGTCTTGGATAATGTCCCGGTCGTGAGCCGTACCGTCAATGTCAGTCAACATTGTCCGGCACCCTGCGGTCCCTCGCTCGCGCGTCGGGCTAACCAGAGTCGCCTGCGGCGGAGCCTCGGATCCCCCCTCTTATTTCAGCAGCCCGTAGTTCACCAGCGTCTGCCGGACTTTCGCCTCGCCGGCGTCGTCCATCGCGCACATCGGCAGCCGCAACTCGCCGTTGCCGCGGCCGAGCAGCTTCATCGCGGTCTTCACGGGGATCGGGTTGGTCGCCACGCCGAGCATGTCGCGGCACAGCGGGAAGAGCTTGCGGTGCATCGCCAACGCCTCGGCGTGCCGGCCTGCGGCGTAGGCCCGCACCAGGGCCATCATGTCGCGCGGCACGATGTTGCCGACCACCGAGACGACGCCTTTGCCGCCGATGCTCATGAGCGGCAGCGTGAGGCTGTCGTCGCCGGAGAGGATCGTCAGGTCGGTGAGCGCGGCGATTTGCGACGCCTGGTCGAGCGAGCCGGTCGCCTCCTTGATGGCCACGATCGTCGGGTACGCCTCGGCCAATCGGGCGACCGTTTCGGGCAGGATGTTCGACGCGGTGCGGCCGGGGATGTTGTAGATCACGACCGGCAGGTCGGTCGCGTCCGCCACGCCGCCGAAGTGCCGGAAGTAGCCCTCCTGCGTCGGCTTGTTGTAGTACGGGCCGACTTGCAGCGTCCCCGTCGCGCCGGCGGCCTTGGCGGCCTTGGTCATGCGGATCGCCTCGGCGGTGCTGTTCGAGCCGGTCCCGGCCATGACCTTGATGCGGCCGGCGGCGCGCTCGCAGACGAACGCGACGACGCGCTCGTTCTCGGTGTGGTCGAGGGTCGGGCTTTCGCCGGTGGTGCCGCACGGGGCCAGGCCGTCGGTGCCCTGGGTGACGTGCCACTCGACGAGTTCGCCGAGCGCGTCCCAGTCGATGACCCCGCCGCGGAAGGGCGTGACGACGGCCACGGTGACGCCCGCAAAGATCTCGCCGCGCGTAGCGCTCATGTCACGACCTCGGACGACTTGGGGTGCAAGTCGGTCAGCCTAGCGACGCCCGTCACGGCCGCAAGGGGCGATCCCCGGCGAGCGGCGTGGCGTCAGCCCGCTGGTGACGACCCGATGGGGTGGAATCTGCCCACAGGAAATACCTGGCGCTCCCACCAGGTTGTCACTCCCACGCCGGGGAGGAAACAGCGGGCCAACGCCACGCCGCTCGCCGGGAGTCACCCCGTCGCGTTCGGCAACCGCTCGCGGAAGAACGTGAGCGGCACGCCGGCCGGCTGGTGCGTGTACTGCAAGCGCACCATCGGCACGCCCGCCAACGCCTCGCGCAACTCCCACGCCTCGGTCGAGGTCAGTTCGCCCAGGTCGGTAATCGACACCTCGGCGATCGGCTGCCGGGCGCACACCGCGAGGCCGTGGGCGCGCCAGTCGCTCGCCGGGCAGCGCACCAGCTCGACGAAGCCGCGGCGGAAACTGCACTCGGCGGGACTCGTGAGCGTGAGGCCGGCCATCGCCGAACTCCCCTCGCGGACTTGCAGCCGCATCAGTTGCGGGCAGGCCTCGAGCGTCCACAACAGGCGGTTGACGTGGAACGGCGTCAGCAGCCGGCGCTCCAGGCGCGCCAGGCGGGAGTAGTCGGCGTCCCTCACGGTCAGGCGGGCGAGTTCGCACTGCACGCGGATCAACTCGGCGCGCGCCGCCCACGACTCCTCGCCGGTCGCCCCGACGCCGGGGACCGTCGCGCCGAAGTTGGCGGCGTTCTCGTCGAGCCAGTCGGCGGCGACCAGCCGCGGCAAGTCGTCGGCCGGGGCGGCGACGACCGTCCGCAGCAGCGCCTCCCAGTCGTCGTGCAGGCTCCCGGTCACTCGGCCGCTTCCAGTCGGTAGGCGCGCGAGCCGCCGTTGTACTCGGACGACACCACCGCGCGTCGCTCCGTGCCGGCGTACTCGCGGTACTCGCTCTCGAGCACCGTCACCCGCACGACCGCCCGCAGCCCCGGCTTGACCAACCCGCTGTGGACCGCCGCCGTGCCGAGGTGGCTGTCGAGCGTGTACGGGTTGCCGCCCCAGAGCGCACCGTCGGTGCGGCCGACGACCTCGTACAGGAACGTCCGGCCGTCGAGGTCGCTGGAAAGGTCCGAGAGGTTGCCGGGGTCGGGGCGGATGCCCAGCAGGTCGGCACGCAGGTGGCGTAAATTCGCCCGCACCGCCAGCGCCTCGTCGAGCTTGCCGAGCTTCGTGTAGGTTTCCTGAATCGCCCGCAGGCCGTCGAAGAGGCTCGTCAGCGACGGGGCCAGCTCGCGCGTCGCGGCGATTTCGAGCTCGCGGACCTCGTCCTCGGCGCGGCGGCGGACGGCCCGCACCTCCTCCTCGGCGATGGCCCGCACCCGCGCGCCGCGCGACACGAGGCCCTCGCGGACGCCGCGGGCGGCGGTTTCGGCTTCGGCGATCAGGGCGCGGGCCTCGGGCGGCAGGTCGTCGTCGGAGGCGTGCAGTTCGCTGGCGGTCGTCATCGGCGCGGCTCCTCCCCCGGCGTGGCGGGACTCCCCCAGGCTCCGCGCGGCCCCGCCGAGGAGGCCCATGAGCGTCTCGAACATGGTAGGCCCCGAGTTGGCGGCGCGGTTGGCGGTGGTAGAATGCGCCCGGCGACGGTTGACACGCCGTCGGTCGCACCGCAGTCCCGTTGGGCAAACCCATGACCGCCGAAACCCGCCCTGCCACTGTCGCCGACAACTCCGCTCTTGGCAAGGGGGTTGTTCTCTATGACGGCGATTGCGGCTTCTGCCAGCAGTCCGTGCGCCTGCTCAAGGCACTCGACTGGCTGCGCCTGTTGAGCTTCCAGAGTGCCCGCGACGTGGAGAACTTGCCGGCGAGCGAGGTGCCGCTCGACCCGCAGAAGATGCTCGACGAGATGCACCTGCTCACGCCGGACCGCAAGACGGCGTACGCCGGCTTCACGGCCTTCCGGTGGATCGCCTGGCGGCTGCCGCTGACGGCCCCGCTGGCGGTCCTGCTGTACCTGCCCGGCGTGCTGCCACTCGGCAACCGCGCGTACCGCTGGGTGGCGCGCAACCGCTTCAAGCTAGTCCCGTGCGCGCAGAATGCGTGCGCGGTGCCGGCGCGGAAGTGACGCTCGGCGAGCCGCAAAGCGTCAGCGCCCGGAGTTCTGACGCGCGACTCGCGAAGAACTCCGGGCGCTGACGCTTTCCGGCTCGCCTCGGGCCTACCCCACGTAGATGCCGTCGAGGTTGCTGGTCACGTAGGGCACGAGCGAAGTCTTGCGGCCCAGGCTGCGGCCGTCGAGGACTTGCAACTCGCCGCCGCCGCCGCTGCCGGCCACGACCTCGGCGCGGCCGTCGCCGGCCGTGTCCTTGACCGCGACGCGGACGCCGCCGCGCTGGTTGGGGTCGCCGACGAAGGCGTTGGCGAGCGGGCTGGCCAACGCCGCGGCCGGGCCGCCCTGGGTCAACGCCTTGCCGCTGAGGCTCATCACCCGCGGGCCGCCGCCGGGGCCGGCCCCGAAGACGATGTCGGCGTTGCCGTCGCCGTTGAGGTCGCCGGCACTCAAGTAGACGCCGTTACGCAGCTCCGGCTCGAAGGCGAAGAAGTCGCCGGTCAGGTGGCGCGGGCCGCTCGACAGGACCGACTTGCCGTCGAGGATGCTGATGCGCGGGCCGCCGCCGAAGCCGGCCGCGACGATCAGGTCGGGCGTGCCGTCGCCGTTGATGTCGCCGACGGCCGTCCGCGCGCCGCCGCGGAAGGCGGGGTCGTCCATGCCGAAGAAGTCGGCGACGGTGGCGACTTGGCCGTTCGCCACGCCCATCACGCGGACGCGCGGCCCGCCGCCCTGGTCGGGGGTGATGAGCACCTCGGCGCGGCCGTCGCCGTCGAAGTCGCCGGCGGCCAGGTAGACGCCGCCGCTGAAGCCGCTCTCGAAGGCACTGAACTGCGGCACCACGTCCGAGTAGGTCTTGCCGTCGAGGATGCGCACCCGCGAGCCGCCGCCGGGGCCGGTGCCCAAGATGATGTCGGGCACGCCGTCGCCGGTCACGTCGCCGGTCGCCGAGCGGACCGCGCCGCCGAAGCCGGGGAACGGGGCGAAGGGCGTCGCGGCGAGGGTCAAGGCCCCCGCGGCGTCGGCCCGGTAGACTTGCACGGTGCCGTCGTTGGCCCCGGACACCACGACCGGCGTGCCCGCCGCGGCCGGGGCCGCGACCTGCGCCGAGCTGCCGCCGGTCTTCGTGGCCGTTTCCAGCGGCGGCACCACCGGCGTGACGACCGGAGTCACCACCGGGGCGACGACCGGCGTGACGACCGGCGGGGCGACCGGCGTCGCGGGGGGCGTGGGCGGCGGGGCGGCGACGGGGGCCGCGCCGGCGGTCCGCCAGCCGATGTCGCGCAGCGCCGCGTAGTCGAGGTCCGTGTAGGCGACGCGGCCGACCGGGTCGAGCACCGGCTGCATCGACACCGCGTGGCCGTTGTAGCGCGTGCCCTGCGCGAAGTGCGACTGGTCGGGCGACACGGCGACGGCCCCGGCGAGCGCGGCGACGTTGGCCCCGGTGAACACGCCGTTCTTGACGAGCGCGGTGAACTGCGGCGAGGTGCCGAAGCCGAGCGCGTGGCCGATTTCGTGCGTGGCGACGCTCTCGAAATCGACCTGGCTGGCGTTGCGGCCGGCCGGGTCGGTGCCGAAGTACCAGTTGGTCCCGGTGTCGAACGACAAACTGCCACCCCAACTGGCGAAGCCGGTCACGCCGCGGGTCTGGACGCTGGCCTGGAAGGCGCGGGTGCCGCTGGCCGTGAAACCGCCGGGGCCGCCCTGCCCCGCCTCCTCGCCGCCGGTCGCCAGGCCGCCGGCGTAGATTACCACCGTGTCGGCGGGGACGGCCGGGTTGGCGACGCGCACCTCGGCCCCGCTGCTGGGGTTGGTGAAGATCGCCGACCACTGGTTGTTGCCGCCGGCCGTGATCGCGGCCATCGACGAGTCGAGGTGGGCCTCGTGCCCCGCGACGGCGCGCTCGAGTGCGGCGCGGTGCGTCGCGTCGGCGAAGAAGCCGCTCGTGTCGAGGCTGTAGTCGATGCGGATGTCCAGCGCCGGGGCGAGGCGGTCCTCCAGGGCGAGGACCTGGAGCGAAGCACGGCGGGCGGGGAGTTTCGGGGTGCGCATGGGGGCGAGTTCGTCGGGGCGTGTTGGGGCCGGGGTTGCGCGGCGTGCGAGCGCCGCGTGGCCCGTCGCGGGAGGTGCGTGCGGCGGCGTCGGCGCGACCGGCGGGGCCGGGGCACCAAGAGACGCGCGTCGCGAACACTTCCGAGGGCGGGGGTCTGCCACGGCCGGCGAGGGGCCGGTGACAGCGAGCCGACAGGGACTTAGGACGGGTCGATTCGCGGGGGCAGGATTCCGGGAACTTCCGGCGGGATGGGACCGCAACCCCCGACAGTTCGGCCGGCGCGGTGTCGGAGGCCCCGACACGCGGGCCGATTTTGCGGCGGGGGGAAACTATTCGGGGCATCGCCCGTCGGACTTTCGCCCTGGGCTAGGGGCACCGGTCCCGGCGGCTGCGTCGGCTGTGCGGCTGGCGCGAACTGCGCGAGACGGGGGGGAAGTCGCTCGGGGGAAACCCCGCCGGCGAGTTTTCTTTCCCCGCCTCAATAGTCCATACTGGTGCCTAGGAGTCTAGTCCTCCGTTGGACCGTCCCCGACCATTAGGAAGAGGTTACCATGTCGTTCTTTTCGAGCTGGTTGGGGGCGGGCAAGGCGCGGGGGGCCAGTTCGTCGGCGCGGATCACGGTGACCGCCCCGAGCTTCAAGCCGGCCGTCGAGGCGCTCGAACTGCGGGCCATGCCCGACGCGACCCTCGTCACCCGGCAGCCGGACTTCACCCAGGCCACGGGCCTGCTCGACATCCCGGCGGACGCGGCCGTGCAGGTGCTGGGGTCCAGCAGCAACGGCCGCTTCCTGTTGCTCCAGAGCAAGGCGACCAACCTGTCGCGCACCGTAGACGCCACCGGTAAGGTGCTGCCGCAAGTCAGCGCGCCCGGTCAGACGAACCTCTTCTACCTCGAGCGCCGCGACGACGGCACCAACGACATCACGCTGATCTCGGCGTACAACCCCGTGCCGGCCTTTGACACCCAGTTCGTCCCCGGCCAGAAGGGCCTGGGGGTCGCCGAGTCGGTGCCGGGGCAGAACCTCAACGCCGTGCTCAGCGACGACGGCCAGGCGGTCGCGTTCCTCAGCGGTGCCAACGCCGCGCTCTTCGACCAGAACATTTACTCCAACGGCGGCGGCTTCGCAGCCGACTCCGGTGGCCAGGACTGCTTCGTCTGGCGCGCCTCCGCGACGGCGACCTCCCCGGCGCGGGCCGTGACCCTGGTGAGCAAGACCGGCGCGGGCACGTCGATCGGCGGCGCGGGGGGCGTGACCAACCCCTCGATTAGCCCCGACGGCAAGGTCGTGACCTTCCTGTCGGACTTCAACGCCCAGCGCATCGCCAACCGTATCACCGGCGGTATCCTTGGCACCTTTCCTCTGTTCGTGGATGACAGCAGTTCGCCCGATGTCTTCCGGGTTGATACCACTGATCCCACGGCGGTGCCCGAGCCGGTTTCGGTCTTTACCGCCAACCAGCCGTTCCGCAGCTTTTTCGGTCTTCGCGCCTCCGACGACTACCAGTTCCAAATGATGGGACCGACGGGCGGGGCCGGACTCACCGGTATGTCCGTGGACCCTCTGGGTCGCTACGTGACCGCGGGCGGGGCCGGCTTCGTCGCACTGCACAAGAGCCCTGTTTCGGGCAACTTCGACGCCTTCCGCTTCAACTACAACATCAACGTCGGCAACCCGAGCGCGCGGAATACTCGACCATACTCGATCGACATTTCCAACGTCGATACCTCACTGCTCAACAACGCCCAGAACAACTTCTTCTTCAGCTTCAACACCAACTTCAGCGCGTTCAGCGGCCAGGTCGCAGCGCCGCTGCTGCCGTCGATCGCTATTCCTGGGGTCCCGACGACGACCAACGGCATCACGACGTTCAGTTCCCCGACGCTCCAGACCGTCGTGGACGCAGGGTCGGCGCTGATCGGCAACGCGATCGTCTCGCTGTTCAACGCCGACGT
Source organism: Fimbriiglobus sp. (assembly GCA_043744775.1). Taxonomy (GTDB): domain Bacteria; phylum Planctomycetota; class Planctomycetia; order Gemmatales; family Gemmataceae; genus Fimbriiglobus. Next base: position 1,864 of record JAYTUC010000068.1, on the reverse strand, counting down.
GCTCTTCACGTACCGCCAGGCGGCCCCCACGGCCAACAACAAGCAGACCGTCATCGCCGGCTACGCCGGCGCGCCGACCGCGACGGGTAACGACCAGTTCGACCTGATCCAGAAGGGGTTCATCGGCAGCACCATCCAGTTCCGCCTGGTCACGCACAAGGCCGGCGCGGCGGCGCAAGGCGTCGGCTTCCTGGACCTGCGGCCGGGCGGATACTCGATCACCCCGGACGCGGTCAAGATCCTGTTCACGAGTACCGCGCCCGCCAACCTGATCGTCACCGACCCCGCGCAACTCTCGAACGGGGCCGTCGTCGATGCCAACGCCCAGGCCGACATCTTCCAGTTCGACGGCAGTTCCAACAACTTCACCAGCCTGATCAGCGTGCGGACCTCGGTCCCGAACGCGACCGGCCAGGGGGCCTCGACCTTCCCGAGCATGACGCCGGACGGCATCGCGGTCGCCTTCCAATCGACGGTCCTCGCCGACGTGTTGGCGAACACGCCCGACGGCAACGGCGCGCAGTCGGACATCTTCGTGCGCGACATCGTGTTGCGGCAGACGATCCTCGCCAGCGGGGTCCCGGCGAACATCGCGTCCGGCAACGGGGCCTCGACGACCGCCGTCGTCGTCCGCAGCGCCGTGGTCGATCGCAACTTCTTCCGCAACTTCGAGGTGCTGTTCACCAGCGCCGCGACCGACCTCGACACCACCCTGACCGTGGACCCGGCGAACCCGCAAGTCTTCTCGTCGAAGTTCCCGATCTTCGTCTCCGGCCTGTCGCGGACGGTGTCGTTCTCCGGCGGCGAGGGCGGCTTCGTGACGATCGCCCGGACCGACAGTCTCGGCAACCTGATCCCGCTGTCGAAGCTGCAGCCGTTCGCGGGCTACACCGGCGAGTTGCGGGTCGCGACGGCGGACTTCACCGGCGACGGCGTCCCCGACGTGGCGGTCGCGGCCGGGCCGGGCGGCGGTCCGCGGGTCAGCATCATTGACGGCTTCACGCTGCGGATCGTCGATAACTTCTTCGCCTTCGAGTCCGGCTTCACCGGCGGGGTTTACATCGCCGCGGGCGACGTCAACAACACCGGCGTGCCCCAACTCATCGTCGGGGCCGGCGAGGGCGGCGGGCCGCGGCTGCAGATTTACAACACCAAGACGCGGGTCCGCACCCTCGACCAGTTCGCCTACGAGCCGTCGAGCCGGACCGGCGTGCACGTGGCCGTCGGCGACTTCAACGGCGACGGCCGCAACGACGTCTTCATTGGGGCCGGCTCCGGCGGCGGCCCGCGCGTCCGCGTCTTGGACGGCAAGAGTCTGCCCAACCAGAACGTGCTGGCGGACTTCTTCGCCTTCGACTCGGGCGACCGCGGCGGCGTCAACGTCTCCGCGGGGGACTACGACTCGGACGGTAAGGCCGACATCGTCGTCGGCAGCGGCAACGGGTCGATCCCGCGCGTCATCATCTACAACGCCGCGTACCTGAACCTGAGTGACCCCGTCACGTCGCCGTTCAACGCCCCGGCCCAGAACCCGCTGCGGGTCGATCAGGCGGTGAAGTTCCTCGACTTCACGCCGTTCGCCCCGAGCGACGCGGTGGGGGCGCGGGCGGTCTTGCGCAACATCGACGGCGGCAAGCTCGCCGGCCTCGTCGTCTCCACCGGCGGACAGTTGCCGCGCATCCAGACCTACTCGGGGTCCCGTCGCGGCAGCGACCCCTCGGGCAACGACATGGCCCCGCAACTGCTCAAGGAGCAAATCCCCTACGACTCGCTCTTCGGCAGCTTCGGCGCGTGGGTGGGGTAAGTGTTCTCGGCGAGCCAGAAGCGTCAGCGCCTGGAGGTCTTTTCCCCTTCAGGCGCTGAC
>JAYTUC010000067.1:0-2540 GCA_043744775.1 Fimbriiglobus sp. | reverse complement strand
CCAGCGCCCACTGCTCGTCGGTGATGTCACTGGGGTAGGGTTGGGTTCTCATGGGCCATTTTACGCACCCCATCACCCCTTATGGGACAGTCACTAAGACAACTGACATGCTGAACCCCGGTCCCGAAGTGGACAAGTTGCCGCTACGAGCAAGCACCGACTGGGTGACTCCCGCGGATGACATATCATGACTGCACACGAACTCACGCCGCTCGGTTCCGAGACATTGGGAACCTGCCGACCCCGACCCCTCGACGTTAGTCTCCCCGCTATCGGCCGGCCAAAGGAAGGACGAACCATGACGCGTTACGCAGGTCTGCTGCTCTTGCTGATGACTTGGTGCCACGCCGCGCGAGCCCAGCCCGTCACCCCGACTAAGCCCTTCGTCCCGGAGTCCATCCTGTCTGGCGGAGTGGTGCTTCCGCTCTACCCCGCGGACTCGCCGCGATTGAAGAGGGACCGGGTCCACGAGGCCGAGCGGTACAACACGACGCTCAAGGATAAGGTAGGCCCGACGAAGAGCGTCCTGAACATCCACAACCCGTCCATCGAGGTGCACTTGGTCGGCGACAAGCCGGGCAACACCGGCGCGGCCGTGATCGTCGCGCCTGGGGGTGGCCACCAAATCCTGTGGGTCGGGCCCGAGGGCGGCGACTTCGTGCCCTTCTTCGCGAAGCACGGTGTCTCGACGATCGTCCTGCGAAACCGCCTGCGTGTGGACGGCTACGAACCCAAGACCGACGCCGTGAACGACGCCTTCCAGGCCATCCGACTGGTGCGGGCCCACGCGGCGGAGTGGAAGCTGGACCCGGCGAAGGTCGGGATCGTGGGGTTCTCCGCGGGGGCCGAGCTGGCCGCCCCGGCCGCCCTCTTCTTCGACGACTTCGCGCGCGACAACGCCGACCCGGCCGACCCGCTGGCGAAGGTGTCGGCGCGGCCCGACTTCGTCGGCGTGATTTATCCGGGTCCGACCCCCTTCACCCGCGACGCGGCGACTAAGATTCCGCGCAACGCCCCGCCCAGCTTCATCGCCTCCGCGGGGCCTGGTGATAAGGTTCACGCCCTCTGGGCGGCCGACTACTTCACCGCCATGCTCAAGGCCGGGGTCCCCAACCTGGAGATGCACATCTACGGCAACGGCGGCCACGGGGGCGGGCTGACGGCACGGGGGGGCATCCCGTTCGGCACGTGGACCGACCGGTACGTCGATTGGTTCAAGGACCTCGGGTTTCTTGGGAAGCCGGGGCAGCCCACCAAAGCCGCCGCGGACACCGAGGCGTTCGCCAAGAGGTCCGCGCGGTGAGCCTGGGCACTGAAACCTTCTCACTTTCGAGGCCACCGCGTGAAAGTCCCGTTGTCCTTAGTGCTCGCCACGCTCGCGACTTGCGCCTGCTCTGCAGCCAAGCCAGTGGCAACGCCGACGCGGCCCAAGACGGTCCTGATCGTCCGCCATGCCGAGAAGCCTGACGACGGACGGGACCTCAACGAGGCCGGTCGTAGGCGCGCCGATGCGCTGCTCGAGCTGTTTGAGAAGTCCGCCGACCGATCCGACCCGTTCCCCGCACCGGACTTCCTGTTCGCGGCGAAGGCTTCCAACAAGAGCAACCGGGCGGTCGAGACGCTCGAGCCGCTCGGGCGTGCGATGAACTTAGCGATCAACGACCGGATCAAGAACGAGGATTTCGCCGCGCTGGCGACGGAACTGCTCACCGACCGCAAGTACGAGGGCAAAACGGTGCTGGTGTCGTGGCACCACGGGAAGATTCCCGAATTGATTCGCGCCCTGGGCGTTGCCCCTAAGCCGAGGTCAATCGGGGACGGGGTGTTCGACCGCGTGTGGGTAGTGACCTATGACGCTGCGTCGAAGCCGAAGTTGACCGCCCGCCCGCAGGCACTGTTGCCTACGGACCCGAAGGAGTGATGCGGGGCGGCGGCTGAAACAAGATTTGGGGCTTGGACTGGTCGATCACCCCTGTGCCCTGACGAAAGCAGTCTCGGCTCCGACCCCGCTACTGTCAAGCATGCATTCGACGAGATGATGACTTTGCGGAGAACTGATGTCGCGACGATCAATGCGACACGATGTGGCTGAGTGTCTGTGGGGATAATCACACTCTGTTCGTCTTGGCGAGACTACGCATCGATCCCGATGAGGACCGCCCGCACTACTGCCCGACTACTTGCCAGCGTGTGCTCGTAGTTACGGTTTGACTTACGACAGAGCGTCAGCCTCTTGTACGTCCGCTCTACCAGCCATCGCAGCGCGTGGGTCTTGAACTCCTCCGACGCGGGGCGCATCGCGGCAACTCGCCACCCGTTGGACCGAGGGGGCAGGCGGCATAGCGTAGGACGGCGAGGAGCACTCGTGGCACCGAGTTTCAGCCCGAAGCGACGGCGTAAGTGGGATCGCCATGCCAGCAAGTGGTGAGCTTCGGTGTGGATAGGCACAGGGGGTCTGAGGCGAGGATTTCTCCGTGAGCGGCGGAGGCCCGCCGGGTCATGGCGGGCCTCGCGACGAAAGCGGAGAGGGCGGGATTCGA
>JAYTUC010000066.1:0-9994 GCA_043744775.1 Fimbriiglobus sp. | reverse complement strand
AGCGTGAGCGCCAGGAGTCCCCGCGGGTCAAGACTCCGGGCGCTCACGCTTCCGGCTCGCCGGGCGCGTTACAATGGCGCGGCCCACTTCGGAGGACCGCCGATGCCGATGCACGACTGGACGCGAGTCGAACCCACGATCTTCCACCACTTCCACCAAGCCTGGTCGGTGGCTATCGCCACCGCGCTCAACGCCGGGCGACTGCCCACAGGGCTGTCGGCGCTCATCGAACAACACTCCGGTGGGCTGGTGCCGGACGTGTTGGCTGTCGAGCGGCGGACGCGACCTCGGTCCAAGCAGTCGCCGGGCGGGACGGTGACGGTGCCACGCACCCGGATGACGGTCAAGACTTCCGAGGCGGTGCAGTTGCGGCGGGCCAACCACATCGCCATCCGGCACCGACTCGGCGAGGTCGTCTGCATCATTGAGATCGTCTCGCCGGGGAACAAGGCCGGCAAGTTCGCAATGCAGTCGTTCGTCGAGAAGACGCACGAGTTCTTGCGGGCCGGGGTCAACGTGCTGCTCATCGACCCGTTCCCGCCCGGCCCGCGCGACCCCCACTCGCTGCACAAAGTCATCTGGGACGAGTTCGAGGAGGTGCCGTTCGACCTGCCGGCCGACGAGCCGTTGCTGTTGGCGGCATACCGGGCCGGGGACGCGGCGGTCGAGTGGCCGGCGGTGGCGTACCTCGAACCGCTGGCCGTCGGCGCGGCGATGCCGGACATGCCGGCGTGGATCGACCGCGACACGTTCGTCGATGTGCCGCTCGAAAGCAGTTACAACGAGGCGTGGGCCACAAGCCCCGCGGACTTCCGCTTCCTCGTCGAAAACGGCCGCCTGCCCGACGAGTGACGGCGTCACGTCCGGCGGAACTGGCGGTCGAGTTCGGCGCGGCTGAACAGCAGCGAGGTCGGCCGGCCGTGCGGGCAGTGGCTCGAGTCCTCGGCGAGCTTCCGCAGCAACAGCAGGTGCGCAATCTCCTCGGGCGTCAGCCGGTCGCCGGCCTTGACCGCCGCCTTGCACGCCATCGTGGCGAGGAGGTGGTCGAGGAACACTTCCTTCGTCGGCGAGCGGTCCTTGCTCACCAGGTGATCGACGACGGCCCGCAGAATCTCGTGCGGGGCGCGGCGCTTCAGCAGTGTCGGGTAGCTCGACAGCAGCACCGTGTTGCCGCCGAAGTCTTCGACTTCGAGGCCGAGTTCGGCGAGTTGCTCCTTGGCGTCGAGGACCGCGCAGGCTTGCTCCGGTGGCAGGTCGATCGGCTCGGGGATCAGCAGCCGTTGCACTTCGAGCTTGCCGTCGCGGACCCGCTGCCGCAGTTGCTCGAACAGGATGCGCTCGTGCAGGGCGTGCTGGTCGATGACGAGCATCCCGTCGGGGGTTTCGAGCACCAGGTAGGCGTCGTGGACCTGCATCGCCGTACCGCTATCGGCCGGCGGCAGCGCGAACGGGGCGAGCGCCGGCGTCTCGACGGCGGGTGACGTCTCCCAAGGCGCGGGGGTCGCCTCGGCTTGCGGCCGGCGCGGGCTGACGGCGTCGGAGTTCGGCCGCGCGGGGATCGGCCACTCGGCGTCGGGCGTCGGCGCGGTCGGGAAGTCGCGGCGCGGCGGCAGGTCGCGGATCAGCTCGGGGGCACTGAACTCCGGGGCGCGCAGTTGCGGCACGAGGTTCTCCGCGAGTAGGCGGTGCTTCACGGCAGAGCGCACCAGCGAGTACAGCAGCGACGCCTCGCGGAAGCGGACCTCGGCCTTGGTCGGGTGGACGTTGACATCGACCTGGTCCGCCGGCACGGTCAGGAACAGGAAGCCGACGGCGTGGCGGCCGGTCATCAGCAGGTTGCGGTAGCCCTCGGCGAAGGCGTGGCCCAAACTGCGGTCGCGGAACCAGCGGCCGTTGATGAACAGGTATTGCAGCTTGGCGTTGCCGCGGTCGCAGGCCGGGTCGGCGATGAACCCGGCCAGCCGCGTCGGGCCGGCGGGCGTCTCGACGAGGTAGAGCGCGTCGCGCACGTCGCCGCCGAAGAAGAGGCCGACGCGGTCGGGCAGCGTGGCCGTCGCGGGGATCTCGTACACGAGCCGGCCGTTGTGCCTGAGCACGATGTGCAGGCCGGGGTTGGCCAGGGCGACGCGGGTGACCGTCTCGCAGACGTGGCCGAGTTCCGTGGCGACGCTCTTCAAGAACTTGCGCCGCACCGGGACGTTGAAGAAGAGGTGCCGCACCTCGATGCGGGTGCCGACCGGCCCGCCCCACGGCCGCACCGGGCCGAGTACGCAGCCGTCGCAGCGGATCTCGGCCCCGCGGGTGTCGCCGGGGGTACGCGACTGCAACAGCACCTGCGCGACGCCGCCGACGGACGCCAGGGCCTCGCCGCGGAAGCCCAGCGTGCCGATGCGGAACAGGTCGTCGGCCGTGGCGAGCTTGCTGGTGGCGTGCGTCACGAACGCGAGCGGCAAGTCCTCCGGGTGGATGCCGCGGCCGTCGTCGACGACGCGGATCAGCTCGGTGCCGCCCGCCTCGAGGTCGATCTCGAGGCGCGTCGCCCCGGCGTCGATGGAGTTCTCGACGAGTTCCTTCACGACGCTCGCGGGGCGCTCGATGACCTCGCCGGCGGCGATGGCCGCGACGACGCCGGCGGCGAGTTGGCGGATGCGCGGCGGCGTCACGGCGACTTCCGCGGGCGGGCGAGTTCCGCGAGCGCGTCGGCCCGCCGCGCCTCGGCGTCGCGGCGGGCGTCGGCTTCGTGGCGCGGCCGCCTGCCGTCGCCGTCCCGCAGGAGTTCGCCCGTCACGGCGTCGCGGTAGGCCTGCTCGACCCAGGTCTTGAACGTGTCCCGCTCCCCCTTCTCGACGCCGAAGGCGACGAAGCAGTCCGGGGCCAGGCGGAGTCGCGTGTCGCCTTCCTGGTAGTAGACGAGCAGGTTGCCGCTGACGTAAACGTCGGGGTCGTCGGCGTAGCGGTGGCCGAGCCGCGTCGTGGACTCGAACAGCAAGTGGAGGTGCCAGTCGCTCTCGGCGACCGGCTCGCCGTCGCTGCTCGGGTAGTCGAGGGCACCGAACGCCGGCGCGGGGGCGGGTCGCTTGCGGGTACGGGCGGTCATCGTCGGTCCCCTTCGGAGTCACAGGGTCGGTCGCTTCGTCTGCTCTTGCAACTCGCAGGAGTCACGGCGACTTGCGTAGGCGGGCGAGTTCCGCAAGCGCTTCGGCTAGCTGCGCCTCGGCTTCGCGGCGAGCGGTGGCCTCGTTGTTCGCCCGTTGCTCGGCCGCGCGGGCGGACTGCTGGGCGGCGCGGGCGACTTGCTCGGCCTCGGCGCGGGCCTTGGCTTCGTGGCGCGCTTGCCTGCCGCCGGCGTCCAGCAAGCGTTCCCCCGTCTCGGCGTCGTTGTACGCCAGCGTCCGGCCGTCGCGCGAGATCTTGAGGTTCAACCGCTCGCTGAACACGCTGCCGTCGGCGTCCGGCACGATCGGCCGGAGTATGCCGCGGCGGTCCCGCTGGAAGCCTTGCAGCGGCGGGTTCAGGTACTCCTCGTAGGGGTCGAACAGGAAGTACTCGGACACCTCCCACACGTCCTGATAGATGGCGAACTTCTTGACGAGGTCGTTATCCCGCGTCGAGTGCGAGGTGAACTCGAACACGACCGCCGGTAACACCCCCTCGGCCCACGTCTTAAACGTCTTCCGGTCACCCGGCCCGACGCCGAAGGCGACGAAGCAGTCGGGGGACAGGCAGGCTTGGGGCTTGCCTTCCTGGTAGTAAACCATCAGGTTGCCGCTCACGTAGACGCCAGGGTTGGACGCGAAGTGCAATATGAGCAGATCGGTCGCCTGGGTCAGGAGGCGGCGGTGCAGGTCGGTCTCGGCCATCGGCTCCCCGTCGCTGCTTGGGTACTCGATGGCCCCGGACGCCGGGGGCGTCAGGGTTTCGGTCGCGGTACTCGCGGTCATGGCGCATCCCCTCCTCGGACTACACGGTCGGTCGCTTCGCCTCGTCGGCCTTCTTCCACTCTTGCAGCTTGCGGTACAGCGTCCGCTCGCCGATCTTGAGCATCTCCGACGCCGCCTCGCGGTTGCCCTCAGTCATCGCCAGCGCCCGCTCGATGTAGTACCGCTCCACGTCTTCGAGCGGCTGCCCCACAAGCCGGTCGGGGCCGTCGTCGTCGCGGACGTTGGCGTGCGGGTCGGGGGCGACGCCGGAGTCCTCGGGCAGGTCGTCGAGGCCCAACACCCCGTCGATATCCAGCACCGTCATGCTTTCGAGGACGTTGCGCAGCTCGCGGACGTTGCCCGGCCAACTGTAAGTCGCGAACGCCTTGCGCACCGCCTCGCTGACCGTCAGCGGCTTCTTGCCGTACTTGGCCGCCAGGTCGCGCGTGAAGTGGTTCAGCAGCAGCGGCAAGTCCTCGCGCCGCTCCCGCAGCGACGGCAGCCGCAGGACGCCGACCTTGAGCCGGTGGTACAGGTCGCGGCGGAAGCGGCCGTCCTCGACCATCGCCTCGAGGTTCTTGTTCGTCGCCGCGACGATGCGCACGTCCACCCGCACGGGGTCGTTGGCCCCGATGCGCGTCACCTCGCCGTTCTCCAGGACGCGCAAGAGCTTCGCCTGCAAGCTCAGCGGCATGTCGCCGACCTCGTCGAGGAAGAGTGTGCCGTGGTTGGCGTGCTCGAAGCGGCCCTTGCGCGCGCCCTTGGCCCCGGTGTAGCTGCCCTCCTCGTGGCCGAACATGTCGTCGTCCAACAGGTTCTCGTTGAGCGCGGCACAGTTCATCGCCACGAACGGCCGGTTCTTGCGCGGCCCGTTGGTGTGCAGGGCTTTGGCTGCTAACTCCTTGCCGGTGCCGTTCTCGCCGAGGATCAGCACCGGCGCGGGGCTGGGCGCGTAGGCCTTGAGCAGTTGCACGACGCGCTGCATCTTGGGGCCGTTGCCGACGACGCCCTCCAGCCCGAAGCGCTCGTCGATCTGCTGCCGCAACTCGCGGTTGGTGCGCGACAGCTTGACGCGCTCGGCCGACTTGCCGACGATGGCCCGCAGTTCGGCCATGTCGATCGGCTTCAACAGATAGTGCGCCGCCCCCAGCTTCATCGCCTCGACGGCGGTCTTCACGTCGCCGTAGCCGGTGATGACGTAGACCTCCGCCTCCGGCAAGTGCTCGCGGACGCTGCGGACAATACTCAGCCCGCCCTGCTCGCCGAGGTCGGCCATGCGCAGGTCGGTGAGCACCACGTCGAACTCGTCCTGCTCGATGCGCGCCGCCCCCGCCTTGCCGCTCGTGGCCGTGGTGACGGCGTGGCCGCGGCGTTCGAGGCTCTCGGCGATGGCCGCGGCGAGGCTGCGGTCGTCATCGACGACGAGGACGCGCAGCGGGTCGTCGGCGGGGGGCGGGCTGGCCATGCGCGGTCTCCGGGCGGTGCGACGCGCGCATTTTACGCCGCGGCGACCGGGGGGCGACGGGCCTGGCTGAATACGGCGGAATTTCACCGCGGAGGGCACGAGAGGGCGCGGAGAAAGGCGTCGAGCAAACTTCCTATCGGGTCTAGACCTGTCGCAAGTGCTAACGGGAAGTCTGCTGCCCGATCTCTTGCGCGAGCCCGATGAGAATTCCTTCGGGACCCCGGATGTAGCAGAGCCGATAAGTGTCTTCGTACTGGACCACTTCGCCGACGAGCGTCGCGCCGCGCTTGCCGAGCCGGGCGAGCGTGTCGTCGATGTCCTCCACGGTGAACATAACGCGAAGGTAACCGAGAGCGTTCACCGCGGCGCTACGGTGGTCGGCGACCACGGGCGGGGCGAGGAATCGGGACAACTCGAGTCGGCTGTGACCGTCCGGCGTCCGCATCATGGCGATCTCGACGCGCAGGCCGCGCAATCCCGTGACGCCATCCGCCCAGTCCCCTTCGATTGGGGCACGCCCCTCGAGCGCAAGGCCGAGTTCGCTGAAGAACTCAATCGCGGCGTCGATATCCTCGACCACGATGCCGACATTGTCCATGCGCCTGACCGTCATGCCATCTCCTTCGTCGTCGGACTCGTAGTCGAGACAAACGGTTCCGCTCACCTGCCCACGGCTTACGTCAGCCCGAGCAATTCGTCGTCGTTCGCCGCGACCGGCGCGCCGAGCGGAGCATCGGCGGCCGGCACGGGGACGCCGGCGCGGCACAGCAGGCACGGCACGACCTTGCCGCGGTCGGCCGCCTCGACGAGCATGTATCGCCGGCAAGCCGCCGCCGGGCACTGCACCTTAATGACCATTGCGAGGCTCCAGGGTTTGGAACTCAGAATATTAGCCGCAGAGACGCAAAGGGCGCAGAGAAAACTAAACTCATGTTTTGGTTCTCTCTGCGCCCTTTGCGTCTCTGCGGCTAAAACTGTTTTCCGTACTTCTACTTCTTGCTCTTCTCGAAGAGGTCAACGTATTTCTTGGGGTTGGCGTCGAACTCCTCGCGGCACCCCGAACAGCAGACGTAGTACGTCTTGCCGCCGAACGCCACCGCCATCGTGCCCGCGCCGCCGGTGACGATGCACTCGGGCTTCTTCGAGCCGCCGCCGGCGAAGCTCTCGCCCTCCTTGTTGCCGGCCAGCGAGAACTGCTCGCTGAACAGCCCCTTGCCCTTCGACTGCACCTCGGACTTCATCACCATCCGCGCCCCGTCGGCGATCGTGTACAGCGTCAACTTCTGCACGTCGCCGCTCTCGGCGTCGGTCCGGGTGAAGATCAGGTTGCCCTTCACGAACGTACCGTCGAAGGGCACCTCTTTCTTGTCCTTGTCTATGATAACCAGTTTGTAGACTTTCTTTTCGAGGTCATACTTGATGAGGCCGGAGTTGTAGAACTTGCCGTCCTTGATTTCGAGCGCAATGGCGGAGTTGCCGTCCTTGAACTTCCAGCCCATCGTCAAGGTCTCCTTCCAGAAGGTCTCCTTGCCGGTGAGCTTGGTCTTGCCGTTGGCCTTCCACTCGCCGACGTACTCGCCCACTTTTTGGAGGGCCGCCTTCTCGGTGAGGTCTTTCTTGTCGGCCGCGCCGGCGGGCACGGCCAGGGCAATCGCGCACGCACACAGGGTGAGGGCCGCCAACAGGCTTCGTCGCATGGTCTACTCCAGGGGGGGTCTGAGCGTTGGACGCCGCACGCGGCCCGGCGGTTCCGTCGGCGTAGTCTACCCCAGCTTGGCGAAGAAGCCTAGCACTTGCCGGGTGCCGTCGATCAGCGCGGGGTTCGGCCCGCCGAGTTTCGCGCCCAACTGCCCCGCGCCGCCCGGCCAGTGGTGACCCAGGCCCTTGATCCGCAGGCCGACCATCGGCACCGGGCCGGCGTACATGCTGATGAAGCCCTCGACGAGCAGCGGCCGCGCGGCACACCCGTTGGCGACCGCCCACTTGGCCCAGGTCGCCGGCACGCCCGGCCGCGGGGCCGTCAGCCCGCCCCACGGCAGCCGCACCCGCCCGCCGACCCACGGCAACAGCGGGTCGGCGTCGCCACAAATCATGAGCGTCGGCACCGGCCGCGTCGGCTTGAGGTCGGTCCAGCAGTGCCCGGCGACCGGGGCGACGGCGGCTACCAAGTCGCTACGCTCCGTGGCGAAGCGGAAGGCCATGCCCGCGCCGTTGGAGAACCCCGCGACGCAGACCCGCGCGGGGTCGCAGCCGCGGCCGGTCAAGTCCGCGACGACGGCCGCGAGGAAGGCCACGTCTTCGGCGTCGGTGTGCAGCCGGTCCCCCGGCCTGGTGCCGCCGTCGTTCCAGCGCGCCGGGTTCGTCAGGAACTTCGGCTCCTTGGTCGGGTCGAGCGGCAGGCCGTCCGGGTAGGCGACCGCGAACCCGGCCGCCAGCGCCGGCTCGAGCAGCCGCACCTCGCCGTCGCACCACGCCGCCGTGCCGCCGGTGCCGTGCAGCATCACCACGACCGGCCACGGGGCGGGCGTCTCCGGGGCGGCGAACAGGTAGCTGCGGGCCAGGCCGGCCACGCTCAGTCGGATTCGGGTCATGGGGTCGGGCGAGGGAGTGCGGTTGGATGAGCCGGGCGCTTCCGGTATGGTGATAGTGTTATTGGGGGCCTCCCGGAAGGACGACAGCGATGCCGCGCAACTTACTCGACCTCGCCCAAGACCGCGTGGTGATCCTCGACGGCGGCATGGGCACGAGCCTGCACAAGTTCCGCCCCGCCGACGCCGACTGGGGCTTCAACGACGCCGGCAAGTCGCTGCTGAACCTCTCCGACTCGCTCGTCTACACGCACCCCGACTGGATCCGGCAGATCCACGCCGGCTTCTTCGCCGCCGGCTGCGACGCCGTCGAGACGAACACGTTCAACGCCAACGGCATCGGCCTCGGCGAGTTCGGCATGGCCCACAAGCTCGCCAACATCAACCGCGCCAACATCCGCATCGCCCGCGAAGTCGCCAACTCGTTCGCGACGACTGACCGGCCGCGCTATGTCATCGGCAGCGTCGGGCCGGGCACCAAGATGCCGTCGATCGACGACCCCGCCATTTACATCGACTTCGACACACTCGCCGAGGCCTACCGGCCGCAAATCGCCGTCATGTTGGACGAGGGCGTCGATGCGATCCTGATCGAAACTTGCTTCGACATCTTGCAGGCCAAGATCGTCACCATCGTCGCCGTCGAGGAAATGAAGAAGCGTGGCGTCAAGGTGCCGCTCATGGTGCAAGTCACCATCATGCAGGCCGACCAGAAGATGCTACCGGGGACCGACATTGCCGGGGCGTTGACGACGCTCGAATGCTTCGACGAAATCGACGTGATCGGCATGAACTGCGCCGTCGGCCCAGACTTGATGATTTCGAGCCTCAAGCACCTGGCGCAATACTCGCCGAAGCTGATCAGTGTCTTGCCCAACGCCGGGCTGCCGGAGACGCGCAACGACGAGGCGTACTTCCCCCTCGAACCGGCCGGCCTGGCCGACTGGCTCGACCGCTTCGTGAAGGACTTCGGCGTCAACATCGTCGGCGGCTGCTGCGGCACGACCGCGGCGCACCTCAAAGCGGTGTGCGACCGACTGCACGGCCGCAAGCCCGCGAAACGCACGCCGATTCGCGTCGCCGCCGTGTCGAGTTTGTTGGGCACGACCGAGACGGTCATCGACAACCGGCCGCTGCTCGTGGGCGAGCGGACCAACACCAACGGCTCGCGTAAGTTCAAGGAACTGCTCGAGAAGCAGGACTGGAACGGCCTCACCGAGATGGCCCGCGCCCAGGAGCGCGAGGGGGTCCACCTGCTCGACGTGTGCGTCGATTACGTGGGCCGCGACGGCGTCGCCGACATGAAGCAAGTCATCCGCCGCTACAACGCGGTCTTGCAAAAACCCATCATGATCGACTCGACGGAAGTCAACGTCGTCGAGGCGGCGTTAAAGCTTTGCTCCGGCAAGACGGTCATCAACTCGATCAACCTCGAGGACGGCCGCAAAACACTCGACCCCAAGACCATCCTCGCCAAGAAGTACGGCGCGGCCCTGGTGGCGCTCACCATCGACGAAGTCGGCCAGGCCGACACGGCGCAGTGGAAGTTCGAGGTCGCAGAGCGCATCTACAAGATCGTCGTGGACGAGTACAAGATCCCGCCGACCGACTTGATGTTCGACCCGCTGACCTTCCCGCTGTCCACCGGGCAGGAGCAGACGCGCAAGTCGGCGATGGCGACCTTCGACTCGATCCGCCTCATCAAGAAACACTTGCCGGGGGCGTTGACGCACCTCGGCCTGTCGAACTGCTCCTTCGGCCTGCTGCCGTACACGCGGCAAGTGTTGAACTCCGTGTACTTGCACTACGCCGTGGAGGCTGGCCTGGACTCGGCCATCTTGCACGCCGCCAAGATCATGCCGTTGGCGAGTATTGACGCCGAGGGTAAGGAATTGTGCCGGCGCTTGCTGTTCGACGAGCGTGTCTTCAACGCCGCCGGCGACTGTATTGAAGACCCGCTCGTGATGCTCATCGAGCACTACGCCGACGCGAAATCGACCGCCAGCAAGACTGAAAGCCTC
>JAYTUC010000065.1:0-10013 GCA_043744775.1 Fimbriiglobus sp. | reverse complement strand
GCACAGCACCGGCCCGAAAATCTCCTCCTGGGCGATCGACGCTTCGGGCGGCACGTCGGCGAAGATCGTCGGGCCGACGTAGAAGCCGCGCCCGTCGAGGGCACTCACGTCGGCCTGGAACGCGAGCCGGGCTTCGGTCTTGCCACTCTCGATCGTGCGCGCGATGCGGTCGCGGGCCTCGGCGTCGATGACCGGCCCCAGCGACGAGCCGGGGTCCGCGGCGTCGCCGACGGTCAAGCTCTTGGTCGCCGCGACGAGTCGGGTCAGGAACTGGTCGTACACCGCGGCGTGGACGACGGCGCGGGAGCCGGCACTGCACTTCTGGCCGGCGTAGCCGAAGGCGGACTCGACGACGCCGCGCACCGCCTCGTCGAGGTCGGCGTCGCTGTCGATGACGATGGCGTTCTTGCCGCCCATCTCGGCGACGACCTTCTTGACGAAGCCCTGCCCCGCCGGAGTCTTCGCGGCCAGTTCGTTGATGGCGAGTGCCACCTTGAGCGAGCCGGTAAATGCAATCACGGCCACGTCGGGGTGCGCTACCAACAGCGGGCCGACCGTCTCGCCGACGCCGGGCAGGTAGTTCACCACGCCCGCCGGGGCACCGGCCTGCGCGAAGACCTCCATCAGCTTCGCCCCGACGACCGACGACTGCTCCGCCGGCTTGAGGATGACCGTGTTGCCGGCGACGAGCGCGGCCGACGCCATGCCGCACAGGATCGCCAGCGGGAAGTTCCAGGGCGCGATCACGACGGCCACGCCACGGGCCTCGTAAGAGGTCGCGTTCTCCTCGCCGGCCACGTCGTGCCGCTGCGGCGCGGCGAGCTTGAGCATTTCGACCGCGTAGTAGGCGCAGAAGTCGATCGCCTCGGCCACGTCGCCGTCGGCCTCTCGCCACGGCTTGCCGGTCTCCAGGATGATCCACGCCGCCAACTCGAAGCGCCGGCGGCGCATCACGTCGGCCGCGCGGTTCAGGAACGCGGCGCGCTCGCTCACGTCGGTGTCGCGCCACGCCTCGAACGCCGACTTCGCCGCGGCGACGGCCCGGTGCGCGTCATCGACGGTGGCGCTGCCGCAACGGCCGACGACTTCGTCGGCGCGCGACGGGTTGACCGAGTCGAGCAGCGTCGGCGTCGGCACCGACTTGCCGCCGATGACGAGGGGGTACGTCCGGCCGAGCTGCGAGCGGACTTGCGCGAGCGCCTCGGCCATCGCCCGGCGGCTGCCCTCCTGGGCGAAGTCGCTCAGCGGCTCGTTGCGAAACGGCGGCGCGACGGCCGAAGGCGCGGGCGGGGTCATGATGGGTGTCTGTAAGGGGGTTGGGGTCGCCGGGTCGCGTAACAGGACCTCTTCGGGCAGGCCGTCGGCAAAGCCCTGCTTCAGGAACGAGTCGTTCGACGTGTTTTCGAGCAACCGCCGGACGAGGTACGCCATGCCGGGCAACAGTTGCCCATACGGGGTGTAGACCCGCACCCGCGAGCCGAGGGACTTGATGGCGTCCTTGATCGGGTCGGCCATGCCGTAGAGCATCTGGAACTCGAAGCGGCGCGGCGGAACTTTCAGCTCCTCCGCGACGGCCAGGGCGTTGGCGATGCTGCGGACGTTGTGGCTGCCGAACGCCGGCGTGAGCCACTCGACGTTGCCGAGCAGGAAGCGCGACAGCGCCTCGAAGTTGGCGTCCGACTCGGCCTTGCGCGAGAAGACCGGCCGCGGCCAGCCCTGTTGCGCCGCGATGACCGTCTCGTAATCCCAGTACGCCCCCTTGACGAGCCGCACCCACACCGGACAACGCCGCGTGTTCTTCGCCCAGTCGAGCAGTTCGACGAGGTCGGCGGCCGTCTCCTTGAGGTACGCCTGCACGGCGACGCCCACGTCGGGCCAGTCGCGGAACTCCGGCTCGCTGAGCAGGTCGCGGAAGATTTTGAGGGTCGTCGATTTGAAGGCGTACTGCTCCATGTCGAAGTTGACGAACGCCCCCTTCGCCTTGGCCAGCGACAAAATCGGCCGCAACCGCGCACTGACCGCACGAGCGGTGCCCACGGGGTCGATGGGGTCGAACTGGCTGTACAGAGCCGACAACTTGACACTCACGTTGACGCGGGCGATGGGGCCGCGGTCGTCGCGGTCGATGCCCGGCACCTCGGGCCAGGCGTTGACCGTCCGCGACAGCCCTTCGAGCAGGTCGAAGTACTGTCGTTGCACGCGGTCGGCCTCGTCCTCGCTGACGGTCGCCTCGCCGAGAAGGTCGATCGTGAACGCCAGGTTCTCCGCGCGCATCGCCCGCACCGCTCGAATCGCCTCCGCGACGTTCGAGCCGGCGATGAACTTGCGCGCCATGCCCGAGGCGTTGTGCCGCGCGGCGGCCGCCAACGCCCTGCCGCCGAGGCCGCCGTCGGGCAGGAACCTGACGCCGGCGCGGACCCACCACGGCAAGTTGGTGCCCGCCTCGCCGAGGTACTCGCGCAGGTGCCGGGCCAACTCCTTGGGGTCGGCGATGAGGTACGGCAGCGTATCGACGAAGCGGAAGAGCTGGACCTTGAGCGCCTCGTGGCCCATCGTCAGGCCCATCATGCGCTCGTCGAGCCACGGCTTCGTCAGCGGCGTCGGGCCGCGGCGGTCGAGCCGGGCGAAGATTTCGCGGCCGTAGGCTTGCGTGCGGGCGGCGGTAGTGACGGGGGCGAGCGTCATCGTCTTCCTCCCGTGAAGGCCAGACGGTTTGCCGCCGGCGGAGTGCGGCGGTATCATCGGCGTTAGTCATTATTCGCCGCGGCGCGGGGTCGTGTGATGTCCTTCGACAAAATCGGCAAAGTGACGGTGCTGGCCACCCTCGGTTCCGGGGCGCAGAGCAGCATCGTCAAGGTCCGTCGCGAACTCGACGGCCGCGAGTACGCCATGAAGGTCGTGCCGGTCGAGAGCGAGGCGGACAAGAAGTACCTCGACCAGGCGAAGCACGAGTTCCGCGTCGGCCAGATGCTTGACCACCCGAGCCTCGTGAAGGTCCACTGCTTCGAGACGGAGTCCGACTGGCGCTTCCGCGTCAAGAAGGCCAAGCTGCTGATCGAGTTCGTCCCCGGCGAGACGCTCGACAAGGTGAAACTGCTCAACCACGCCAAGCTGTTGCGCGTGCTCGAGAAGGTCGCGGCGGGGGTGGCGCACATGCACGCCCGCGGCGTCGTGCACGCCGACCTCAAGCCGAACAACATCCTCATCGGCCGGGGCACGAACGCCAAGGTCATCGACTACGGCCTGGCGTGGATTCAGGGCGAGCCAAAAGACCGCGTCCAGGGCACGCCCGAGTACATGGCCCCCGAAACCGCGATGCGGAAAATCGTCAACGCCCGCACGGACATCTACAACTTCGGCGCGACCATGTACCGCCTCGTGACCTTCAAGTTACCGCCCAACGTCGTCCCCGCGGCCGAGGGGCTGGAACTGAAGGAATCGTCCTACCACGAGTTGCTGAAGCCGGTCAGCGACCTGAACCCCGGCTGCCCGAAGCCGCTGGCCGACCTGATCCACAAGTGCCTGAGCTTCAGCGCCCTGAAGCGCCCCGACAGCATGAGTACCGTCCGCGGCGTACTCGACACGCTCGCCGAGGAGGCCGCCGCGAAGCTGGCCGACCCCGACGAGATCGAGCGATAACGAGCGGGCTGCGAGCAGGAAGCGTCAGCGCCCGGAGCTGCGCGAACTCCGGGCGCTGACGCTTCCGGCACAATGAGTCTGGACAGCCTCCCCCATTGAGAAACGCCGTGAACGATCGTCCCGCGTCTCGCTGGATCGCCGACCGCGCTAAGGCCGTCGAGGTCTCCGGCATCCGCAAGGTCTTCGACCTGGCGCGGAGCCTCAAGGACCCCGTGAACCTGAGCATCGGCCAGCCGCACTTCGACGTGCCGGAACCGATCAAGGAGGCGGCCAAGGCGGCCATCGACGGCAACCGCAACGGCTACACCGTCACCCAGGGTGACGGCGCGTTCGTCACGAAGCTCAAAGCCGACGTGGCGGCCCGCTTCCCCGGCCAGTCGCGCGAACTCTTCGTCACCAGCGGCACCAGCGGCGCGCTGCTGCTCGCCCTGCTGGCCGTCGTGAACCCCGGCGACGAGGTCGTCGTCCTCGACCCGTACTTCGTCAGCTACCCCAACATGATCTCGCTCGCCGGCGGCGTGACGGTGCGGGTGGACACCTACCCCGACTTCGCCATCGACCCCGAGCGCGTGCGGGCCGCCCTGACGCCGCGGACCAAAGTCTTGATGCTGTGCAGCCCCGCGAACCCGACGGGCGCGGTCCTCTCACCCGACGCCGTGCGCGAGGTCGTGGCCCTGTGCCGCGAGCGCAACGTGCTGGTCATCAGCGACGAGATCTACCGCGCGTTCCACTACGACGGCCCGGCCCACTCGCCCGGCGAGTCGGACGAGAACGTGCTGGTCGTCGAGGGCTTCGGCAAGACTTACGGCATCACCGGCTGGCGACTCGGCTACGCCCACGGCCCGAAAGTCGTGATCGAGGAGATGGTGAAGCTCCAGCAGCTCACCTTCGTCTGCGCCCCGAGCATCGTGCAGCAGGCCGGCATCGCGGCGATGGACTTCGACGTGACCGGCATCGTCGCCGACTACCGCCGCAAGCGCGACCTCGTCGCCGCGGGCCTGAGCGAGCGCTTCGAGTTCGGCCTGCCGGGCGGCGCGTTCTACCTGTTCCCGAGGACGCCGTGGGGCAGCGGCACCGAGTTCGTCGCCGAGGCAATCCGCCGCAACCTGCTCGTCATCCCCGGCAATGTGTTCAGTACGCGTGACACGCACTTCCGCATCTCCTACGCCGCGGCGGACGAGACGCTGCACCGGGGCGTCGAAATCCTGAACGCCCTGGCGCGGCGGTAGGAAAACTAATTTCTGCCACGGAGACGCAGAGGCGCGGAGAAAACCTAGACGAGAGAATCGACCGCAGAAGGCACATGAGGGCGCGGAGAAAGGCCAAAACCGAGGAGAGCTAAAACCGAGTCGGCTCCCGTGCGGCCTGCTCGTCGCGGTGGCAGCCTGCCGCCAAAGGGTTTTTGCACGGTTCATTGCCTTTCTCGATTTAGCCTTTCTCCTGTGCTCTCTGCGCACTCTGCGGTAGATCGTCTTGTTTCGCTTTTCTCCGCGCCTCTGCGTCTCCGCGGCAAAAATTCTTTCTGCTACCGCTCCACCCGTGCGGTGCCGCCGCCGACGAGCTTGCGGACCTCGTCGAGGCTCGCCATCGAGGTGTCGCCGGGGGTCGTCATGGCGAGCGCGCCGTGGGCCGCGCCCCACTCGACCGCCTCGGCCGCCGACTTGCCGGCGAGGAAGGCGTAGATCAGCCCCGAGGCGAAGCTGTCGCCGCCGCCGACGCGGTCGAAGACTTCGAGGTTCTCGCGGTGCGTCGCCTCGTGGAACTCGCCGCCGGCCCAGCAGACTGCCCCCCAGTCGTTGCGCGAGGCACTCCGCACGGTGCGCAAGGTCGTCGCCACGGCCCGGAAGTTGGGGTACGCCGCCACCGCCGACTCGATCATCCGCCGGTACGCGGTGTGGTCGAGGCTCGCCAGGTTCGCCGCGTTGCCGGGGACTTCGAGGCCCAGGCACGCGGTAAAATCCTCCTCGTTGCCGAGCATCACGTCCACGAGCTTGGCGATGCGCTTGTTGACCGCCTGGGCCTGCGTCGGGCCGCCGATCGACTGCCACAGCGAGGGGCGGTAGTTGAGGTCGTAGGAAGTGACGACGCCGTGCCGCTTCGCCGCGATCAGGGCTTCTTCGACGAGGGCCGAAGTCGTCGATGAGAGCGCGGCGAAGATGCCGCCGGTGTGGAACCAGCAGACGCCCAGCGTGCCGAACAGGTGGTCCCAGTCGATGTCGCCCGGCTTCATCTGCGACGCCGCCGTCAACCCGCGGTCCGAGACGCCGACGGCCCCGCGTAGCCCAAAGCCCCGTTCGGTAAAGTTCAGGCCGTTGCGCACCGTCCGGCCGACGCCGTCGAACGGGACGAAACGGACTTGCGACAAATCGACGCCGCCTTGCAGCATCAAGTCTTCGAGCAGCCGGCCGACCTCGTTGTCGGCGAACGCACTCACCAACGCCGTGCGCAGGCCGAAGCAGCGCCGCAGTCCGCGGGCGACGTTGTACTCCCCGCCGCCCTCCCAGACGGCGAACGTGCGGGCGGTGCGGACGCGGCCGTCGCCGGGGTCGAGCCGCAGCATGACCTCGCCGAGCGACACCTGGTCGAAGCGGCACGCCGCCGCGGGCTTGAGGTCGAACATCACGACACCGGGCGGGGGAAGTGGTGGCGGAACGTCGCCATCGTCTGCGCCGCGGCCGCCTCGGCGTCGGGCCACGGCAACACCTCCGCCGAGACGTAGCCGTCGTAGTTCATGGCATGCAGTGCCGCCGCGATCGGGGCGAAGTCGGTGTGCCCGAAGCCGGGGGCGCGGCGGTTCGAGTCGGCGAAGTGGACGTGCCCAACGAGTGGGTATCCGCCGCGCCGTGGGGCGGCGATCGACTCCGCGGCCGGCAACGCGGCGGCGATGTCCTGCTCCTCGATGTTCATGTGGAACAGGTCGGCGAGCAGTTCAATGGACGGGTGCGGAAAGCCGTCGCGGACGAACTCCGCCGCGTCTCCAAGGGTCGTGAACAGATTCGTCTCGTAGCGATTGAGTGGCTCGTAGATCAACTGCGCTCCCGCGTTGCCCAGCTTGAAAAGCGCGTCCCAGAGGTAACTGATGGCCAGGTCCCGCGGCACCTCCGCCGACCAGCGGCCCTGCATGCTGCCTACGATCACCTTCGTCTGGAGTTCCGACGCCACGTCGATCATCGCCCGCACGAAGTCGATCGCGTCCGCGCGGACGGCGGCTGACGGCGAGGTCAGCGTCAACTGCCGCTGGAGGAAGCCGGCCCCGGTTCCGAGCGCGGCGAGGGACAGGCCGTGGTCACCGAGCAGCTTCCCCAGGTTTAGTGCTTTGACGGCGGCCGCGTCGGGGGCGAAGACTTCGACGGCGTCGAAGCCGAGCCGCGCCGCGGTTTCGCACGCCCTCGCGCAGTCGCCGTGGAAGACGAACGGGCCGGCGGCGGCCTCGGGGATCAGGCAAATCGTCACGGCGGAGCGGACCATCAGTTCACCTCCACGATCGCTTTGATGACGCCCGTCTCGGGCCGCGTGTAACTCGGGAACGCCTCGATCAGGCCGTCGAAACTGCTGCGGTGCGTGATCCACGGGTCGGTCTTGATCTGCCGCTGCTCGATGAGGCCGACGATGCGCGTGAAGTCGGCCGGCAACGCGTTGCGGCTGCACAGCAGCGTCCCCTCGGGCCGGTGGAAGACGGGGTGTGTGAAGGTGACTTCCTTGGTCGTGATGCCTACGAAGACCAGTCGGCCGGTCGGGGCGACGTAGGCGAAGGCCGCCGACATCGAGCCGTTGTGCCCGGTCGCGTCGATGACCACGTCCGGCAGGTCGCCGCCGCGCAACTCGCGCAACTGCGCCACCACGTCGGCCCCCGGCGCGACGGCGTTTTCGACACCTATGACCTCGCGGCAGAAGCGCAAGCGCTCGGCGTTGGTGTCGAGCACGGTCGTCTTCGCCCCCGTCAACTTCACGAACTCCAGCGTCGCCAGCCCGATCGGCCCCGCCCCAATAACGAGGCACGTTTCGCCCGCCGTCAGCCCGCTGCGAGCCACGGCGTGGCAGCCGATGGCCAGTGTCTCGACAAGCGCGAGTTGGTCGAAGGTCAGCGACTTGGAGACGTGCAGCTTGCGGGCCGGCACGTTGAAGCGGTCGCGCAGGCCGCCGTCGGTCATCACGCCGAGCACCTTCAGGCTGACGCAGCAGTTGCCCGCCCCCTTGCGGCAGGCGTAGCACGCCCCGCAGTTGATGTACGGCTCCACAGCACAGCGGTCGCCCGGCTTGACGTTGGTGACGCCGTCGCCGACCGCGAGCACCTCGACGCCGAGTTCGTGGCCGGGGATACGCGGGTAAGTGAAGAACGGCATCTTGCCGAGGTAGCCGGAAATGTCCGTACCGCAGACGCCGACGCGGTGGACGCGCACCAGCGCCTCGCCGGGGCCGGGGGCGGTCGGCTCCGGCACGTCGATCACGGCGAAGTGTTCGGGGGCTTGCAGTTGAATCGCTTTCATGGGCAATCGCTCGGGGGAGTCGGCGAACGCGGTTGTTATAGTCGCCGGCTCGCTAAGATCGTCGCTGCCCCGCCCCGCCCGCCCAGGAACTCGCCATGACCGCCCGCATCGCCTTCGTCGTCGCCGCAGCCCTCTTCGCGTCCGGCGGGGTGCGGGCGGCGGGGACCGTCACCCTCGTCGCCGACAAGCTCGTGCAGCCGTTCGCCATCGACTTCGACGCCGACGACAACGTCGTCTTCGTCGAGATGACCGGCGGCGAACGCTTGCGCCGCGTCACGAAAGACGGCAAGGTCGAGACGCTGGCCGGGAGCGGCAAGAAAGGGCCGTCGGTCTACCGGGCGAGCGACATCGGGACGACGTTCGACGGCCTGCACGCGCTCGCCATCGACCGGGCCGGGACGGTGTACGTCGCCGACACCTTCAACCACGCGATCTCGGCGTTCGACCCCGCGACGAAGATCGTCGCGCGCTTCGCCGGCACCGGCAAGCCGGGTTTCGCCGGCGACGGCGGGCCGGCGACGGCGGCGCAGTTCACCCAGGCGATCAACATCGCCTTCAATGCTGAGCAGACGCTGATGTACGTCGCCGACATCGGCAACCGCCGCGTCCGGGTCATCGACATGAAGTCGAAGGCGATCACGACTTTCGCCGGGACCGGGGCCAAGGGCACGCCCAAGGACGGGGCCAAGGCGGGCGAGCAGCCGCTGACCGACCCGCGGGCGGTGGCGGTTGACGCGAAGGGCAACGTCTACGTCCTCGAACGCGGCGGCCACCGGCTGTACCGCGTCGCCCCCGACGGCACCATCCGCGCCGTCGCCGGCACGGGCAAGTCGGGCAAAAGCGGCGACGGCGGGCCGGCGCTTCAGGCCGCGATGAACGGGCCGAAGTTTATCGCCATCGACCGCGACAATTCGGTGCTGATCGCCGACACCGAGAACCATCAGGTCCGCCGCTACACCCCCGGTGTCGAGACGATGACGCTCGTGATCGGCAGCGGCACCGCGGGGGCGAAGTTCGACGCCGAGCCGCTGAAGGTCGAGCTGAAGCGGCCGCACGGCGTGACGGTCCACGCGAAAACGGGTGACATCTACGTCGCCGACAGCGACAATGGCCGCGTCCTCAAACTCTCCCGGTAGGGCCACGCCCATGCAGCGCCGCAGTTTCCTCCTCGGGGCCGGCACCGCCGCGGTCTCCCTCGTCGTCGGCGACAGCGCCCGCGGCTTCGCCGCCGGCGACGCCGTGCGCGTCGGCGTCATCGGCACCGGCGGCCGGGCGCGGCACCTGATGAAGCCGCTCGCGTCGATCCCTGGCGTCAAGATCGTCGCGCTGTGCGACGTTTGGGACGCCGCCCTCGCCCAGGCCGTGCCGCTCGCCGCCCCCAAGGCGACGACGACGAAGGTCTACGCCGAACTGCTCGCCGACAAGGGCATCGACGCGGTGCTGATCGGTTCGCCGGACCACCAGCACGTCCCCATGACACTCGCCGCGCTCGCCGCCGGCAAAGACGTGTACGTCGAGAAGCCGGTGACGCACGACGCCGCCGAGGGGGCGAGTCTCGTCGCCGCGGCGGCCAAATCGAAGGCGGTCGTACAGGTCGGGATGCAGCAGCGCAGTATGCCGCACGTCGCCAAGGCCCGCGAGTTGATCCAGGGCGGGGCCATCGGGACGGTGCTCAAGGTGCGCATGAGTTGGAACCGCAACAGCGACCGCGTCAAGCGCTTCCCGCTCGGTGTGGACCCGAAGTCCGTCGATTGGAAGGCGTTTTTGGGCACCGCGAAGTCGCAAGAATTCGACGAGTACCGCTTCCGCAACTGGCGCTGGTTCTGGGACTTCGGCGGCGGCATCTTCACCGACCTGATGGTCCACTGGATCGACGTGGCCCACTGG
>JAYTUC010000064.1:0-10054 GCA_043744775.1 Fimbriiglobus sp. | reverse complement strand
GGCATCAAGGGCGGCATGACCTACGGCGCGACGGACGAGTTCGGCTTCGCCGCGGTGGACAAGAAGGTCCACATCCACGACCTGCACGCGACGATGCTCCACCTGATGGGCATCGACCACGAGAAGCTGACGTACCGGTACAGTGGCCGCGACTTCCGCCTGACGGACGTGCACGGGACCGTCGTGCGGCGCATCCTGGCCTGAGTCGCCCGCGCCGGGCGCGGCCGGGCGGCGGGCCGCTACAATAGCCCGCACGACACCGGTACGTACCCCGAGGGCGGCGATGGCTGAGCACTACATCTTCACGATGCGCAACCTCACGAAGCACTACGGCAAGCGCGAAATCCTCAAGGACGTGAACCTCTCGTTCTACCCAGGGGCCAAGATCGGCGTGCTGGGCACCAACGGCTCCGGCAAATCGACCCTGCTCAAGATCATGGCCGGCGTCGATAAGGAGTTCATGGGCGAGGCGGCCGTGCAGAGCGGCGCGAGCGTCGGCTACGTCCCTCAGGAGCCGCACCTGACCCCCGGCAAGACGGTGCTCGAGAACATCGAGGAGGCCGTCGCCAAGACCCGCCGACTGCTGAGCCGCCAGGAGGAGATCGGCGACGCGATGAGCGCCGACGGGGCCGACTTCGACAAGCTGATGAACGAGATGGACCGCGTGCAGGCGGCCATCGACGCCGCGGACGCTTACAACCTCGACCGGCAACTCGAGCTGGCAATGGACGCGATGCGCCTGCCGCCGCCGGACGCCCCCGTCGAGCGCCTGTCGGGTGGTGAGCGACGGCGTGTGGCGCTGTGCAAAGCGTTGTTGCAGCGGCCCGACTTGCTGCTGCTCGACGAGCCGACCAACCACCTCGACGCCGAGTCGGTCGAGTGGCTCGAACGGCACCTCGCGAAGTACCCCGGTGCCGTGGTCAGCGTCACGCACGACCGGTACTTTTTGGATAACGTCGCGAAGTGGATTCTCGAACTCCACAACGGCAGGGGCATCCCCTGGACCGGCAACTACACCGGCTGGCTCGAGCAGAAGCGCAAGCGGCTGCTGCTCGAAGACAAGCAGGAGTCGTCGCGGCACAAGGAACTCGAGCGTGAACTCGAATGGGCGCGGATGGCCCCGCGGGCGCGCATGTCGAAGTCGAAGGCCCGCCTCGCCAACATCGACAAGTTGCAGGCCCAGGAGGTCGACGACAAGGAGGACGCGCTGACGATCCAGATTCCGCCCGGCCCGATGCTCGGCGACCTGGTCGTGCGGGCGGAGACGGTGGCGAAGTCGTTCGGCGAGAACCTGCTGTACGACGACTTGACGTTCAACCTGCCCAAGGGCGGCATCGTCGGCATCATCGGGCCGAACGGCGCGGGTAAGACGACGCTCTTCAAGATGATCGTCGGCGAGGAGACGCCCGACGGCGGCAAGCTGACCGTCGGCCCGACCGTGAAGCCGGCCCACGTCGATCAGAACCGCGACGCGCTGTCGCCGGAGAAGAGCATCTTCGAGGAGGTGACCGGCGGCACCGACTACATCATGCTGGGCAACCGCAAGGTCGCCTCGCGGGCCTACGTGGCGCGGTTCAACTTCCGCGGCCCGGACCAGCAGAAGCTCGTCGGCACCTGCTCCGGGGGCGAGCGTAACCGCATCCACCTGGCGAAGCTCTTGCGCAGCGGCGGCAACCTGCTCCTGCTCGACGAGCCGACCAACGACCTCGACATCGAGACCCTGCGGGCGCTCGAGGAGGCGCTGATCAACTTCGGCGGTTGCGCGGTGGTGATCAGCCACGACCGGTGGTTTTTGGACCGCATCGCGACGCACATCCTGGCCTTCGAGGGCGACAGCAAGGTCGTCTGGTGCGAGGGGAACTTCCAGGTCTACGAGGAGCAGCGCCGCGCCCGCCTGGGGGCCGCCGCCGACATCCCGACGCGGCTGAAGTACCGCAAGCTGCACGTCTGATCCCCGGCAAGACGATCCCTCCCCGGCGAGCGGCGTGGCGTCAGCCCGCTGTTTACCGCCCGGCGTAGGGGTGTCAACCTGTGCGGAAGACTCGGCGCTCGCACGGGGCAGTCGTCACCATTCCAGGCGGTAAACAGCGGGCTGACGCCACGCCGCTCGCCTGACCCCTTCGGAGATCACGCATGAGACTCACGTCCGTCCTCTTGCTCCTCGCCGCCGCCCCGATCGCGGCGGCCGAACCCGAGTGGCCGCAGTTCCGCGGGCCGGGCGGGGCCGGCGTCGCCGACGCCGCCAAGGTGCCGGTCGAGATCGGCCCGACGAAGAACGTCGGGTGGAAGGTGGCTGCGCCGCCGGGCTTCTCGTCGCCGGTCGTCGCGGGCGGCAAGCTCTTCCTCACCGGCTTCGAGGGCGGCAAGCTGTTCACGCTCGCCTACGACGCCGCCACCGGCAAGGAGCTGTGGCGGCGCGAGGCCCCGGCCAAGGCGGTCGAGGCGTACCACAAGACCGAGGGCAGCCCGGCCGCGTCCACCGTCGCCACCGACGGAACCCGCGTCGTGAGCTACTTCGGCTCGTGCGGCCTGTTCGCCTACGACCCCGCCGGCGAACTGCTCTGGAAATACGAGTTGCCGACGGTCAAGACGGACAGCGACTTCGGCACCGGCACGTCCCCGGTGCTGGCCGGCGGCCTGGTGGTGCTGGGCCGCGACCAGGCGAAGGCCGGGGGGCCATCGAAAATCCTGGCCCTCGACGCCAAGACCGGGTTGCTCGCCTGGGAGACGCCGCGGACCGGGGCGATCACGTCGTTCGCCACGCCGGCGGTCTGGGAGACGCCCGGCGGCACGCAGGTCGTGTTCCCCGGTGCCAAGAAGCTCACCGCCTACGACTTGAAGTCGGGCAAAGAAGTCTGGACGGTCGGCGGCATGCCGTCGGTGACTTGCACGACCCCGGTTGTTGTGGGCACCGACCTCGTCTTCGCCGGCTGGTCCCCCGGCGGCGCGACGGAGATGAAGATGCCGACCTTCGACGACATCCTGAAGGCCGACGCCGACGGCGACGGGGCGATCAACCGGGCCGAGAGCGAGAACACGTTCCTGAAGGGCTTCTTCGACGCCAACGACACCAACAAGGACGGCAAAATCACGCGCGACGAGTGGGACGCGGCGATGGGCGCGATGGCCGGCGGCAAGAACTGCGCGGTCGCGATCACCCCCGGCGGCACCGGCGACATTACCGCAACCCACGTCCGCTGGCGCGTCACCAAGGGGATGCCCTACGTGCCGTCGCCGCTGGTGTACCGGGACCAGATGTACGTGGTCAACATGCGCGGGCAATTGTCGGCTTACGACGTGAAGACCGGCAAGGACGTGTTCCTCGAAGAGGGCGTGGGGCTGACAGGGGTGTACGCCTCGCCGGTCGTCGCCAACGGCCACGTCTACCTCTTCGGCCTCGACGGCAGCGTCGTGGTGCTGAAGCCCGGCGACTTCGCCGACGTGAAGCACCGGGCCAAGCTCGGCGAGCGCATCGCGGCGACCCCGGCAATTGCGGGCGACACGCTGTTCGTCCGCACGGCGTCGAGCCTGTACGCGTTCAGGGCCAAGTGACCGCTCGCACCCGCCACCCTTCGGGAGTTTCGCTGGCGGCGATCAGCGCCGCCGGCTGGCCGGCGGAGAGTGTGGGCACCGGCAGCCCCAGCAACACGCGGGCGTTGCGCGTCGTCAGCGCCAGCGCGTCCGGTAAACTCACGCCGTAGTCGTTGAGCAGTCGCTCGAAGCAGTGGTCGGTGAAGTGGCCGGAGCCGGCGAGGTACGGCGTGCCGGGGACGACGACTTTGCCCGCCGCCGTCACCTCGAACTCGCCGCCCCACGTCGGGTAGCGGCCCGGCGGGCACCCGGCGAGGCTGCTCGCGTCGCACGTCGCGTAGACTCGCGCGACTGACTTCACCCGCAGGACGCACTTCACCACACTCGCCGGCAGGTGGTCGCCGTCGGGGATGACGCCGGCCGTCAGGCGGTCGTCGGCGAGCTGCTCCCAGAGGACGTTGTCGTGCCGCGGCATCGTGGCGTGGCAGCCGTTGCCGAGGTGCGTACTCGCGGTCGCCCCGGCGCTAACCGCGTCGCGCAGTTGGGCCGGCGTCGCCGCGGTGTGGCCGATCGAGACGACGACATTGCCCCGCCTCAGGTGTTCGATGAACGCGAGCGCGCCGGGCAGCTCCGGCGCGAGCGTGACGAGCCGGATGCGCCCGCCGGCGGCCTCTTGCCAGCGGTCGAACTCGTCGGCGTCCGGCGGGCGGACGTGCTCGCGCGGGTGCGCCCCACGCGGCCCGTCGTCGGCGGAAATGTACGGGCCTTCGAGGTGGAAGACCGGGATCGTCGCCGCGAGGTCGTCGAGGCCGGCGAGCGTGGCGAAGCCGTGGCGCAGGGCGTCGAACGGGCCGGTCACGAGCGTCGGCGCAAAGGCGGCGAGACCGTGCCCACGGCACTCGGCCACGACCGCCCGCACGCCGGCTTCGGTCAGCGTCGGCGCGTTGAAGCTGACGCCCAGCGCCCCGTTGATTTGCGGGTCGAAGAAGCCGGGGGCCAGCGTCGGCAGGCCGGGGCGGTCGGCGATCGGCTCGACGGCGGTGATCGTGCCGAGGCCCACGGTCACGCGGATCGGTTCGCCGGTCTGGTGGTGTCGGCCGTCGATTGGCATCGCGGGTATCGTACAACAAACTGCCCCGCCGGCGCGCGCCGGCGACTTGTATCAGGAGGATCACCGATGTCCACAACCCTACGCATCCTGGCGGCCCTGCTCCTTGCCCCGGCCGCGGCCCGCGCCGACGACTGGCCGCAGTGGATGGGGCCGAAGCGCGACAACGTCTGGCGCGAAACCGGCCTGCTCGACAAGTTCCCCGCCGGCGGGCCGAAGGTGCTCTGGCGCGCCCCTGTCGCCGGCGGCTACGCCGGGCCGGCGGTCGCGGCCGGCATGGTCTTCTGTAGCGAGTACAAGTCGGACGCGAAGCTCGGCGAGGGCAACTTCGACCGCAAGGAGGCCGACGGCGAGGAGACGGTGTTCGCCCTCGAACAGAAGACGGGCGCGCGCGTCTGGCAACACAAGTACCCCGTGCGCTACACGATCTCGTACCCCACTGGCCCGCGCTGCACGCCGCTGGTGGACGGCAAGCTCGTCTACTTCCTGGGGGCGGAGGGCGACCTACTCGCCTGCGACACCGCCACCGGAGACATCCAGTGGCAGCGCAACCTCCGCAAGGAGTACGCCACCAAGGCGGCCCTGTGGGGCTACGCGGCGCACCTCGTCCTCGACGGCCAGAAGCTGCTCACGTTGGCCGGGGGCGAAGGCTCGCACGTCGTCGCGATCGACAAGGCGACCGGCAAGGAACTCTGGAAGGCCGAGACCTCGCCGGAGCAAGGCTACTCGCCGCCGACGATCATCGAGGCGGCCGGCGTGCGACAACTCATCCTGTGCGGCCCGACCGCCATCAAGGCGCTCGACCCCGAGACCGGCAAGCGCCTCTGGACGACGCCCTACACCGCCGACAGCGGCTCGCTCATCATGACGCCGCTCCAGGTCGGCGAGTACCTCTTCATCGGCGGCTACAACAACAAGAACCTGATGCTGAAGCTCACCGCCGACAAGCCGGGCGTCGAGGTGGTCGCGCTGAACAAGTTGAAGCACTACCTCTCGCCGGTGAACGTCCAGCCCTACGCGCAGGACGGCGTGATCTACGGCGTCGATTCCGACGGCAAGCTGTACGCGGTCGAGGTCCCCAGCGGCAAGCGGCTCTGGGAGAGCGACGGGCCGCTGACCGAGGGCAAGAAGTTCGGCAGCGGCACGGCCTTCCTGGTGCGGCAGGCCGACCGCGTCTGGATGTTCAACGAGCTGGGCGACCTCGTGATCGCCAAAATCACCAAGGAGGGCTACACCGAGATCGACCGCGCCAAGCTGATCGAGCAAACCAGTACGGCGTTCGGACGCAAAGTCGTCTGGTGCATGCCGGCGTTCGCGGACAAGAAGATGTACGTCCGCAACGACAAGGAAATGATCTGCGTCGATCTGGCGAAGTGACCCCGGCGAGCCGGGCCGGTCACAAAATCCCGCGGATCACCTCGCCGCGGCTCGCGGGGGTCGGGCGGTTGAAGCCGTCGCGGACCTCGGCGTCCGGCTCGAAGCCCAGGCAGTGCAGCGCCGTCGCGGTCAAGTCGGCCGGCGTCACCCGGCCGTCGCGCGGGTAGGCCCCCAGCCGGTCCGACGCCCCGTAGACTTGCCCGCCCTTCACGCCGCCGCCGGCCAGCGCGACGCTGAAGCCGTGGCCCCAGTGGTCGCGGCCGCCGTTGCCGTTGAACTTCGGCGTGCGGCCGAACTCCGACAGGCACATCACCAGCGTGTCGGCCAACATCCCGCGCTCTGCGAGGTCGTCGAGCAACGCCGCGATGGCCTGGTCGGCCGTCGGGGCGAGGACGGTCTTGAGGCGGGCCGCCTCCTTGGCGTGCGTGTCCCAGCACGGGGCGTCCGGCGGCTCGTCGGCGGCGCGATACCAGTTGACTTGCACCAGCCCGACGCCCGCCTCGGCCAGCCGCCGGGCTAGCAGACAGCTCTGGCCGAACGGCGTGCGGCCGTAACGGTCGCGGCCCGCGGGCGTCTCCTTCGCCAGGTCGAACGCGGCGCGGGCGGCCGGCGAGCCGAGCAGCTCGAACGCCTTCTCCGCGTGCGGACTTTGCGGCACCGCGGTACTCCCGTCGAGCCGGCGGAACAGGTCGCGGCGGGCGGCCAGGCGGTCGGGCGGCACGTCGGCCGGCAGCGCGAACTCGGGCACGGTGAACGCTGGCGACGCCGGGTCGCAGCGGAACAGCCACGGCGCGGCGGTACGGCCCAAGTACCCCGCGTCCTGGCCCGGCCAGACCGAGTTGTCGGTGTTGTAAATGTGCATCGGCAGCCGCACCGCCCCCGGCAGCCCGCCCCGGTCGCCCCGCAGCCGGCGGACGAGCGCCCCGAGTGTCGGCGAGTCGTTGGGCGGGCCGGGGTTGACGCCCTCGGCGTTGAGCGGCGCGTGCGGCACCCCGGTGAGCATGGCGTAGCCGCTCGACGAGTGGGCGTTGTCGCCGGTCGATACCGCCCGCAAGACGCACAGCTTGTCGGCCTGTTGGGCGAGCTTCGGGAAGAGCGAGCAGAGCCGCAGGCCGGGGACGTTCGTCTCGGTGGGGCCGAACTCGCCGCGGACCTCGGCGGGGGCGTCGGGCTTGGGGTCCCAGGTCGAGTGCTGCGGCGGACCGCCCAACAGGAACAGCACGATACAGCGCTTGGCCTTGGCCGAACCCGCGGCGGCCGCCTGCGTGGCGAGCAGTTGCGGCAGCGTCAGCCCGAGCGCCGCCAGCCCGCCGACGTGCAACGCCTCGCGGCGTGTGGGGTTCATCGCGGACTCCGGGGAGGGGGTTCGGGCGGGCCTGCATTATGCCGCATCGTAAGCGTATGTCGCAACGCTAAATCGGCGGGCGAAGCGATTCGACGCGGGGTTGGAGGCGAGCCGCCCGCGTCAGCGGGGGGTTTCTCGACCTGCGTGCGTCCGGAAACCCCCCGCTGACGCGGACGGCTCGCCTATCATGGCCCCCATGACACCCACGAACGCCTACGCCGAACTGTTGCGCCGCACCAAGGAGCACGCCGTGCTGACTTCGTGCGCGGCGGTGCTGGGCTGGGACCAGCAGACGTACCTGCCGCACGGCGGGGCGAGCTTCCGCGGCGACCAGCTTGCGCTGCTCGCCACGATGGCCCACGAGCGCGCCACCGACCCGCGGCTCGGCGAGGCCCTGACCGCGTGCGAGGCGGGGCTGCCCGAACTCGCCGACGACCTGGCGGCCGCCAACGTGCGCGAGCTGCGGCACAGCTACGACCGCGCCGTCAAGCTGCCGCGGCGACTCGTCGAGGAGCTGGCGAAGGCGACCTCCGACGCGCACGAGGCGTGGACCGCCGCGCGGCACGACGACGACTTCGCCGGCTTCCAGCCGCACCTCGAACGCATCGTGAAACTCAAACGCGAGGAGGCGACGGCCGTCGGGTTCCAATCAGAGGCTTACGACGCGCTGCTCGACGAGTACGAGCCGGGGGCCACGGCCGTCGGCGTCGCGGGGCTGTTCGCCGACTTGACGAAGGCGCTGGTGCCGATGATCGCCGCGGCGATGGCCAGCGGCCGCAAGCCGAAGCCGGGCGTCCTGGAGCGCGACTACCCCATCGACCGCCAGCGCTGGTTCGCCGAGTCGGCCGCCGCCGCCGTCGGCTTCGACTTCGCGCGGGGGCGGCTCGACGTTGCGGCGCACCCCTTCTGCAGTAACGTCGGGCCGGGCGACTGCCGGCTCACGACGCGCTACAACCCCAAGTTCTTCAACGAGGCGTTCTTCGGCGTCTTGCACGAGGCGGGCCACGGCCTCTACGAGCAGAACCTGCCGGCCGACCGCTTCGGCCAGCCGGCGGGCGGCTACTGCTCGCTGGGGATTCACGAGTCGCAGTCGCGGCTCTGGGAGAACCAGGTCGGCCGGTCGGCGGACTTCTGGCACGGCTTCTTCCCCCGGCTCACGCAGGCCTTCCCCGGTACTTTGGACGGCGTGACGCCCGACGACTTCCTGTTCGCGGTCAGCGAGGTCAAGCCGTCGCTGATCCGCGTCGAGGCCGACGAGGCGACGTACAACCTGCATATCGCCTTGCGGCTCGAACTCGAGCGGGGGCTGATCTCCGGCGACCTGGCCGTCGCCGACCTGCCCGGCGCGTGGGCCGACCGCTTCGCCGCGCTCTTCGGGCTGACCGTGCCGTCGGACCGCGAGGGCTGCTTGCAAGACATCCACTGGAGCTTCGGCGGCTTCGGCTACTTCCCGACCTACACGCTGGGCAACCTGTACGCCGCGCAGCTGATGAACGCGGCCCAGAAGGCGATCCCGGATTTGCGTGAGGGCATCCGCCGGGCCGACTTCGCGCCGCTGAAGCTCTGGCTGACGGCCAACGTCCACGCCCACGGCCGCCGCTACCGCGCCGCGGAGCTGTGCGAGCGGGCGACCGGCCACGCGCTCGACGCCGGGGAGTTCGTCGGCTACCTGCGGGAAAAGCTCGCACGCTTCTACGGCGTGTGCTAACGTAGGGTGCCGGCCCCCGACGCCCGCCACCCGACGCCAACCCCGCGACACCATGCCCAACACGCCGCTGCCGCACCACGACGACTCGCCGCCCGACCAGTTCGAGGGTGCGGCGGAAGGTGCGTACCCCGAGGCGTCGTTTACGGACGCCGACGACGTGGCCGACACGATCCGCGACCAGGACAAGGGCCGCGGGACGGCGTTCTTCGGCCAGCCGACGCGGCGACTGCCCGACGAATTCGACTCGCAGGCCCACGACGACAACCAGACCCCCGCCGACCCCGTCAACCCCGAGGTCGGCGACACGACGGGGCAGTACGTCCTCCACGAGCGTCTCGGCGCGGGCGTGTCGTGCTTCGTCTTCCGTGGCTGGGACCAGCAGCACGGCTGCCCGGTCGCCTTGAAGATCATCAACTGGGCCAACGTCCACGACCGCGCCGCGGCGATGAAGCAGATGCGCACCGAGGCGGCGTCGCTGGCCCGCGTCAAGCACCCGCGCGTGGTCCGCTTCATCGACTTCGGCTTCGACCCGCGCTGGCCGTTCCTGGTGACGGAGTACGTCGAGGGCAGCACGATGGGGGAGCTGATCCGCGGCAACCCCCTGCCGGCCGAGTGGGCCGTCTACCTGATCTCGCAGGTCGTCGATGGCCTCGGGGCGGTCTGGCGCGCGGGCCTGGTCCACCGCGACATCAAGCCGGACAACGTGCTGATCGGCCCGAACGGCGTGGCGAAGCTGATCGACTTCGGCCTGGCGAAGACGTACCTGGCCGCCGGCACCCCCGGCACGAGCGAGGTCGCCGGCACGGCCGCGTACCTGGCCCCCGAGCAGGCCCGCGACGCGAGCATCGTCGATCCGCGCGCCGACATCTACTCGCTGGGCGTGACGTTCTACGAGGCCCTGACCGGCAAGTTGCCGTTCGAGAGCCGCAACCGCATGCAGATGATCTTCCACCACCTGAACACCCCGGCCCCGTCGCCGGCCGAG
>JAYTUC010000063.1:0-34999 GCA_043744775.1 Fimbriiglobus sp. | reverse complement strand
GCGGAGAACTCCGGGCGCTGACGCTTCCGGCTCGCCGGCGCACGGTTGACGAATGTCCTTTACCCTTTATTGGAGCGATTCGATGCAGGCATTGTGTTGGCACGGCAAGGGCGATGTCCGCGTGGACAAGGTCGCCGACCCCAAGATCCAAGACCCCCGCGACGTGATCGTCAAAGTCACCTCGACGGCGATTTGCGGCAGCGACCTGCACCTCTTCGACGGCTACATGCCGACGATGGAGTCCGGCGACATCCTCGGCCACGAGTTCATGGGCGTCGTCACCGAGGTCGGCAAGGCGATCACGAACCTGAAAGTCGGCGACCGCATCCTCGTGCCGTTCACGATGGCGTGCGGCAGTTGCTTCTTCTGCTCCAAGACCTTGTACTCGTGCTGCGACAACTCGAACCCGAACGCCAAGGTCGCCGCGGCGGCGATGGGCCACTCGCCCTCGGGGATGTTCGGCTACTCGCACATGCTCGGCGGCTTCTCCGGCGGCCAGGCCGAGTACGTCCGCGTGCCGTTCGCCGACGTGGGCGGTTTTAAGGTGCCCGACGGGATCCCCGACGAGAAGGTGCTGTTCCTCACCGACATCTTCCCCACCGGCTACATGGCCGCGGAGAACTGCGGCATCGAGCCGGGCGACACGGTCGCGGTCTGGGGCTGCGGCCCCGTCGGCCAGTTCGCCATCAAGAGCGCCTGGATGCTGGGTGCCAGCCGCGTCATCGCCATCGACCGCGTGCCGGAGCGCTTGAAGATGGCCCAGGAGTACGGCAAGGCGGAGACGCTCGACTTCTCGAAGGTCGGCGTCTACGACACGCTCCAGGAGATGACCAAGGGCCGCGGCCCGGACCGCTGCATCGACGCGGTCGGGGCCGAGGCCCACGGCGGCGACAGCATCGGGGCGGTCATCGACCGCGTCAAGGCGGCGGTCGGCCTCGGCACCGACCAGCCGACGGCGCTGCGCCAGGCGATCATCGCCTGCCGCAAGGCGGGGACGGTGTCGATCCCCGGCGTCTACGTCGGCCTGCTCGACCACCTGCCGATGGGCGCGGCGATGAACAAGGGGCTGACCATGAAGATGGGCCAGACCCACGTCCACCGCTACTTGAAGCCGCTGATGGACCGCATCGTGAAGGGCGAGATCGACCCGTCGGGGGTCATCACGCACCGCGCCAAGCTCGCCGACGCCCCGCAGCTCTACAAGGACTTCCGCGACAAAAAAGACGGCTGTATCAAGGTCGTCCTCACCCCCTGACCCCGAACCCCAAGGATTCCACCGTGACCCGAACCACATTGACCCGCCTGGCGCTCGCCGCCGGCCTGACCCTCGTCGCGGGCCTGACCGGCGTCGCCGACGACAAGGCGATGACCGGTAAGCCCGACGCGCAGATGCAAGCCGTCCTCGACCAGCTCGCCGCGCTCAACGGCAAGCCTATCCCCGAGTGTACGCCGCAGGAGGCGCGGAAGCAGCCGTCGCCGGCGGACGCCGTCAAGGCGCTCCTGAAGAAACAGGGCAAGGAGGCGACGCCCGAGCCGGTCGGCTCCGTGAAGGACACCACCTACCCCGCCGCGGCCGGCAACCAGCCGGCGCGCGTCTACACGCCCAAGGGCGACGGCCCGTTCCCGGTGCTGGCGTACTGGCACGGCGGCGGCTGGGTGATTGCTGACCTCGACACCTACGACTCGTCGTGCCGTGCCTTGTGCAACGCCGCCGGCTGCATCGTCGTGTCGCTGGAGTACCGGCACGCGCCGGAGTTCCCGTTCCCGGCCGCGGCCGACGACGCCTTCGCCGGCTACCAGTACGTCCTCAAAAACGCCGCGGCGATGAACGGCGACCCCAAGAAGGTCGCGGTCGCCGGGGAGAGCGCCGGCGGCAACCTCGCCACGGTCACGACGATCCGCGCCCGCGACAAGGGGTTGCAACTGCCGCTGGCCCAGGTGCTCGTTTACCCGGTGACGAACAACGACCTCGACACGCCGTCGTACCTGAAGAACGCCGACGCGAAGCCGCTGAACAAGCCGATGATGAAGTGGTTCTTCGCGCACTACGTCGGCAGCCAGGCGAACGCGGCGACGAACCCGGTCGCCTTCCCGATGCAGGCGGTGAGCCTGGCGAAGCTGCCGCCGACGACGATCCTCAACGCCGAGATCGACCCGCTGCTCGACGACGGGGTGATGTACGCCGCGAAGCTGAAAGCAGCCGGCGTGACGGTGACGCAGAAGACGTTCCCCGGCGTGGCGCACGAGTTCTTCGGCATGGGCGCGGTCGTGGACAAGTCGAAGGAGGCCGTCAAGTTCGCCGCCGACGCGCTGAAAGCGGCCTACGGCAACTGAGTGTCAGGCAACAGTTCGCATTGAGCCATCGAGCCGGGAGTTCGCCAAGCGACCGGACCCGATCGGCAGCGTCGTGATCGGCCGGGACGCCCCACGGTCCCGTTTCGGTATGATGTGGGCACGGCGGAAGCGGGATTGCCCCGACGGCGTCCGGAGCACCCGCCGGAAGTTAGCCGGCCCCCACTCGGATCGTCAGGACGCCCATGACCGCCCCCGCCAAGACGCGCCTCACCGACTACGCCTCGTGCGCGGGGTGCGCCGCCAAGCTGCCGCCGACGGGCATCGGCGAGGTGCTCAGTTACCTTCCCAAGAACACCGACCCGCGGCTGCTCGTCGGCACCGAGACTCACGACGACGCGGGAGTCTTCCAGCTCACCGACGAGATCGCCATCGTCCAGACGGTGGACTTCTTCCCGCCGATCTTCGACGACCCGTACATTTACGGCCAGGTCGCTGCGGCCAACGCCATCAGCGACGTGTACGCGATGGGCGGGACGCCGCTCACGGCGATGAACATCGTGACGTACCCCGACGACCTGATCGGCCCGGAGTGGCTCGGCAAGATCATGGCCGGCGGGGCAGAGCGCTGCACGGCGGCCGGGGTCGTGATCCTGGGCGGCCACACCGTGCGCGACGCCGAGATCAAATTCGGCCTCGCGGTCACCGGCACGGTCCACCCCAAGAAAGTCGTGACCAACGCCGGGGCCAAGCCGGGCGACGTGCTGATCCTGACGAAGCCGCTGGGCACGGGGTTCGTCACGACGGCGGCGAAGAAGGCGACTTGCCCGCCGGCGCTGTACCGCGCCGCCTGCGAGAGCATGATGGCGCTCAACCGCGCGGCTTGCGAAGCGATGCTCGAAGTCGGCGTCAGCGCGGCGACCGACGTGACCGGCTTCGGACTCGCCGGCCACGGCTACGAGGTCGCCGCCGGCAGCAACGTCACGATCGCTTTCGACCTGGCGAGTCTGCCGGTGTTCCCTGGGCTGACGGAACTCGACCTGGTGAAGTTCCGCACCCGCGCGAGCAAGACCAACCGCCAGTACACCGAGGCCGAGACGCACTACACGCCCGGCATCGACGACGCGCTGTTGGAGTACGCCTACGACGCGCAGACCTCCGGCGGCCTGCTGCTGAGCGTGCCCGCGGCGAAGGCCGACCGGTTGGTGCAACTGCTACTGGCGAAGGGCACGACGGTCGCGGTGAAAGTCGGCGATGTGCTCGAACGCGGGCCGAAGGCGCTGGTGATGCGGTAGTCAACAAACCAGTTTTAGCCGCAGAGACGCAAAGGTCGCGGAGAGAACCGAAACAAAATCTTGTGTTTTGGTTCTCTCCGCGACCTTTGCGTCTCTGCGGCTAAACTCTTGGTTTTACTGCCGTTGCACGGCGGTGAAGAGTTCGCTCATCTTGATGCCCAGGGCGAGGCAGATTCGGTACAGGGTCTCGATACTCGCCGAGTTCTTGCCGAGTTCGATCTGCGACAGGTAGCCCAGCGACACGTTGGTCATCTCGCTCATCTTCGAGAGCGTGAAGTTCAACGCCTTGCGGCGCTCCCGGATCGCCGAGCCGAGGCTCTCGCGCAACGCCTCCTCCGTCATCCGTAAGAGGCCCTTGCCCTCCAGGCAGCGGATGACGATCTCGCGCAGGTGATCGACCTGGAACGGCTTCGTCAGGTAGTCGTAGGTCCGCGCCCGCAGGCAGCTCAAAGCGCTATCGACCGACGGGTAGCCGGTGACGACGACGACGTTGGCGTCGGGCTGGTGGTCGCGGACCCAGCCGAAGACCTGGTCCGGGTCGAGGCCCGGCAGCACGTAGTCCATGATGATCAGGTGGTAGTACGGCCGGCGGCTCAGGGCACTCTCGACGAGCGCCGGGTCGGACACGGCGTCGATCGTGAAGTCGCGGTTCGACAGCGCGGCCTGCATCACGGCGCACGTCGCGGCGTCGTCGTCGAGGATGAGTAGGCGGATCTCGCCGCTACTGCGCAACTCGCCGAGTGCGGCCGGGGCGCGGGTGGGTCGCGGGGTCTGCGTCGGCGCGGTTCGCAGGCGGTCTTCGAGGTCGAGCGACATGGCGGTCACTTTCCGTTAACGGTGGGGTTCAGGGGCGTGCGGGGGGCGACCGGGGAGACTCGGGACGCGGCCGGCGGCAGCACGACGCGGACCGTCGTGCCGGCGTCGGCCCCAAGCCCGGCCGCGGGGCTGGGCTCGATGCGGATGCCGCCGCGGTGGGCGCACAGGCTGCGGTAGATGACCGCCAGCCCGAGGCCGCGGTGGCGCACCTTCGTGGTGAAGAACGGCTCGTGGAACAACTTGGCCCGCACGTCTGGCTTGATGCCGCTGCCGGCGTCGCGCACCGTCAGCCGCACGTGCCGGCCGGGCCGCGCGGTGCCCAGGTGGCTGCCGGCGTCGGCCGCGGAGAGTTCGACCATGTCGGCCGTGACGTGGATGCGGCCGCCGGCCGGCATCGCCTCGGCCGCGTTGGCGAGCAGGTGCCCCAGGACCATGCCCAGCGGCCCGGCCTCCATCGCGACGCCGACGAGGTCGCCGGCGAGGTCGCTGGCCAACTCCACCGCGGGGGCCGCCGCCGCCAGCCGGGTCGCCTGCGTCGCCAGGGCGACCGGCACGGAGCCGGGTTGCGGCTTCGCGTAACCGCTGCGGCTCAACTCGTGCAGTTGCTGCGTGAACAGGATTCCGCGCTGCCCGACCTTCGAGATTTCGCCACTGTACTTCGCCGCCTGCGACCCGGCCGGAAGCAGGGGCAGCGACAGGTCCGAGAAGCCGATGATCCCGGTCAGGATGTTGTCGAACTCGTGGGCCATGCGTCCGGCGATCACGGCCGCGTCGGCG
This sequence comes from Fimbriiglobus sp., assembly GCA_043744775.1. Lineage (GTDB taxonomy): Bacteria > Planctomycetota > Planctomycetia > Gemmatales > Gemmataceae > Fimbriiglobus. The sequence goes on along the minus strand of JAYTUC010000063.1, from coordinate 29,819 downwards.
AGCCGTTGGCTCAGGCGTTCGGGATCGACCGTCGGCCCGAGAATGACGGCAAGGGCCGGCGAACGCTCGATGAGGCGGGCGGACAGTTGCAGGTAGTTGCGGTCGTCGTCGGTCCACGGCTCGGAACTGGCCCGCTCGGCCCACAGAACCCCCGGCCTGCGGTGCGACGGCGCGAGCGCCGTCGCGAGCCGTTCGACACCGACCGGTCGTGGGGTCTTGGCGAGATTGGTTGCGGAAGTCGCGGCAACGCCAGGGGTACGCTCAACGCGGTCGGCCGTGGCGACCAGGTCGTGCGGGGCGTCGGCGGCGTCTGACCAGTCAATGCCGGCGGCGTGGTAGTTCGAGGCCTGCACCCAGCCGCACACGAGAGCGTCGAGGGCGGCGGCGTTGGAGCAGTCGGTGAGCCAGTTCGGGAGGTACGCCAGTCCGGCCGAGAGGCTGCCAGGAGTTGACATAAGCGGTTCCCCGAACTTCCGGTCGCAGCGAACAGGAAGGGCTATCAAGTTTGATACCGCCTGAATTCGTTGCTGTTGCAGCATATTTAGAACACCCCTGGGCGAAGTCAACCGATTTTTACCACTTCTGCCTCAAGTCCGTGACCGTACCGTGTCGGGCCTATCGATAAAAAGTCCTTGTGAAGGCGTCATGAGATGTCACCTGAAATCGACTCCAAGTCCTTACGGCTTCACGGGTTCGGTTGTCGGTTTAAGCCCTGCCCTCTCGATCTGTTTCAGTGCGGCGGCGGCGGCCTCGCGGACCCGGATTTGCGGGTCACGCTGTGCCGCCCTTAAAAACGGAATCGCGGCCTTGCCATTCTCTCCGAGGCCCCCGAGTTCCTGGGCGATTGCGACGCGAACCTCAAACTCCGGGTCAGCCTGCAATCGCTCGGTGAGGGCGGGGATGAGCCGACTGGCTTCCGTTGCCAACGCCTTACACAGGGCGCGAATACTCACCCGCCGCACCCCCTTGTCGGGGTCGGCACGGAACAGCGTCAGTAACTCCGCTTCGACACCGCGCACGGCCGGGCCGAGTTTGCCGAGGGCCTCGACGGTCAGGACGCGGTGTTCGGCGTCCGGGTCGGCGAGTTGCGTCGCAAGGGTCGCCAGCACACCGCCTTGCGACTCACCGAGTAGGCCCAACGAGGTGATCGTTTCGCGGCGCAGTTCGACTTCGCCTGCCGTCTTGAGCGTCTCGACGAGGGCCACGGCGACCGGCAACTTGTCGTCGGCGTCGGTGCGTCCCAAAGCGAACGTCACGGCCAGTCGCAGCGGCTTGTCGGCAGCTTTCGCGAGCTTGAGCAATTCCGGGACGGCCGTGCGAGCTTCGGGTCCGACGCGACCGAGGGCTTCGGCAGCGGCGGCTTTCACGCCGTCGTCCTTGTCGCCGAGGGCGTCAGTGAGGGCCGGGACGGCTTGCTTCGCCAGCTTGCCGAACCGCCCCAGGGTGACAGCCACCTCCCTGCGGACACTTGCTTCTTTCTCGACGCGCACCGCCGTCGTCAGGTCGCTCAGCACGACCGCGGCGTCATCGACTCTCTGCTGGCCGATGACCGCCGCCGCCTGTTGCCGGACGAGGGGCGAGGCGTCATTTTGGAGTGCCCGCCCGACGGCCGTGATGGCGGTGACGAACTCCGACTTGTTGGCCGCAGCGATCTCCCCGAGCGCCACGACGGCCCCCCGACGCTTGCGCGGCGTCGGGTCTTCCTTGAGCATCGTCAGCCAGTCCGAGAGCGGCCGGTCGTTGAACGTCGGCTCGTCGGCGCGGCCGGGCGGCGCGGCCAGGGCGACGGCGGCAAACATCAGGCAGTAGCGCATGGCGGCACGTCCGGGGCGAGTGGAAACCCCGATGATACCGCCGGCGGCGAAAGCGCGTCAAAGACTAACCCCCGCGGAATCTTCTTCGGCCCGCGCCCTCGGGCGGCTAAAATTGCCCCATGAACCCCATCGTCTTCGCGCTGCGTCGCCCGCTCACCGTCCTCGTCGGCGTCGCGGCCGTGTTGATCGGCTCCGGCCTGGCGCTGTACCGGGCCAAGGTTGACATTTTCCCCAACCTGAACCAGCCGGTGATCTACGTTTGCCAACCCTACGGCGGCATGAGTCCGCAACAGATGGAGGGGTTACTGACGACGTATTACGAATTCCACTTCCTGTACGTCAACGGCATCCACCACGTCGAGAGTAAAAACATCCAGAGCATGGCGCTCATCAAACTTTCCTTCCACCCCGGCACCGATATGGCGCAGGCGATGGCCGAGACGGTCGCGTCGGTCAACCGCGCCCGCTTCATGATGCCGCCGGGCACCGTGCCGCCGTTCGTGACCCGCCTCGACGCCGGCAGCGCGTCGGTCGGCTACCTGATCCTGAGCAGCGACAAGCTGGCCATCAAGGACGTGCAGGACCAGGCGAGCCTCAAAATTCGCCCCATGTTCGCCAGCATCCCCGGCGTCACCAGCCCCCCGGCGTTCGGCGGCAACCAGCGCGCCATCGTGGTGAGCATCGACCCCGAGAAGGTGCGGGCGCAGAAAGTCACGCTCGACCACGTCACCGAGGTCGTCACGCAAGGCAACAGCGTGATCCCGTCGGGGAATTTGCGGCTCGGCGACCGCAACTTCTTGGTCAACACCAACGCGATGGTCGGGGCCAACCCGCGCGAGGAGTTGGGCCGCATCCCCGTCAAGTTCGGCGAGCAGCCGGTGTTCCTGCGCGACGTGGCGACCATCGACGACGCCTCGGACATTACGGCCGGCTACTCGCTCGTGAACGGCCAACGCTCCGTGTACATCCTCGTGATGAAGAAGTCCGACGCCTCGACGGTGGCGGTGGTGAACGAGTTGCAGAAGGCGTTGCCGGGCATGAGGGCCGCGGCCCCGGACTTGACGATCGAGTTCACGCTCGACCAGTCGCCGATCGTCAAGAACGCCATGCGCGGCGTCGGCCTCGAGGGGCTGATCGGCGCGGCCCTGACCGGCCTGATGGTCTTCGTGTTCCTGCGCGACTGGCGCTCGGTCGTGGTCGTCGTGCTGAACATCCCCCTGGCGCTGTTGGCGGCGGTTCTCGCACTCTGGGTGACGGGGGTCACGATCAACCTGATGTCGCTCGGGGGGCTGGCCCTGGCGGTCGGCATCCTCGTGGACGAGGCGACCGTCGAGGTCGAGAACATCCACTCGCAGATGGCGCACACGGACAGCCTCGCCCGCGCCGTGCGGCGCGGCAACGCCGAGACGGCCGTGCCCCGGCTGCTGGCGATGCTGTGCATCCTGGCGGTGTTCATCCCCGCGTTCTTCATGGAGGGGGCGGCCCGCGAACTCTTCGTGCCGCTCTCACTGGCCGTCGGCTTCTCGATGGTCGCGTCGTACCTCCTGTCGAGTACGTTCGTGCCGATCGTCTGCGTGAAGCTGCTGAAGCCGCTGGCGGGCCACAAGCTCGAAGACGACGCGCACCACGCCGGGGTGTTCGGCCGCGTCCAGCGCCAGTACCAGCGCACGCTCGCCCGCGTCGTGAGGGCCCGCTGGCTGGTCGCCCCGGCCTACTTCGCCGGCTGCGCGCTGCTGCTGTTTGCGGCGACGAAGGTGATCGGCACGGCGATCTTCCCGCCGTCGGACCAGGGCATGTTTACGCTGCGGTTGCGCGCCCCGACCGGCACCCGCGTCGAGCGCACCGAGGAACTCGCCCGGCTCGCCACCGCGATCGTCCAGCGCGAGGCGGGGCCGAACGCGGTCAAGGCGACGGTCGGCTACGTCGGCATGTTCCCGACCAACTACCCCATCCAGGCCGTCCACCAGTGGACCAGCGGCCCCGAGGAGGCGATTCTCAAAGTCGCCCTCGACCCGAGTGCGGGGGTCGATGTCCCCACGCTCAAGGCCAAACTGCGCGACGTTCTCGGTACTGAACTGCGCGACTGGCTGACGACCCGCTGGCGGGAGGAGGGCGTGCCCGAGGCGGAGTTGGCCGGCCGCGCCGCGGGGTTGCGACTGTCACTCGAACCCGGCGACTTGATCAGCGAGGTGATGAGCTTCGGTGCCCCCGCGCCGATCGAGGTGCAGGTCACCGGCCCCAAGATGGTCGATAATCTGGCCCACGCCAGGAAGGTGTTCGAGAGGCTGCGGGCGGTGCCGAGCCTACGCGACTTGCAGATGACGCAGGCGCAAGACTACCCCGTCGTCGATGTCACGATCGACCGCGAGAAGGCGGCGACGATGGGGCTGAGCGCGAAGGCCGTCGGCACGGCCATCATCCCGGCGACGGCGTCGAGCCGCTACATGAACCCGATCTACTGGCGCGACCCGGCGAGCGGCCAGGGCTACATCGTGCAGGTGCAAGTGCCGCCGCCGCGGATGTCGGCCGCGACGGAGTTGGGCCTGATCCCCATCCGCGGCGGGCACGCCGGAGCGGCCCCGTCCGACGGCAACGGCTTCGCCCCCGAGACCTCCGGCGGGGCCAACGCCGGCGCGGTGCTGCTGCGCGACGTGGCGACGGTGCGCGAGACGACGGCCCCCGGCGAGGTGGACCGCTACAACATGCGCCGCGTCGTGAGCCTGACCGCCAACACCGCGACCGCCGACCTGGGCAAGGTCGGCCGCGAGGTGCGCGCCGCGTTGCGCGAGGCCGGCGACCCGCCGCGGGGCGTCACGGTCGATGTGCGCGGCCAAGTCGAGACGCTCGACGGCATTTTCGCCAACCTGAGCGTCGGCCTGGTCATGGCGGTCGTGGCCGTGGCGCTAATGTTGACGGCCTACTTCCAGTCGTTCCGGCTCGCGGCGGTGTCGGTGGCGGCCGTCCCGGCGACGCTGTGCGGCGTGGCCGTGGCGTTAGCGTTGACGGGGACAACGCTGAATTTGCAGTCGTTCATGGGCGCGATCATGGCCGTCGGCGTCGCGGTGGCGAACGCGATTTTGCTGGTGACGTTCGCCGAGCGTAGCCGCCTGGCGCACGGCGACGCCGCCCGCGCGGCCCTCGACGGCGGCGTGAGTCGCCTGCGGCCGATCCTGATGACGAGTTGCGCGATGGCGGCCGGCATGGTGCCGATGGCGCTGGGCCTCGGCGAGGGCGGCGACCAGTCCGCGCCGCTGGGCCGCGCCGTCCTGGGCGGCGTGGTGCTCTCGACGCTGGCGACCCTGGCGATCCTGCCGACGGTCTTCGCCATCGCGATGCGCGGCGCGACGACCGCCGCCGCGTCGCTCGACCCCGACGACCTGGCGAGTACGCGGTACGACCGGGCGGGCGCTGCGGGCGAGCCGTCCGCGTGAGGGGGGGCTTCTCTCCGCTCACTCAGACGGCTCGCCGGGGACCACCCGCCGCCCCACAACCCGCCACCTCCCCGCGGCGACGCGCCGCAGCGCCGCCGGGTACGCCTCGCACTCCGCGGCGAACACCGCCCGCGCCACCGCCTCCGGCGTAATGCAGTCGGCGATGTTCACCGCGCTCTGCTCGACGATCGGGCCGGTGTCGTAGGTGTCATCGACGAAGTGGACCGTGCAGCCGCTCACCCGCACGCCGGCCGCCAGCACCGCCTCGTGGACGTGGCGACCGTACATCCCCCGGCCGCCGAACGCCGGCAGCAGCGACGGGTGGATGTTCAGCACCCGCAGGCGGAAGTCGTCGGGGACTGCCAACAGTTGCAGCCAGCCGGCGAGCAGCACGTAATCGACTTTCCACTCGCGCACGGCGTCGAAGACGCGCGCGGAGAAGTCGGCCCGCGGCGACGGCGCGACCACCCGCGTCGGGACGCCGGCGGCCCGCGCGCGTTCGAGCGCGAAGGCGTCGGGCTTGCTGGCGACGACGCCGACGATTCGCGCGTCGAACGTACCGGCGGCGACGCGGTCGAGGAGATTTTGCAGGGTCGTGCCGCCGCCGCTCACCAGGACGGCGAGCCGGGGGCATAAGATAGGCTCGGGCATCGCGTCCGTCTCGGGGTGCGGGGGCCGGGCTGTTCTAGAGTCGCCCCCGCACCCCGCAACCCGCGAAGTCGAAGGCACCGCTCACGAGTCGGAGGCACTGATGCCGCTGGGTCCGGAACTCCCGTTCGCCGAGTTGACCCGCCGCCTCGACGGGTCGGCCTTACTCGGTTACCTCAACTTCTCCGACGGCCGCGCGGACGCCAAGTTCCGCAAGGGCGTCGCCGAGCTGTTCGCCGCGCTCCTGGACGCCGACGCCCCGGCCCCGCACGAGGCCGCGTACCGCTGGCTCGCGCACCGCGCCGCCGAACTCGAGGCCGCCGGCAGCGCGGCGTTCCGCGACCTGACGCAGGCCAAGGCCGCACTCGACACCGCCTTCGTCACCCTGCCGGCCGCGTACCGCGCCCACCACGCCGACCTGCTGAGCCACCAGCCCGACGGCCGGCTGTTCAACGCCTTCTTCCTGGCGAAGTGCTGCGAGGCGGTGTTGGCCGGGCGCGGGCAGCCGGCCGAGAAGCTCCTGCGCCGGCTCGACGACTTCGTCGGCTACCGGCCGATGGCGCTGCTCGAAACGCGGCCGCAGACGCAGTTCTACGCCCACGAGCAAGTCTGCCCCGTGCCGCTCTACTTCAAGGGCGTGGGGGCCGCGCCGGGGCAGTACGCCGAGGTCATCCGGCCGGCGCTCGAACTGCTAGAACAGACGAATTCTGGCCTGCTCGACGACGCCTCGTTCGACCTGACGCGGCTCGAAGAAATCGCCCTCGACCCGCGGGCGATCGACCACTTCCACCCCGTCAACAAGCGGCCGAGTGTGCTCTTCGGCGAGTGGGACCCGCACCGCATCGACGGCCGCGGCTTCTACGGCCGCTTCGTGCTCCGGCAATCGACCCTCGACGCCCTGCTCCGCTGGGTCCACGGCGACAAGTGGCCGCACACGACCGGTCTGCGCAGCCCCGACCCCGAGCGCGTCTTCGAGGCGGCTGCGGCACTCTGCGGCACGATCCTGATGGGCGCGGGGGTGAGCGGCTCCGGGCCGAACCACCACGACTCGACGGTGACGCTAACGGCGCTGGTGCAGCGCATCGCCCGCTACCGCGACGACTTCTACAAGCAGCTGCTCGAGCGCGTCAGCGGGGCGCACGCCGACCGGCTGCGCGCCGAGGCCGTGCGCTACCGCCAGCCGTTCGCCACGGTGCGACAGTTCCTCAACCAGGCCATCGCCGGCGAACGCGCCCTGCACCTGCAAGAGCGCCGGTTAGCACTCCTGTTCGCGTCGATGGGCTACCCCGAGGCGGCCCGGCAACGCGCGGCCAAGATTCCGGCCCCCGCCACCCGCTTCGGCACCGAAGTGCGGCTGCGCCAGACCGACGCCCAGTTCGCCGCCGAGAAGTCCCGGCCGGCCGACGCCGCCAAGGCCCTCGCCGAGGCCGAGGACTTGCTGCGCCGCGGCATCGACTGCGGGGCGCTCATCGACCCGTGGAACATCCTCGGCTTCCAGGGGCTGTTCCCGATCTTCCCCGGCCGCGACGACACCGTGCGCGACCCCCGCGCCGAGGAACTGATCCTCACCGTCGGCCGGCAGTTCGAGCTGTACGCCCAGGCGCTCTCAGTCGCCGCGACGGGGCCGGACCGCGCCGCCGAGGACGCCCTGCGCGACGGCATGAAGAAGCTCGCCGAGTGGTGGGACCGCTACGCCACGAGTGCGGTGTCGGACATGCCGCGCGTCCAGGGCCAGGAGCGCACCGACGCCGCCGAGCACGTCGCCCGCTCGACCGCGCTGTGGCGCACCGGCGGCGCGAGCGACCCGGCCTTCTGGCGCAAGCACCGCGACGGCTTCCGCACCCCGGCCGCGTTCGCCCAGGTCATCGACGCCCTGCTCACGCACGGCGACTTCCGCGCCTCACTCGCGCTCTTGGTGACGTGGCTCAGCGAGGCCGACACGGTGCCGCTGCAAGACCCGTCGGCGTCGTTCTTCCGGCTGACCTTCCGCTGGCTGCAAAATGTCGTGACCGCCGACGCGCTGCCCGCCGCCGAGCGCGCCCCGCTGGTGATGCGATTTTTCGAGCTGCTCGAGGCGAACGCCGAGAGCCGCTGGAGCGTGCCGACGCTCTTCGGCCTCGACGGCGACATCATCCCCTTCGGCGACGGCCTCGACGACTTCGACGAGGACAGCGACCTCGACGACGAGGAGGGCGGCGACGATGAGGAGGACGACGAGGACGAGGACGACGAGGAGGAAGGCGAAAGCCCCTACGCGTCGGCCTACGAGGGCGTCAGCTTCAAGGACTCGGCCGACGACGGCGAGGAGGACGAAGTCGCCGACGGCGGCGGCCCGTCGATGTCAGGCGACTTCGTCCTCGACGGCGAGGCGGAGGTCGCCGAGGAGCAGTTGCGCTTCCTGGCCGGCGTCGCGCGGCTGTGGCGGACCGCGGCGCAACCGGACCTGTGGGACCGCACCAACAGCGCCGCGATGGCCGCGATCGGCGACTGGCTGCGCAAGGCCCGCGGCAACCTCGTGTCGCTCACCAGCCTGGCGCGGTCGCTGCACGACGTGCCGGTGCCGGAGGCGACGACGGGCGTCGAGGGCGTCATGGAGTTCGACCGCCGCCGCGCGGTCAAGGGCAGCCTGCTCGAACTGACGGTGCAGACCGCCGTCGAGACGGCCGCCGCGGCGCGGTCGCTGGCCGCCCTCACGTCGCGGCAGCCCGAGTTGGCGACCGGCGACGAGTTCGACCGGCAGGTCGGCGGCAAGCTCGCCCTTCCGGCCTGGGAGCCGCTGGCGCTGCGCCTCGAGCGCGCCATCGGCACCGGCGACCGCGGCGGCGTCCGGCGGCTGCTGCCCGGCTTCGTCACGCTGTTCCGCCAGGAGCCGCTCTTGGTGTGCCCGCCGACCGACGGCGGCACCCCGACCGCCGCGATCCGGGCGCAAACGGCGCTGCACGTGATCGAGTCGCTGCTGTCGCGGCTGCCGCGGTTGGGGCTGTTGCGCGAGACGTTCCAACTGCTGAAGTTGTCGCGCGGCATGGAGCGCAACGACCCGCCGGAGGGCCGCCGCGTCTCGTCGTTCGACCAGCTCTTCCGCACCGCGGTGCTGGGCATCGTCGAGTCGCTGCTGAACTCGGCGAAGGACTGGGGCGACGACGCCGGCGAGGACGGCCCCGCCGCGGTCGCCCTGAAACAAATGGCCGACTCGTTCCGCTCCCTGTGGGTCGATCACAGCCTGGGGCTGCGGCTCTCGTCGCTCGAAGCGGTCATCGAGCGCGAGCCGTGGGAGTCGCTGCGCGGCTTCGTCCGCACCTACGGGAGTGAGCTGTTCACCGTGCGATTCCTGACGCTGTCGAACATCCGCGGGATTCTGGCGCAGGGGGCGGCCAACTGGCTCGAGCGGCAGGCGGCCGAGAACCCCGAGCCGGCGCGCCTCGTGAGCGACTTCGCCGACGGCAAGGTGCCGCGCGACGCCACCGCCCGGCAACTCGAACTCGTCTTGCAGTCCCTTGTCGAGCACTACGACGAGTACCGCGACTACAACACGACCACGACGCAGTCCGACTACGGCGAGAACCTGTACATCCTGCTCGACTTCCTGCGGCTCAAGGTCGCCTACGACCGCTTCGCCTGGCGGCTGCGGCCGATGGTGCTGGCCCACGAGGTGCTGTGCCGCAAGGGCTTCGACCGCCTCGCGGCGAAGTGGCGCGAGCTGATCGCGGCGCAGGCCGAGAAGACCTCGCAAGACTTACTCGCGCAACTCACCGCCCGCGAGGCCGAGCACGCGATCAAGTTGCGGACGATCCGCGACCGCCTCGAGGAGCGCTTCCTGCAGCCGCTGCGTATCGACCAGGCCGCCGCGCGGGTCGCCCGCGCCGCCCAGGCCGCGAGGGACGGCCAGCCCGAGGACAACCCCGCGTTCACCGGCTTGCTGGCGACGATCCAGCCGCTGGCCGACCACCCCAGTGGCGTCGGCCTCGACGTGCCGGCGTGGCTGCGTCGGCTGGAGCAGGAGTTGCGCAAGGTCCGCACGCAGGACCCCGAGGCCGACGGCGACGCGGGCGACGACGACCCGTTCCCGCACCCCGCCTCGGTGACGCTCGACTACGACGACCTGCGGCAGCAGCTCCGCGACTGGGACAAGGGCCTGAGCGAGTGAGTGTGGTGCACTGTGGCGACACAGGGGGATTACCGATGAACCAGGAAGACGTCTACAAGTACGCCCGCCGCGAGCCGTTCAAGCCGTTCCGACTGGTGCTGACGACTGGCGCGGTCTTCGACGTGCGCCGACGTGACCAGATCATGCTGGGGACCACCTCTATCGTCGTTGGCGTGTGCAATTGGCCGGGGGGGACCACGATCGACCGCACGGTTCGAGTCGATCACGTTGCCATCGCGACGGCCGAAGCGATCGGTTGAGCCGGCGAGCGGGGGACGACAGTCCCTTGAGTTCCCCCACTCCGTCGGCCGACACTGACGGCGGGAGCGCTCGGGAGACTGTCGTCCCCCGCTCGCCAGTCACCGGGCGCGAAGCGCCTTCACGAAAGGGCGTCGGATGTTGGGAGCGATCGCCGGCGACATCATCGGCTCGGTCTACGAGGGCAAGAAGCACTGGCTCGCCGCCAGGACCGCCGCGTTCGAGCCGCTGTTCTCGCCGCGTGCCCGCTTCACCGACGACACAGTGCTGACCGTCGCGGTCGCCGACTCCCTCTTGCACGGGCTGGACCTGGTCGAGTGTCTGAAGGACTACTACGCCCGCTACCCCGCGGCCGGCTACGGCGGGGACTTCCAGCGCTGGGCCGCCTCCGAGGCGATGGCCCCCTACGGCAGTTGGGGCAACGGCTCGGCAATGCGTGTGAGTCCCGTCGGCTGGGCCTTCGAGACGCTCGCCGAAGTCCTCCAGCGGGCGAAGGAGACGGCCGCGGTGACGCACAACCACCCCGAGGGCGTCCGGGGCGCGCAGGCGACCGCGGCGGCGATCTTCCTCGCCCGCACCGGCTCCACCAAGGCCGAGCTGCGGGAACAGATCGAGCGACGATTCGGCTACGACTTGTCCTTCCGCCTGGACGACATCCGGCCGACGTTCGCGTTCGACTCGTCGTGCCAGGGGACCGTGCCGCCGGCGCTCGTCGCGTTCCTGGAGTCGCGCGATTACGAAACCGCGGTGCGGCTCGCGGTGTCCCTCGGCGGCGACTGCGACACCCTGGCGTGCATCGCCGGGGGCGTCGCGGAGGCCTTTTACGGCGGCGTCCCCGAGGCGACTCGCGCCCAAGCCCTGGCGACGCTCGACGACGACCTGCGCGGTGTGGTCGCCGAGTTCGTGGGACGCTTCGTGGGCCGTGGCGTCCCGCCAGCCGACCGCAGCGGCATCGACCTCAGCTGAATCTGTGACCGCCCGGCGAGCGGGCGACGACAGTCCCCCGAGTCACCCCCGCTACGGCGTGAGACGCACGCCACTCGAAGTCTCGGGGGACTGTCGTCCCCCCGCTCGCCTCGGCACTTCGGGCTTGCCCCGCCCGCCGGGCCTGCTATACCCCGGCTCGGTACGCCGCCTTCTGGTGGGGGCGTCCGGTCGTCTCGGTCGAGGTGTGGCATGGATGCGGGCACCCGGTGGTTGCTACGTCGGCGGTTCCGGACCCTCGCGCTCACCCTCGCGCTGGGGGGGCCGGTCGCGCTCGTCGCGGGCTGCGCCGCCGCCAGCCCCGTGACGCGCTCGCAGGTCCCCGACGACCGGCCGGCGGTGCCGGCGACCGTCAGCCCGCCGGGGGAGCCGACGATCGAACTCGCCGCGGCCAAGCTCGCCGAGGCGGCGACGCCGCAGGTCCGCGTGGTCGCCGTGATCGGCTCGGACGTGTTCATCACCGACGACGAGGTCTGGCAACTCGTCCGACAGCGTCTCAGCGACCCCGCACTCCGGCCGGCCGACGCCGCCGGGCAGAAGCTCCTCGAGAAGCGCTTCTTCGACGAAGAGCTGAAGCACCTCGTCGAGCGCGAGGTCGTCCTGGCCGACTGGCTCGGCAAGATCAAGAAGAGCAAGCCGGCCGCGCTCGACGAGCTGAAGGTCGAGGCCGCCACGATGGCCAAGCGCACCTTCAACGACTTCCGCAAGGCCAGCAAGAGCGCCTCCGAGGCCGAGTTCATCGCCAACCTGCAACTCGCCGGGCTGTCGCACAAGCTGCTCATGCGGCAGCTCGAGCGCAACGCCATGCTGACTATCTACATGCAGAGCTACCTGAAGGACAAGGGCAAGTCGATCAGCACCGGCGAGGTCGAGCGCTACTACGCCGACCACGCCGCGGAGTTCCGCTCCGAGGAGCGGCTGAAGTGGCTCGACCTGTTCGTGAGCTACCGCCGCTTCAACAGCGAGGCCGAGGCCCGCGCCTACGCCGACTGGCTGCTGCCGCAGGCGAAGGACCCGGCGGCCGACTTCGTCGCGCTCGTCAAGAAGCACGGCCACGGCCCCAGTGTCCTGGCCGGGGGCGTCGGGCTGGGCGGCAAGCTCGCCGAGGTCCAGCCGGCCGAACTCGCGCCGACGCTCAAGGGCTTGAAGGTCGGCCAGGTCAGCGGCGTGATCGCGGTCGAGGGCGGCCTGCACATCGTCAAGCTCGACGAGTACGCCGCCCCCGAACTGCCGCCGTTCGACGAGAAGGTGCAGGCGTTCATCCGCCGCAAGTTGACCGCGATCGTGCAGGACCGCGAGCGCGACAAGCTCGTCGAGGAGCTGCAGCGCCGCACGACCGTCAAGATTACCGGCGAGAACCCGTAGGCTTCCCGCCCGCCGGCTTGACGCGGCCCCGCCCCGCTGCGACGCTAGACGGAGTGCGAAGCGGCCAGCCTCGGGGAGTGCGAACGATGCGTCGGGGTCTTCTACTCGGGTTCGCCTGCCTCCTCGGCTCGCTCACAGTGGCGGCGCAAGACGGCAAGCCCGACAAGGCGGGCGATGCGGTGCCGTCGGCGTTCCGCGGCTTCGTCGTGGCGGACGACCGCTACCCGCCCAAGTCTTCGCCGGTCAAGGCCCCCGAGGACCGCGACCCGCGCGACCGCACCGACAAGCTGCACTGCCTCGTGTGCGAGTTCGGGCTCAGCCCCGTGGCGGTCGTGTTCAGCCGCGCGACCCCCGCCGAGGACGCCCCCGCCGCGAAGCTCGCCAAGCAACTCGACCTCGTCTTGCAGACCCGCGAGGCGCGCGGCAACAGCTTCAACGCCGCGGTCGTGTTCCTGACACTCGACGCCGAGTACCCGGCCGACCTGCGCCGCAACGAGAAGGGCGAGTTCGCCCGCGAGGAGGCGGCCAAGCTGGTCAAGGACCTGGCGACGCAGTTGAAGGCCCCGCGGGTCGTCTTCGCCCTGGCCGCGAAGGCGTCGCCGGACCTCGCCGGCTGGGGCGTCGCCGACGCCGACGAAACCGTCGTGGTGCTGTACAACCGCCTGCGGGTCGTGAAGCGCTGGAACTTCGCCGCCGGTGCCCCCAGCGACGACGAGGTCAAGGCGGTCGCCGCGGCGGTCAAGGCCGAGTCGGTGAAGTAGCGGCCGGCAGCCGCGCCCCCAGCGCGAGCACCCCGCCGGCGAGCAGCGTCGTCACGCCGCTGAGTGCCAGGCTCACCAAATGGACGGGGCCGAACAGCGCCTTCGCCTCGGCGGCCAGGTCGGCGTCGGTGTTGTAGCGCTCCAGCCGCAGGTGGCTCACCTCGAGCGACACCGGGATCGACACCGCCACCAGTGCGAGCGCGGCCGCGGCGAGGTTCACCCGCAGCCGGTCGGCCCTGTCCGCCCGCCCCATCCCCAGCGCCGTCACCAGGGTGACGACGGCGCAGACCGACTGCATCGCGAAGTAGCGCGGGAAGACCGGCCCGACGGCGGCCCCGGCGAGCGCCGACGCCAGCGCGTCGCGGCCGGCCGGCGAGGTGCCGGGCGGCACGATGTCCAGCCCCGCCGTGCGGTCCGACGGCGACTCGGCGACGACCGCCTTGAACGCCGCGAGGATCGGCGGCGCGGCGGCGAAGGTGAAGAACAGCGACCCGCCGAACCACAACCCGACGGCGAGCAAGTGCAGACTGCGCAAAGCGGACTCCTGGGGCGGCGACGCCCCGATGCGGTTCTCGGTGCCGGCGATCAGCCGCCGCAGGTTAGCCCGGTGCTTGGCGACGACCGCCAGCGCCCCGGCGGCGAAAAACCCCGTCACGACGGCGGCGTCGTGGCCGAACGGCTGCGGCGTCAGGGCCAGCCGCGCGGCGACGAGCGCGACCGCCGCGGCCAGCGACGCCAGCGACACGTAGCGCGAGGCCAGCGCCGTGACGACCCAGGCGGCGGCGGCCAGCGCGAACGGCAGCGGAGCGAGCGCGGCGGCGACCCCGGCCCCCGTGGCGACGCCCTTGCCCCCGCGGAAGCCCAGGGGCGCGGGGTAAAGGTGGCCCAGGAACGTCGCCGCGGCGACCGCCACCCGCAGCGCGTCCGGCGGCCCGAAGGCGTCGATCGCACCGGGGTCGAGGGCGTTGACGACCGGCACCGTCAGTGCGGTCGGCACGGCCCCCTTGGCGAAGTCGCACGCGAACACCAGCACCGCGAACGGCCGGCCCAAGACGCGCCCGGCGTTGGTCGCGCCGATGTTGCGGCTGCCGGCTTCGAGCAGGTTGACGCCGCGCAGCCGGCCGACGAGGTAGCCGAAGGGCACGCCGCCGAGGAGGTACGCCACGAACACCGCCGCGATGCCGACCGCCATGCGAAACGCCCCTAGCGCGCCCGACGCTTCGCGGCCCGCACCCCCTCGAACACGCCCAGTAACGCCGCGTAGTGCCGCTCGAACGTCCACGCCTGCGCCGCCCGCAACGCCGACGCGGACGCCGCCCGCAAGTAGCCGGCGTCCGCCATCTGGGCGATCGCCCCGCCGAGTTCCGCGGCGTCGTGCGGGTCGCGGACCACGAGGCCGTTGTCGGGCACCGTCAGCAGTTCCGCAGCGCCATTGTACTGCGTCGTGACCACCGGCAAGCCGCACGCCAGGGCCTCGAGCGCGACCAGCGAGCAGGGGTCATAGAAGGTCGGGTGGACCAGGAAGTCCGCGGCGAAGTAGGCGTCCTTCGGGTCGGCGCGGAAGCCGGCGAAGTGCAGCCGGTCGGCGACGCCGAGCGACGCCGCGAGCCGCCGGTACGCCTCGAACTTCGGGTGCCCGACGACGGCGATCTTGAAGTGGCGATCCCGCGGCACCGCGGCGACGGCGCGGATCAGCGGGGCGAGTCCCTTCAACCGGTAGTTCATGGCGACGAACAGCCCCGCCGGCGTGTCGCCCGTCACGCCCCAGGCGGCGCGCTCCCGCGCCCGGCGTTCCGCCCGGTCGGGCACCGCAAAGCGGCCGGGGTCGATGGCACTGCGGACGACTCGCAAGCCCTCGGGGCCGACGCCGTAATACTGCGCGAAGTGCCGCGCCACCATGTCGCTGTTGACGACGACGACCGGCCGCGGCTCCGTCAGGTACTGCCGGCGTTCGAGCCGCGCGAACGACGCGCTCGCCAGGTCGAAGTGCTTGCCCCAGGCGGCGACGCGGCGGGCGAGCGGGTGGCGGAACTTGCGAAGATTGTGCGCCCGGCTCGCGGCGTGCAAACCGCCTTGCGGGTAGAGAACGTCCTGCCCCCAGGTCTTGTCGAAGCCGACCGTCACGTCGTGGTCGGCGAGTTTCAGCGCCGCCACGCAGGCTCGGCCGAAGCGCCACGGCCGCAGGAAGCGCGGGCCGCGCGGCACGTCGAGCGTGTGGAACGCCATCGACGCCGGCAGAGCCGCGGCGTCCCAGCGGCAGGCGTAGAGGTGGACGGCGTGGCCGTCGGCGGCGAGGCGGCGCGCCAGGTCGCCCAGGTACGTCTCCGCCCCGCCGCGGCTCGGCAGCACCGACTCGTAGCAGAGCGCGATGTCGAGCGGCGTCACGACGCCACCCCCGCGAGCTTGCGGTTGTGCCGCAGGTACCGCGTGGCCTTCCAGTGAACCAGCCGCCGCAGCCCCGCCGGCGGCGTCGGCCAGTCGGGGCCGTCGGCCCGGCGGTACGCGCGCCAGAACCTCGCCACGTCCCGGAGTGTCACCCCGGTGACACCGTCGGTCGAGAACAGCAGTTGCGCCAGGTCCTTGACCCGGAAGCGCCGCGGCAGCCACGGCGACCGCAAAAGCCGGTGGAAGTCGATCACGACGACGCGGCCGGCCCACTCGGTCGGTGTCACGGCGATGTCACCGACGCGGGCGTAGAAGTGGCAGAGGTACAGGTCCTGGTGGAACGCCCGGCGGCGGTGCAGCTCGCGCGTCAGCCGGGCGAGTTCATCGACCAGCCCGCGCTTCCACGCCTCGAAGTCGCGCGGCGTCAGGCGGCCGGCGGCCAGCGGGACCAGCTCGTGCAGCGCGAGCATCCCGTGCAGTTCCTCGGTCGCCAGGAAGCTGCGCAGCGGCCCGCGCCGCGACTCCCCCGCGGCGTGGACGGCCGGCACCGGCAGCCCCTGCGCCGCGGCCCACCGCAGGTGCCCGAACTCCTGCCAGCCGGGCGAGAACGACCGGCGCGGGAGCAGCCGCGCGAGCCAGGTCAACCGCCGCGGCAACTCGAAGTGGCGCTTCAAGTACACGACCAGCGTGCGGTCGCCGTCGGCGAGTGTCCAGCGGCCGATGTCGCGGCCCTGCTTGGCGTGGCGGCGGTCGGGCACGTCGGCGGCCATGACGCGCGCGAGCCAGTCGGCCCCGGCCAACGCGGGCCACTCCGGCGACGCGAAGGCGCGCCAGTCGTCGGTCGCGAAGTCGCTCAGCGGGTGCTCCTCAGGTAGCGCCGGCGCGTCGGCCGGTCGGCCCAGCGGCCGCCGAGGTAGCCGCGCACGACCGCCGCGCGCTCGGCCCGCGACAGCCCCGGAATTTCGCAGGCGAACAGGCGGAGTAAGTCCGTGACGCGGCGGCCGGCCGTCATGGCCCGCCGCAACTTGACCCCCTGCGGCGACTCGACGCGCAAGACGCCGGCGGCGAGCGACAGCACCGGCCGGCCGGTGCCGCCGGGGACGAGCCGCAGCCCCGCGGCGTGCAGTCGCCCCAGGAATTCGCCGCACGCGCGCAGCAGTTCGCGGCGCGCGGCCGCGTGCCGCGTGGGGTCGGCGAGGGCGACGCTCAGCGGCGCGCGGTCGGGGGCCGCCTCGGTCAGGACGAACGAGTCGGCGGTGACGCGGCCGGCGAACCGCTGGCCGAAGGCGAGCAGCCGCGCGGCCGGGATCGCGTGCCGGTCGAGGTGGAACAGCACGCGCGCGGCCAGCGCCCCCGGCGAACGCCAGGGCCGCTCCCGGAGTACGGCGTGGGCGCGGCCCAGGGGGTCGGCCGTGTGGAAGCGCGTCAGCGTGGCGAGGCGGCCGCCGGCGAGCGTGACCGCCTCCTCGACGGTCTCGGCGACCTCGCCGGCGACGTAGAACGGCGCGGCCGCCGCGGGCTTGGGCCACGCCGCCGCGACCTCGGGCAGCGCGCAAACCGCCTCGCCGGCCAGCCAGACGAGCCGCTGCCCCGGCGGCGTGGGCCGGCCCTGGTCGCGCACCGACGACCGCCGCGCCCGCCCCGCCGCCAGCCTCAGGATTCGCGCGGCGAGTTCGCGGGCACTCGGCGACCCGCAACCGCGGCGGGCCATCGCCCGGCGGTACGCGACCAGGAACCGCAGGCGCTCGGCGGCGGTCGCGGCCGGCGTGCTGGCGTGCAGGTTCGCCAGTTGCGCGCAGAGTGCCGACGGCGTCGGCACCCGGCCGGGGCGGGCCGACTGCCAGTCGAGCAGCGTGACCAGGCCGTCGGCGTCGGCGTAGACGTGCTTCGCGGCCAGCTCCGGCGTCGGGAACCCGGCGGCGTGCAACTCGGCCAGTGACGCCGCGGTGTCAGCGAGGATCCGCCGCCGCGATGTCGCTGACAGTGTCGTGTCAGCGAGTAGCGTGCGCAGCTCGGCCGCGCGCGGCAACTCCTCGACGAGCAGGAAGGCGCGGCCGCGGGCGTCCGCGCCGTGGGCGAGCCACTGCGGGCCGGGCAGCCGGCGGGCCTCCAGTGCCGCCAGCGTCGCCGCCTCGCGCGCCGCCCGGCTCACGGGGCCGGAGCCGGCGAGCCAGTTGCGCCACCGCGCGCGGAGGCTGGCCGTGTGCTCCCGCTTCAGGTAGCAGACCTTGCCCGGCAACTCGACGCGGACGACGTGCCGGTCGGCGTGGCCGCTCACGACTTCGCCGGGCAGGTCGTAGCCCGCCTGCCCCGACTCCACGCCGACGCGGCGCAGGTAGCTCCGGTAGCGCGGGTGGTAGACGACCCAGCCGAAGGCCGCCGGGACCGGCTCGTCGGCCGGCGGCGCGGCGGAGCGCGGGGCGGGCACGCGGGGGGCGACCGCCGTCGCCTCCGGCGGGTCGATCAGGCGGAAGAGGTTAACCGGCATGGCGCGTCGCCCCCGAGGTTCCGTCCGTGGATCGGCGCAGCAGTTCCAGCGACGGCCCGACCGCGTCCTGCGGCGTCAGCTCCGCCATGCAGCGGTGGTGGCCCAGCGGGCAGACGCGCCGCTGGCACGGCCCGCACGGCACCGGCTTCTGCACGTGGATCGCCTTGGCGAAGTGCGTCTCCGTCCAGCCGACGTGGGTCGGCCCGAACAGCGTCACGACCGGCACGCCGAACGCGGCGGCGAAGTGGCGCGGCCCGCTGTCCGTGGTCAGCAGCAGCCCCAGCCGCCGGACGACGGCCTTCGTCAGCCCCAGTGTCAATGGCCCGTCACCGAGTGACACGACGTTGACATCGGCGGCGAGCCTGACGATTTCGGCGGCCTGCTCGCGCTCGGCGGGGCCGCACAAAACGACCACGCCCAGCCCCGGCGACGCCGCGACCAGCCGGCGGGCCGCCTCGGCGAAGTGCGCGGCCGGCCAGTGCTTCGACGAGCCGAACGCGCCGCCGGGGTTCAGCCCGACGACCCGGCGGAAGCGGTGCAACTTCAGCGCGGCCCAGGCGCGGTCGGCCGCCAGTTCGTCGGCCGGCGTCGTCGCGAGTTCCATCCGCGTGCCGGGGTCGGGCACGCCCAGGAGTCCCACGACGCGGTTGTAGTCGTCGAGCGCCGGCGTCGGCTTGAACGTGCCGCCGGGGCCGCGCGCCGGGTACAGGCGGTGCGTCAACAGAGGGTGCCGCAGGTAGCGCGCGAACCCGGCGACGGTCGCGCAGCCGGCGAGCCGCGCGAGCAGTGTCACGCGGAGCGAGTTCGGGAACAGCACCGCGGCCTCGGGCCGGTGGCGGCGGAGTTTGGCGAGCGTCGGGCCGAAGCTGCGCGGCGACTTGTCGAGCGGGATCGTGTCGGCGAACCAGGGCAGCCCAACCAGCGTTTCGGCGACGTAGGGCTTCGCCACAGCGACGAGCGGGCGGCGCGGGAAGTAGTCGCGCAACGCCCGGATCGCCGGCGTGGCCATGACCACGTCGCCGATCCAGTTCGGCAGGAAGACCAGGATCGCCCCGTCGCCGGTGGTCACTCGTCGCGGCTCCCTTCGGGCGTCAGTTCGTCGAGCATCGCTTTCAACTCGGCCTCGCCCGCGCGGAAGCTTAGGCCGACGCGCACGGCCCACAGCGGCACCCCCGCGAGTTCGCCCAGGCGTAGTTTCACCGAATCCTTCTGCGTTGTCAGCGCCAACCCGCCGGCCGGCAGCTTTTCGGCCAGCCGCCGCAAGCTCCCCACGTCCTCGCGGGTGTACGGGTGGTGGTCCGGGAAGGTCACGAACTCGGCGACGTTGACCCCGAGTTGCTGCAGCGTCGCGCGGAAGGCGGCCGGGTTGCCGAGGCCGCAGAACGCCAGCACTGTCCGGCCGCGCACGAAGTCGAGCGGGCCCGTCGCGCCGTCAACCCCGGCGAGTCCGACGGGGGCGTGGACCGCCTCGGCGACGAGGAGTTTCGGGAAGCGTCGCGTCAACACGCCGCGTTGCCGCGCGACATCGTCTGGCGGGGCCTGGTCGCAGCGCGTCAGGATCACGGCGTCGGCGCGCTTCAGCGAACCCGCCGGCTCGCGCAGGGTGCCGCGCGGCAGCAGCCGGTCGCGGTCGAACGGCCGGGTGGCGTCGAGCAAGACGAGGTCGAGGTCGCGGTGCAGGCGGCGGTGCTGGAAGCCGTCGTCGAGGACGAGCAGTTCGCTCTCGAGTTCTTGCAGGGCAGTCAACGCCAACTCGACGCGGTCGGCCCCTTGCAGGTGCGGCACGTCGGGCAGGTTCTCTTCGAGGACCAGCGCCTCGTCGTTCGGCCCGCCGTCGCCCCCGTAGCCGCGGCTCAGCACGGCGACGGCGACCCCGGCGGCGCGGTAGTGCCGGGCGACGTACTCGACGCACGGGGTCTTGCCGGTGCCGCCGACGCTCAGGTTGCCGACGACCACGACCGGCACCGGCACCCGCGTCACGCCGCGAATCCCGGCGTCGAAGAGGCGGTTGCGCGTCGCCACCGCCAGGCCGTAGGGGACCCGGCCCCACCACAAGGCGGCGCGGGCGAGGGCGGCGGCCGGCCCGCGGCGCTCGCCGGAAGTCGTCGCCTGGTAGGTGTCGCGCCAGTCGGGCATGGCGTGTTGTAGCCGCGGCGGAATCGGGCCGTCAACGCCGCTTCGCACGCGGGGCTTCGGGTTGACGCGGGGCGGCCGGGTCGCCATCCCAACAGGCATGGTACTCAACTTCCTGAAGCGGCTCGTGCGGCGTGCCCCGCGCGTCGGGCATTTCGACGTGTTCGACGCCGCGCAGTTGCGGCCGCTGACCGACCGCCACGGCGTCCCGTGGCCGACGGCGGTCGCCGCGCTCAAGGCGGCGCGCGCCGAGGCGGCGCGGCCGGGGGATGTCGTGCGGCGGATCGTCGAGAGTCGGCTCGACCTGCGCACCGCCTTCCCGCTCGGGTACACCCCACTCGGCCGCGCCGGGCTGCTGGAGTGGCTGCTGACGCACGGCCACGCGGAGTACGGCCTGACGGCGACCGACGCGTTGCGCTTCACGGCGGAGCAGGCGCTCGACCCGAGTGACGGCTTCGCCGACGCCTACCGCTGGCAGCCGGCGTGGCAGGCGGCCGTGCCCGACGCGCTGACGCCCGCCGGCTGGCCGAAGCTGCTGGCGTGGCTCGGCCGCACGGCGGGGCCGGCGGGGCCGTGGCTGCAACGGGTGCCGCCGCCGGCGACCCCGGCGGCCGCGGCGCGGGGCGTGAACGTGCTGGGGCACTTCGGCTACCCCAGCGGCCTGCAGGAGGCGGCGACGCAGTACGTCCGAGCGCTGCGGCACGCCGGTTACGCCGTGGCCCGCCGCGACATCCCCGACACCTATCGGCCCGCCGACCGGGACCCGGAGCGCTACGACGACCTCGAAATTTACCCCGTCACGCTCGTCAAGATCGGCGCGGCGGAACTGCTCGACTTGCAGTACGCCAAGGCGGG
Source organism: Fimbriiglobus sp. (assembly GCA_043744775.1). Classification (GTDB taxonomy): domain Bacteria; phylum Planctomycetota; class Planctomycetia; order Gemmatales; family Gemmataceae; genus Fimbriiglobus. The sequence goes on along the minus strand of JAYTUC010000063.1, from coordinate 8,553 downwards.
GCTGCACCCGCGGGCCGGCGTCCACCGGGTCGCCTGCTGGTCGTGGGAGTTGGCGAGCTTCCCGCCGGGGCCGGTCGCGCACGCCGGGCTGGCCGACGAGGTCTGGACGCTGTCCGAGTTCGAGGCGGACGCCGTCCGCCGCGCCTGGCCGGGTCGGCGGGTGACGGCGGTGATGCCGGGGGCGTCGGTACCCGCGGTGCCGGCGTTTCCGCGGTCGCACTTCGGCCTCGACCCCGGCCGCTTCGTGGTGATGTTCGCGTTCGACATGGGCAGCAGCGGCGAGCGCAAGAACCCCCTCGGCCTGCTCCGCGCCTTCCGCCGCGCGTTCCCCGGCGACGAGGCGGTGACGCTGGTGGTCAAAGTCTCGCGGGCCGAGGCGAACCCGACGCTCTGGGACGCGCTGCGACTCGCCGCGGCGGCCGACGCGCGGGTGACGCTCGTCAACCGGGTGATGCCGCGCGACGAGGCGGTGGCGTTGCTGGCGGCGTGCGACTGCTACTGTTCGCTGCACCGCGCCGAGGGCTTCGGCTACACGCTCGCCGAGGCGATGCTGCTGGGCAAGCCTGTGATCGCGACGGGCTACTCCGGCAACCTCGACTTCATGACGCCCGAGACGAGCCACCTGGTGCGTTACAAGCTCGTGAAAGTCGGCCCCGGCATGCCGCCCTACGACGCCCACGCCGAGTGGGCGGAGCCGGACGAGGGGCACGCCGCGGAACTGCTGCGCGCCGTGTCCGCGAACCGCGAGGCGGCGCGGGCGCTGGGGGCGCGGGCCGCCGTGCATGCGCGGGGGCTGTTCTCGGTCGAGGCGGCCGCGGCGCGGATGGCGACACGGTTAAAGCTGATCGAGTAGCTTGTCGTAGTCGGCGTGCGAACCGATCCAGAACCAGGTCACGGTGTCACCGTCGAGGCCGCCGACCGCCCGGTGGCTGATGCCGACGCGGGCCGAGTAGATCGGCGGGACGCTCAAGACCTGCTTGAATCGCAGTCCAGGGTGGGAGGGGTTGGACAGGAACTGCTGGTACGCGATCGTAGCCTGGCGACGAACCGGAGCGGGCAACGCGGCGAGGAGGTCGCGGAAGCGACGGACCGTCTTCGACTTCACATCGCCTCCGGGTCCAAGTCTTCGGTCAGGCCGGCCCGGCTTTCCGCGATCGCCCCCTCGGCTAGGCGGGCGAGTTTGTGGGCGGACGCCGCGATGGCCCGGTCGAAGTCATCGTCTTCGTCGAGTTTCGCGAGCAGGCGCGCGGCCACCTCGTCCTGCTCCTGGGGGGGTAGCAGCGAAATGGCGGTGATCGCTTGTTGCAACAGTGGTGTCATCGGAGTCCTTACGTAAGGCCCGGCAGGACGCCGTCCTTGCAGTAGTCGGGGTTGCCGAACTTGTCGAGGCGGTGGCCGAAACCGTGGGCCAGGCTCATGAGCAGGCGGTTGTGCGCGAGCCGCTTATGCTTGACCGCGCGGCCCATCGTGAAGTCGAGGCCGTTGCCCACCAGCACGAACGGCACGTTGTCCATCGTGTGCGAGTTGCCCTGGCCCAACTCGTTCGTCCACACAATCTGCGTGTTGTCGAGCAGGCTGCCGCCGCCGCCCGGCTCCGGGGTGTCACGCAACCGCTTCGCCAGGTAGGCGAGTTGCTCCGCGAACCACTTGTTGATCTTCGTGAGCTTCTCCTGGGCCTTCGCGTTGCTGTCCGGCTCGTGGCTCAATTCGTGGTGGCTCTCCTCGATGCCGAGCCACTTCATCTTCGCCTGGCCGACGGAGTTCGTGTACTGCAACGTCGCCACGCGGCTCATGTCCGCGGTGAAGGCGTTGACCATCAGGTCGATCTGCATCTTGCTGATCTGCGGGATGCGGTCGTTCTCCTGCTTGACGCCGGGGTCGAGGTGCGGCACCGCGTGGCTCAGGGTGTCGGTCTTGGTGGCCTTCAACTCCTGCTCCATCTCGCGCACGAAGGTCGCGTGCTCGTCGAGCAGCCGGCGGTCTTCGACACTCACGGCGTCGCGGACCTTCTTCAAGTCGCCGTTGAGGTCGTCCATCACGCTGGCGAGCAGTTCGCGGTCCTTGGTGCGGCCGTAGAGCTTGTTGAGCATCGCGTAGGGGTCGTCGATCGGCGTGATCGGCTTGTTGGCTGCGGCGTAGCACATGCGCGTCCAGGTGTCGGCGTGCTTCGGCACCATGACGCCGAACTCCAGCGAGCCGAAGCGGGTGCGCGTCGCGGCGTCCCTCTGGAGGAAGGTCTTGATCTCCTGGTCGATCGAGTGGCCTTTGGCCCAGCCGGCGGGGGTGTGCGAGCCGCCCTGGATGTTGCCGGGGAAGAGTTCGGTGCCAGTCAGCAGGCAGCCGATGCCGCGCATGTGGTTGTCGCCGTCGCCGCCGATGCGGTCGCTGACGCCGTTGAGCAGCAGCGTCTGCTTCTTGAACGGCTCCAGGGGCGTGAGGCTCTCGGCGAACGCGAAGTCGGCCCCGTACTCCGTCGGCCAGAAGGTCTTCGGCGTGATGCCGTTGGGGCTGAACATGATCACGAGCCGCTGCTTCCGCGCGCCCTGGTTCGCGAACGCGAGGCTCGGCAGGTTCGCCAGGAACGGCAGGGTCGCGGCACTGACGCCGAGAGTCTTCAAGAAGTCGCGGCGGTTGGTCGTCATGGGGCGGAACCCTGAGTGGGCGTGGCGGGTGTCAACAGTATAAGTCTCGATCAGGATGCAGCCGCATCATTTCCGTGGCGTCGTCTCAGAGTGTGTTGCCGGCGGAGCCGGCGGCGTCGCCGCGGTCACGGCGACTTCGACCGCCAACGCCCGCAAACTGAAGTTCGACTTCGCGAACGCCTCGCGCAACTCGGCCTGCTTGCGGGGGCCGTAAGCTCGAATTGGCTGCTGCGCCAGGTGGTGGAACGCCTGCTCCGTGAACGAGTCGTGGACCTCCGCCGAGCCGGCCAGGTACTTCGCCAACTCGACCGCCCCGGAGAACTTCACGGTCTCGCCGGCGCGATTCAGGTACGAGCCGCCCACGTCGAGCGGCTTGCCCCGTTCGGTCGTGCGGTAGCGGCCCACGGCGTCGAAGGCTTCGAGCGAGAAGCCCAGCGGGTTGATCAAGCTGTGGCACTGCTGGCAGCTACGCGGCGACGTTTGCAACGCCGTGCGCTCGCGGGTGCTCAGGCTCGGGTGCAGGTCCGCCGCGAACGGCGTGAACGCCTCGTTCGGCGGCTTCAGTGTCAGCCCTAGGACGCCGCGGGCCAGGAAGACGCCGCGGTGGATCGGCGAACTCTCGTTGGTGTAGGCGTAGTTGGCCAGGATGTACGGGTGCGTCAGCGTGCCGAGGCGTTGGCCGGGGTCGAGGGCGACCTTCTCGAAGCCGCCGCCCTTCGGCCCCTCGACGCCGTAGAACTTCGCCAGGCGGTCGTTCAGGTAGACCTTCTCCTCAGTCAAAAGCCGGCGGAAGTCGGCCCCCTCGCCCTTGAGGATGTCCGCCAACGTCAGGTCGAGTGACGCGCGCAGGTCGCTCGCCAAAGCCGCGTCGAAGCCGGGGAAGCGCTCCTTGTTCTTCGACAACTCGTGGGCCGAGTCGAGGCCCAGCCAGTGGTGCATCAGGCCCGTCAGCTTGGCGTCGGCGCGGGGGTCGCGCGCGAGTCGCTCGGCCTGCCGGCGGATTTCGTCCGGCGTGCCCAGTTTGCCGGCGGCCGCGGCTTGCAGCAACTCGGCGTCCGGTAGCGTGTCCCAGAGCGTGTACGACAGCCGCGCGGCGGTCGCGTACTGCGGCGGCGTCCCCGCCGGCTCGCGGTACAAGAAGCGCGGCGACTTCAGCGTCAGCAACACCACGCGCTTCATCGCCGCTTCGGGGTCGGCCTTCAAGGCATCGAAGTGCCGCTCGACCAGCGCCTTCTTCTCGGCGTCACTCAGCGGCCGGCGGAAGGCCGTCTCGGCGAGCTTGACCCCCAGTGTCTTGAGCTTCGCCACGCGGTCCGGGGCGTCGGCCTTGGTCTTCGCCCAGGCGTCCATGCGCGGCACGATGTACGCCGCCGCTTCGAGCGCCGCGTCGGTCGTGGCCTGCTCCCACTCCTTCGACACCGTCGTGCCGCGCTCCCAGCCGTAACTGCGGTCGTCCGGCGGGAACGGTGTCGAAGCCGCGAACCCCTCGGGCGAACTGATCGGCGACAGGAACCGCGCCGGCACCACCTCGGCGGCGCGGCCGGGCGGCTTCCACTCCAGCGAAACCCTCGACGGCTTCACCGGCACCGGCTTGTTCTTGTTGGGGTCGTTCTGCACCCCCTGCTTGGCCTTGGAGAATTCGAGCTTGATCGGGTAGGCCCGCCCGCCGACCAGCGGCAAGCTGCCGCGGAACTCCGTGTCGGTGCCCGACTTGACCCAGGCGTCGATGAGCGGCTGCGACTGGCCGTTGACCCAGAGTTTCACCGCCTGGTCGCACTTGACGACGAACTCGTAGTCGCCGGTCTCCGGTGCCCAGACGGCCCCCGTCCAGAGGATGTAGAACTGCCCCGCGTCGGCCTTCTCCGTCGGCCCCGCGAGGCCGAAGTCGAAGCTCACCACCGGATCGACGCGCTCGACGAGACGCTTCTTGGCGTCGTAGCGGCGGCCGTCGAAGTACTCGCCCTTGAGGCCCGACTTGTCGCCCCGCGTCGGGTTCCACTGCGTCGAGTTGACGAGGTCGAACACGCTCTGCCGGTACTGGTTGACGGTCAGCCGGGCGAGATCGACGCGCGGCGGGGCGTTACGCTCGCGGGCCTCTTTGGAGTAGAACGCCGCGTGGACGTAGGCCGAGACCTTCTCCGCCACGTCCGGCGGGATCGTGCCGGGGTTGTCCGGCGGCATCGCCTTGGCCACGTACTTCGCGAGCTGCGGCACGGAGCGGTTGCCGGCGAGCGCCTGGTCATACTCGTCCTTGACGCCTTCGCCGTCGGCCCCGTGGCACTTCTGGCACTGCGCCCGGTAGATCTGCTCGCCCGTCACGTCGGCGGCCGGCACCGGCGCGGCGAAGGCCAGCAGGGCGAGGAGGGTCGGGCGCATCGGGGGCAACCTGCGGACGGGCGGCTTGGCGGGATTCACCATTCTAGCACGGCGAACGCGGCGGCTCAACCGCCAACCGGGCCGCGCGGAATTCGGCTGGCCGTTCGGGGCCGTCGGGATAGACAGTCGAGACCTCTCCCGCGGATGCACCCGGTGCAACGCCGAAAACTCGCCCGGCCCGCGCGCCTCCCCGCGCGAGCCGTGACACCCCAGCGCCCCCGGCTCGCCCCTTGACCCGGCGACCCCGCGGAGCCGCCCGCCCGACCTGCAACATTGCCCCGTTGCAGCGTCCCCGCATCTTCGTGGATAACCTTAATGACCTATCAGCGGCGGGGACCGTTTCCGTCGCCCGAGTGTCCGCGGGTCGGCGGCGGAATTGAGGCACAATCGCCGGGAAAACCTACTTTTTTCGGCGAAACTTCTTGCCTGTTTCTCGGGGCATCCATTAACTTCCGGGGCATGAATGATCCCGGCCCCGCGGCGCGGGCGGTGTTACTTATCTTCGAGGGTGGACATGCGTTCCCGACAACTAGGATTGGCCGCACTCTTCGCGGCCGGCGTACTCCTGCTGGGCAGCCCCGGCTGGTCCCAGGTGGGCAAGGACACCCCCGCGACGAAGGGCACCAAGGCCGAGGACGACCAGGCCGCCAAGGACGCCGCCCGGTCGGCCGCGATCAAGGCCGAGCGCGAGGCCACCAAGAAGCTGGCGATCGACACCGACAAGGCGGTCACCGAGTTGACGAAAACCGTCGCGGACCTCAAGGGCGAACTCGCCGCCGTCCCGACCGACAAGACCGTCGCCGAGTTGAAGAAGACGGTCGCCGACCTCAAGGGCGAACTCTCGGCCGTCAAGAAGGACTTCGGCAAGCTCAACGACGGCGTCACCGGGGCCACCGGCGACCTGAAGGCGTTCAAGTCCGAGACCGCCGCGAGCCTGGCCAAGGTCGATGGCGCGGCCAAGTCGCTCGAAGGCATGCAGAAGTCGATCGCCGACGCCAAGACCGAGTTCGACGCCTCCAAGAAGGGCGTCGATGAGAGCCTCAAGGGCGTCGCCGACATCAAGGCGACCGCCGAGGGGGCGAAGGCGAAGTCCCAGAGCGGCGACATCGGCCGCGGCGACACCGCCTGGATGCTCGTCGCGTCGGCGTTCGTCATGCTCATGCTCCCCGGCTTGGCACTCTTCTACGGCGGCATGGTGCGGCGGCGCAACATCCTCGCCACGATGATGCAGAGCATGGCCTGCCTGTCGGTCGTCGGCGTGTTCTGGGTCGCGTTCGGCTACGGCCTGGCGTTCGGCCCGTCGCAACTGATGCCGTTCGGCGCGGAGGCCGGCGGGGTCATCGGCTGGAGCTGGGACCTGTTCTTCCTCCAGGGCGTCGGCCACACCGACGTGCTGCCGCAGTACAACATCCCCGTCTACGTCCACGTCATGTTCCAGGGGATGTTCGCCATCATCACCCCGGCGCTGATCAGTGGCGCGGTCGCCGAGCGCGTCCGCTTCTGGCCGTTCTGCATCTTCACGATCCTCTGGGTCAGCTTCGTCTACTGCCCGCTCGCCCACATGGTCTGGGCCTTCGACTGGTTCGACATGACTCTGCCGGTCGCCAAGCGCGGGCTGGCCGCCATCGGCTTCCTCGGCAAGATGAACGCACTCGACTACGCCGGCGGCACGGTGGTCCACATCGCCGCCGGGTTCGCCGGCCTCGCCGCGTGCCTGGTGCTGCGCCGCCGCGACGGCTACCCGAAAACCGTCATCCACCCCAACAGCATGGTGATTACGCTACTCGGGGCCGGCCTGCTCTGGTTCGGCTGGTTCGGCTTCAACGGCGGCAGCGCGCTCGCCAGCGACGGCCAGGCTTCGAGTGCCTTCGCCGCGACGCAGGCCGCCGCCGCAACCGCCGGGCTGGTCTGGATCTTCATCGAGTGGATTCTCAAGGGCAAGCCGACGGCGCTCGGCCTCGCGTCGGGGATCGTCGCCGGCCTCGTCGCCGTGACGCCGGCCTCGGGCTACGTCTACGTCTGGGGCGGGGCCGCCATCGGGGCCGCCGCCGCGATCGGCTGCTACGCCGCGGTGATGGTCAAGAACATGCTCGGCTACGACGACTCGCTCGACGCCTTCGGGGTCCACGGCGTCGGCGGGTTCATCGGCGCGGTGATGACCGGCCTGTTCTGCTACAGCGCCATCGCCTCCAGCGGCGGTGACGGCTACTTCGCGATGAAGGGCCAGGATGCCAAGATCGCGATGTTGGAGAAGTCCGGCGTTGCGGACGCCAAGAAGGAGGCCGCCGACAAGAAGGCCGCCTTCGAGAAGCTCAAGCCGGGCTACGACGCCCTCGTGACCAAGGGCAAGGACAAGCTCACCGAGAAGAAGGAGAAGGACGACTTCGACGCCGGGGAACTCGCCGAGATGTTCGCCGCCGACGCCGACAAGGCCGCCACCGGGGCCGAGGCCGAGTTGAAGGCCCTCAAGGAAACGGTCGAAAAGCGGACGGTCAAGTCCGACAAGGGCGAGCCGGACGTGCTCAAGACGCCGTTCACGCAGCTAATCATCCAGCTCAAGGCGGCGACGTTCTCGGCCGTCTACGCCCTGGCGGCGAGCCTGCTGCTGGTGATCCTGGTGCAGGTGATTACGCTGGGCAACTTCTCGACGAGCAAAAAGAACGAGACGATCGGCCTCGACCAGTCCGAGCACGGCGAGACCGGTTTCGACTTCGGCCTCGCCACCGAGACGACCGCACTTCGCGGCGGCCTGGAGCCGAAGGCGGCCCTCGCGCCCAAGGTCAAATCGACCCGCTTCGAGTTGGCCGTCGAGGGCGTCGCCCACGAGGACATCGCCAAGCTCTGGACGGGGCTGTGCCAGCCGTCGGACAAGCCGGTGTCGCCGGACTTCCTGGCGGTCTACCCCAGCGTGACGACGTTCAGCGGCAACCACTTCCACTGCCGCGGCGCGGACGCCCCGGCCGTGGCCACGCGGCTGGAGTCGCTGTTCAAGAAGCTGCTGCCGGGCAAGCCGGTCAAGGTCGTCCGGCTCTAAGGAGCCTCGCATCGCGGGCCGCCCAGGGGCAACCTCGGGCGGCCCGCCCCCTCTCCGCACACCCCCCGCCCAACGCGAGAACCTTCCGTGAAAATGATTGTGGCCATCATCCGCCCCGAGCAGCTCGAGGCGGTCCAGCAGGCGCTCAACGAGCGCGACGTGTACCTGATGACGGTGACCGACGTGCGCGGCTGCGGCCGGCAGCGTGGGTACACCGAGTTGTACCGCGGCAACGAGGTTCAAATTCGCCTGATCCCCAAGCTGAAGCTCGAGATCGCGGTCAACGAGCCGTTCGTCGAGGCGACGATCGAGGCGATCGTCCACGCCGCGCGCACCGGCACGACCGGCAACATCGGCGACGGCAAGATCTTCGTCTTCTCGCTCGGCGACAGCGTGCGCATCCGCACCGGCGAGCGCGGCCCCGAGTCGATCGGGCCGTAATTTCAAGGCGAGCCGGAAAGCGTGAGCGCCCGGAGTCTGCGCGCGCAGACTCCGGGCGCT
>JAYTUC010000062.1:0-10140 GCA_043744775.1 Fimbriiglobus sp. | reverse complement strand
GGTCGGCGCGGTCGGAGACGACCACGACATTGCGTTCGGTGCCGTCGCGGCCGTTGAAGTCTTTCAGGTCGATGACGCCGCCGTCGCGTAGGGCCAGGATGCCGGTGACGTTGGCGGTCACGTTGACGGCCAGCACCGTCGATCCGCTGCCGGCCACGCCGATCTGCCGCTCGTAAGGCCCCACGTCCGGCTGGGTCGCCGCACCTGGGGCCACCTCGGCCGGCGGAACCTTCCGCGACAGGGTGACGGGGATCGCGTAACCGCCCTTGATGCGCAAGGGGCCGCCGAGTTTCTCCGCCCCGATGCGGTTGCGGTCGGCCGCCGTCAGGGGCACCGGGGTGCCGAGGCGTAAGAAGGCGTCCGGGGTGTTGACGCTCGCACTCGGCGGCGGCAACTCGTCCTGGTCGCGCGTCGCCGACCAGCAGAGGAGTTCGGCGACGCGCGGGGCCGCGCCGTCGGGGAAGTCTCCGAAGTCGATCTTCTTGGGGGCGACCTCGAGGCCCGCCGCACCGATAACCGTGACGCCGAAGACTTGCCGCACGCCGGGGGCGGTGCCGATCGACATGCCGACCTCGGCCGCGAGCCGCTTCGGGCCGAGGGCGGTGACCTTCACGAGGACCTGGAACACGCCCCACGTCGGCGTGTCGGCGTCCGCGGCCGCCGGGATCGACACGCCCGCGTCGGGCGTCTCGAAGTTCAGCGGCTGCCACTGCAACGAATTCAGCAACGCGATGTGGGCTAGCGGCGTGACCAGGTCGGGGACCGGGGCCACGCCGAGGCCGAAGCGGGCGACCGCCGTCGCGGACTCGAAACGCTTCATCGCCTCGGCATTGACGACGGCGACGTTGGCCGAGGTGCAGGCACTGCAACTGCGGCCCCGCACCGTGAAGAGGACCGGCTGGGGGTGCGGGTTCTTGAACCAGAAGTTGACGGGGTGCAACTGGTCGGTGACTTCGTAGAAGCCGGCGAAGTACTTCTTGTCGAGGTCGTCGGAGGTCGGGTCGAAGCCCATCTCGGTGCTGGTGAAGGACAGCGGCACGCCCACGACCGCCGCCCCGCTGTCGGACTTGGCCGAGTCCTTCGGAGGGCTTGCGGTGTTCAGATCGACGAACGTGACCAGGAAGACGACGCAGAGGAACATGCCGACGCCGAGGACGGCCATCAAGTTGGAACGCACGGCGGACGCCTCCGAGGGGTCAACGGATACCCATGCTACGCCGGCCGGCCGTGCCGCGTTCGCTCGCCGCTACTTCGGCGCGGCCGGCGGGGCCTTCAGCGGCTGGCCGTCCGTCGTGATCGGCCCGACGGCGGTGATGACCAGCTTCCCCGGTTGGAGGTGCTTCTTGGCCACCCGCTGCACGTCGGCGACCGTCACGGCGGCGACCGCCTTCTTGTAGGTTTCGAGGAAGTCGAAGCCCAGGCCGTAGCGCTCGGCGGCGAGCAGTTGCCCGGCCACGGCGTCGTTGGTCGTGACGCGGAACGGCAGGCTGCCCAGCAGGTACTTCTTGGCGTCCTCGACTTCGACCTCGGTCGCCGGCTCCTCGCGGATGCGGTTGACCTCCTTCAAGAAGCCGTCGCGGACCCAGGTGTACTTATCGGGGAAGGTGCCGATGTAACCCTGGAACGTCCCCGGCTGCTCGCCGGCCGACGCGCCGATCTGGGCGGTGACCGTGTACGCCAACCCTTGCCGGTCGCGCAGGTTGGCCGAGAGCCGGTCGGTGAAGCCGGGGCCGGTGCCCAACACGTTGTCCATGACGACGAGCGCGTAGTAGTCGGGGTCGGCGCGGGTGACGCCGAGGTGCCCGAGGTAAACGTGTGTCTGCGCCGCCGTCGGGTCGCTCAGGATGAGCGTCTGCGGCTTGTCCGGCGACGGCGGGGCGGCCGGCGTCAGGGCGGCTGACGCGACCGGCTTCCAGTCCGCGGTGAGCTTCGTGACCGTCGCGATCATGTCGGCCGTGGCGAAGTCGCCGACGACGACGACCGTCGTGGCGTTGGGCGTGAACGCCACCGCGTGGAACTCCTTGCAGTCGGCGGGCGTGAGCTTCGCCACGACTCCTTTGACGCCGTAGGACGACCGGCCGAACGGGTGCGCCCCGTAGACCGCCTTGGCGAACGCCGCGGCGGCACGGTTGCGCGGCTGCGTCTCGACCTCGTCGAGGTTCGCCAACTGCTGCTCGCGGATTCGCTCGAAGGCCTCGGCCGGGAAGGTCGGCCGGGTCAGCGAGTCGAAAAGCAGTCCCAAGCCCAGCGAAGTGTCGGGCGTCAAGACCTTGACGGAGCCGCCGCTCGACCCCATCGACAAACTCCCGCCGGTGTCCTCGATGAGCGTGGCGATCTCCTCACCGGTGTGGCCGCTCGCGCCTTCTTCGAGCATCCCGCCGACGAGCGTGGCGACGCCCGCCTTGGCCGCCGGCTCCCTCAGTCGCACGTTGGCGACGTAGGCGTTGGCCACGACGATCGGCAGCCGGCGGTTCTCCAGGGTCACCACCGTCAGTCCGTTCGGCAACTTCGTCCGCTTCGCCTTCGTCAGGTCGAGACCCGTCCCGCCGGCCGCCGGCTCGACGCGCGACTGGCGTTGCGGGGCGGCCGGGGTCGTCACCTTGGCACCGCCGGCCTTCTCGGCACTTGGCAGCGACCAGACGACGACCGACTTCGCCTGGGGGAAGTGCGCCGCGGCGGCCCGCTGGATGTCGGCGGGCGTCACGGCGACCGTCTTGTCGAGGTAGGCTTGCAGGTACTCCACGTCGTGGACGGTGACGCTCTGCGAGATCACGTCGGCGAGCGAATGCACGTCCTCTTTCGAGAAGATGTACGACGCCAGCCGCTGCCGCTTGGCCCGCTTCAACTCGGCCTCGGTGACCGGCTCCTTGGCGAGCCGCGCGAGTTCCGCGAAGACGATCGCCTCGGCCGCGTTTCGGTCCTTGCCCTTGAGCATCTCGAGCTGTACCGCGAACCAGCCGGCGTAGCGGCCCGTCGTGCTGCCGGTCGAGACGCTCGCGCAAAGCCGCGTGTCCTCGACGAGCTTCTTGTACAGCCGCGACGTGCGACCGCCGGCCAAAATGCTGTCGAGCAGTGAGAGGGCGTAGTCGTCGGCCTCCCCGGACTTGACCGTGTTGAAGCCGATCAACGCCCGCGGCACGTCGAACTTCGACGCGAACTCCGTGCGAATCTGCTTATCGCGTGCTCGGGACGACGCCTCGGGCTTGCGGTCGGGCAGTTCGGCCTTGGGGATGCCCTCGAACAGCTTCTTCACGAGTGCGAGGGTCGCGTCCGGCTCGAAGCCGCCGACGATCACGAGCGAGGCGTTGTTGGGGTGATACCACTTGTCGTAGTACCGCTTGATCGTCTCGGCGGTGGCCCCGCGGACGTGCGACTCCTCGCCGATGACGGGGTGCGAGTACGGTGCCGACTTCGAGTAGAGCAGCGGCAGGATGGCCTTCTGTTCGAGCTCGAACGGCCGGTCCTCGCCGCCCTTCAGCTCGGAGATGACGGCCCCTTTTTCTTGCTGGAACTCGTGCTTGGCGTCGATGCGGACGTTACGCATTCGGTCGGCCTCGATCTCGAGCGCCTGGTGCCAGCGGTCGGCCGCGAAGTCGAAGTGGTAGACCGTCATGTCCTCGCTGGTGTAGGCGTTGTTGTGGCCGCCGTTGCGCTGGGTGGCGCGGTCGATGTCGCCGGGCAGTAGCTTGTCGGTGCCCTTGAACAGCAGGTGTTCGAGGTAGTGCGACAGCCCCGTCTGGTCCTTGTCCTCGTCGCACGACCCGACCTTGTAGGCGACCATCGTCGTGACCGTCGGACTCGACGGCACCGGCAGCAGGTAGACACGCAGGCCGTTCGCGAGCGTGTGCGGCTTCAGCCCCGCGTACATCGCTGAGGCGGTCCGTGCCAAGTCGGCGTCGGACTTCGACGGCTCCGCGGCGTTCACAGTTGTGGCGAAAAGCAGGGCGGCGATGGCACCGAGGAGCGGCGTCCGGTTCGGCATGGGGTCGGTCCCGAAGGGGCAGGGCGGGGGCACGCAAAGGTGGCCGTATTCTAGCGACCGAGGGCGTCCGGGGCGTCAGCCGGTCGGGGCGATTGCGCGGATTGCGCGGGCGGCCTGCTCGCAGTCCTGTCGGCTCACGTCGAGGTGCGTCACGAGGCGAACCGTGTCGTGACCCAACGCCGCGACGAGAATCCCCTGATCCTTGAACTTCGCCGACAGACTCTTGGGCGTACCGAGTTTCGCATCGACGCGGAACCAGACGACGTTGGTCTGGACCTCCGGCGGGTCGAGGGTTAGCCCCGGCGTCGCGGCCACGGCGTCGGCGAGCAGCTGGGCGTTGGCGTGGTCGTCGGCCAGGCGCTCGACGTGGTGGTCGAGGGCGTACAGGCAAGCCGCGGCGAGGAAGCCGACTTGCCGCATCGCCCCGCCGAAGAGTTTGCGGTAACGCCGAGCCAGCGCGATTTGCGCCTTCGACCCCGCCAACGCGGAGCCGACCGGGGCACCGAGGCCCTTGCTGAAGCAGACCGAGACGGTGGCGAACGGCGCGGCCCACGCCGCGGCCGGGGTGCCGGTAGCGGTCACGGCGTTCCAGAGGCGCGCGCCGTCGAGGTGCATCGGCACGCCCACACTTGCCGCCCACGCCCCGATGGCTCGAACCGCGTCGAACGGGTGGACCGTGCCGCCACCGCGGTTGTGCGTGTTCTCCAGCCAGATCAGCCGCGATTGCGGGCTGTGGATGTCGTCCGGGGGTAGGGCTTCGCGCAACGTGTCGAGCGACAAGAGGCCGTGTGTGCCGTCGAGGGGCCGCACCGTCACGCCACTGAGCGCCGCCGGGGCACCGCCCTCCCACAGCAAGACATGGCTGGTCCGCTCGGCGAGAATCTCTTCACCGGGGGCACAGTGGAGTCGCACCGCGATCTGGTTCGCCATGCAGCCGGACGGCACGTAAATCGCGGCCTGTTTGCCCAAAACCTCCGCCACGCGGGCTTCGAGCCGGTTGACGGTCGGGTCTTCGCCGTACACGTCGTCGCCGACGGGGGCCGAAAACATCGCGTCGCGCATTGCCGCGGTGGGCCGGGTCACGGTGTCGCTACGCAGGTCGATCATGGCGGCGGCTCGCGAGGCGGGGTGGTCACTTCTTGTCGATCGGCTCCGGCCCCTTGCGGTCTTCGAGGTGCCAGCGAAGGTTGACCTTCCGCAAGTTCAGTTGCGTGTCGGGCACACCCTTGAGCGTAATCGAGGCTACCTCGCCGCCGTCGATGACGACGCCCTCGCGGAGGTAGCGGCGGAACTCCTTGAGCGTCTCCGGGTACTCGACGAAGTGCGCCCGCGCGTCCCGCACGACGAGCCGAAAGGCCCGGCCGCGGGACTCATTGCGGACGAGGGCGTTGAACTCGCCGGCGTCACTCGTCAGCCGCTCGCGGGCCGTCAGCCCTTGGCGGAACTGGTCGTCACGCACCAGCCGCAGTTCCCGATCGACGACATCTTCCATCGCCTTCGCCCGCTCCTCGACGCGGGCGTCGATCAGCTTCGATTCGAGCAGGTGGGCCACGAGGTACTCGAAGCGGTTCTTCTCCAGGGAGAGGGCCGCCGAGTTGAGAGCCTCCTTGACGGTCCCTTGCGGGTAAGCGTCGAAGGCCGGGGCGACGCCGTAGCGGGCCGCCGGCGCGGCCGGCTCCTGGGCGAGCGATACCGTCCCGACGCAGAACACTGCCAACCCGCACAACGTCGTCCTCATCGCCCCGCCTCCCCGCGCCGCGCCGATTAGCCCGTGACAGTTTCGACGCTCCGGCTTCTGCGGGCAAGGGCGAGTCGCGGATTCCGCGCGCGGGGCATTCGGCGTGGCGGTGCCGCGCGGGCATCCGGTATAATCACCCGCATGGCAGGCAACACATTCGGCAAACTCTTCCGCGTCACCACGTCCGGCGTCAGCCACGGGCCGGGCTACCTCTGCATCGTCGATGGCTGCCCCGCCGGCCTCGCACTGAGCATCGACGACCTGATCCCCGACTTGCAGCGCCGCAAGCCGGGGCAGTCGAAGCTGACCACGCAGCGGAAGGAGGACGACGCCCCGGAAATCTGGTCGGGCGTCTTCGAGGGCAAGACCGACGGCACGCCGATCGGCATCCTGTTCCGCAACGCCGACCAACGCAGCGGCGACTACTCGGACATCGCCGACAAGTACCGCCCCGGCCACGCCGACATGACCTTCGACGCCAAGTACGGCCACCGCGACTACCGCGGCGGCGGCCGCACCAGCGCCCGCGAGACCGTTTCGCGCGTCGCCGCCGGGGCCATCGCCAAGAAGCTGCTCGCGCACGCCGGCATCCGCGTGCTGGGCTACGTCAAGCAGGTCGGCGAGATCGTCGCCGACATCCCCGACCCCACCGCCGTGACCCTCGAACAGGTCGAGGCCAACCCCGTCCGCTGCCCGATCCCCGAGGTCGCCGCGCGCATGGCCAAGCTGATCGACGACACGCGGCTCGACCGCGACTCCGTCGGCGGCGTCGCCGAGATGGTCGCCGTCGGGGTGCCGCCGGGGTTGGGCGAGCCGGTCTTCGACAAGTTGAAGGCCGACCTCGGCAAGGCGTTGCTGAGTTTACCGGCGGTGGTCGCGTTCGAGTACGGGGCAGGCTTCGCGGTCGCCACGGCCCGCGGCAGCCAGAACAACGACATCTACCTGCCCGGCCCCATCCGCACGGCGACCAACCGCCACGGCGGGATGCTCGGCGGCCTGAGTTCGGGTGAGCCGATCGTCTGCCGGGTGGCGATCAAGCCGACGAGCAGTATCCCCCGCCCGCAGACGACCGTCACCCGCGCCGGCGAGGCGACCGAAATCCTCGTCCGCGGCCGCCACGACCCGTGCCTGCTGCCACGCTTCGTCCCGATGGGCGAGGCGATGATGGCGCTCGTGCTGGTGGACCACTGGCTGCGCAACAAGTCGGCGCGGCTCGACGCTCTGATCGGGTGACGCCGACGACGAATCGCCGGGATTATCCCCACGGAACCGCACTATGACCCGCCGCATCGCCGCCGTGACACTTGCCCTGACGGCCGTCGTCCTCTACGCCCCGGCTCAACCGCCGGTCAAGAACCTGCCGCCGGAGTTGAAGCGGGCCGTGCTCGGCAAGGACGACTTCGAGTACCTCGGCTCGTTCGCGCTGCCGCGCACAGCTTGCGGCCAATCGACGGCGTTCGGCGAGTCGGGCCTGGCCCTGCGCCACGCGGCGGGCGGCAAGCTACGCCTGCTGACCGGGACGCACCGCTACAGCCAAGACGCCATCTACGAGGTCGAATTCCCCGGCTTCTCGACCGACTTGAAGGCGCGGCCCGAGGCGAAACTCGTCAAGGAGTACGGCAAGGCGATTTACGGCGAGGCCAAGCGCATCAAGAAGGGCAAGGAGGTCGGCTGGACTCACGGCCTGACCTTCGACGAGCGGCGCAACCGCTTCTACTTCTCCTACGGCTCGTGGTACAACATCCCCAACGACAACGACCCGTCGCTCGCCTACGCGCAACTCGACGACGAGACCGTCGTCGATGTCGTCGGCGGCTGGAACGCCGCGCCGGAACTGGCCCACAACCAGAAGATGCGCGGCGGCTCGCTCATCCTCCCCGATTGGTTCGCCACGCACTACACCGACGGCCGGCGGCTCGGCGTCGGCTTCGGCGGCTACTACTCGGGCGTCGGCAACTGCTCGCACGGGCCGTTCCTGGCCGCCGCCCGCGAGCCGGGCGACAGCGACGCCGGCGGGACCCTGGACGTGCTGACGTTGATCAGCCACGACGAGGACCACTACGCCGCGCGCGACACCGACTACCGCAGTGAGGTCAACTGGTCGCCGAATCCCAAGAACGGCGTCGGCTGTTGGGGGCTGTACGACGAGGTCTTCGGCGCGGCGGTCTGGATCGACCTGCCCGACAAGCACGGCCTGCTCATGGCGTCGAACATGGGCCACGGCCGCGTCTGGTACGAGCAGAGCGACCGCCACGCCGAGCGGCTGGAGGCGTGGTGGTGGGTCTACGACCCCGCCGACTTGGCCGAGGTGGCGACCGGCCGCAAGGCGGTCTGGCAGCCGAAGCCGAAGTCGTGGAAGGTCGATTACACCCCCCGGCAACACCGCGTCCTGACGACCGGCCTGGCCTTTGACGCCGAAACACGCACGCTCTTCGTGCTGACCCCGTTCAGCATCCAGGGGGAGGTCGAAACCTTCCCCATCGTCCACGGCTACCGCGTCAAGTTGTGATCAACACCCCGGCGTGAGTGCCTTGTCGATTTCCGCTTTGACCTGATCCATCGGCACGCGGCGTTGCACCGTCGTGTCGCGGTCGCGGATGGTGACGGTGCCGTCCTTCATCGTGTCGCCGTCGATGACGATACAGAACGGCGTGCCGACCTCGTCTTGGCGGCGGTAGCGTCGGCCGACGGCCCCGCTGGCGTCGTAGAAGACGTTGAAGTGCGGCTTCAGGCTGCGGTACAGCTCGGTCGCCTTCTCGGGCATCCCCTCCTTGTTGACGAGCGGGAAAATGGCTGCTTTGATCGGGGCGAGCCGCGGGTGGAACTTCATCAGCGTGCGCGTCTCGAGCTTGCCGTTGGCGTCGGGCACGCTGTCCTCGGTGAACGCCTCGCAGAGCACCGCGAGCGTGAAGCGGTCGGCCCCCGCGCTCGGCTCGATGACGTGCGGCAGGAAGCGGTACTTCGCCGCGAGTTCCGGCGCGGGGTTCGTCTTGAGCCACGCCTCGTAGGAGTTGGTGGTGCGTGACGGGGCGTCGGCCATCCAGGCGTCCTGGTCGAAGTACGCCAGCTTGTCGCCAAGGCCGGAGTGCTTGGCGTGCTGCGTCAGGTCATAGTTGCCGCGGTGGGCGACCCCTTCGAGTTCTTGCGGCTCGTCACTGAACGGAAACATGTACTCGATGTCGGTCGTGCCGATCGAGTAGAACGCCAACTCTTCCTGGCCCTGTTGTCGCGGGATCAGGTTGGCGGACTTGATGCCGAGCGTGCTGTACCAGTTCTCGCGCACCTTGCGCCAGTAGTCGTACCACTTCATCGACTCGTCGGGGTGGCAGAAGAACTCAATCTCCATCTGCTCGAACTCGCGCGACCGGAAGATGTAGTTCCGCGGGTTGACCTCGTTGCGGAACGCCTTACCGATCTGGGCGATGCCGAACGGGACCTTCAGCCGCGACGAGTCGAGGACGTTCTGGAAGTTCGCACAGATGCCCTGCGCCGTCTCGGGCCGCAGGTACACCTTGTTCTCGTCAGTTTGGACAGCCCCGGCGTGGCTCTCGAACATCAAGTTGAAGGCCCGCGGTTCGCTCAATGTCCCCGGCACGTCCGCGTCCGGCGCGACAACCTTGGCGAGGTTGCCGGCGTCCACCACCTTCTGGAACGCCTGCTTCGGCGTCCCGAGCGCTTCGCCCTTCTTCACTTTGAAGTGCTTGAAGAGTTTGCCCTTGGCCGACTGTTGCGACGCCTCGTCCGAGTCTAAGAAGGCAAAGTACATTGTCGAGACTTCTTCATCTTGGTAGCTGTACACACTCATCTGGTCGGAGCGGTACTTATTTTTAGTAACCTTGCACTCGACGGTCGGGTCTGCGAAGCTGCCGACGTGTCCCGACGCGACCCAGACCTTAGGGTTCATGATGATGCTACAGTCGAGGCCGACCATGCGGATCTCTTGGCCGTCCGGCCCCGGCGGCGGGTTGCGGACCATGTCCAGCCACCAGGCGTCCTTGACGTTCTTCTTCAACTCGACGCCGAGAGGACCGTAGTCCCAGAAGCCGTTGATGCCGCCGTAGATTTCGGACGACTGGAAGATGAAGCCGTTGTCCTTGCAGAACTTGGCGAACTTCGCCATGTCGATCTTGGCCACGGGTAAACCTCCACGGCCGTCGCCCTTGGACTGGGCAGCGGCGGACTCAGAAGCGGGCTGCACCGGGGGAAGTCCCGGCGCGACCGCCTCATCTTACGGACTCGTCAGCAACTCGGGGGTTCGCTTGTTGACGCCCAGCACCCGGACGAGCAGCGGCAGCGTCAAGCCCTGCAACACGAGCGTCGCGAAGATGACCCAGAAGGTCAGGAACAGGATCAGGTCGCGGTTGGGGAACGCCGTGCCGTCGGCGAGGACCGTCGGCAGGGCCAGGGCACTCGCCAGCGA
>JAYTUC010000061.1:0-10198 GCA_043744775.1 Fimbriiglobus sp. | reverse complement strand
CGTCGCCCGCCGGGGCTTGCAGGCCGACGCCCCACTCGATCAGCGCGAGCAGGCCGTCGTTCAGCAGCGTCATCTCCTTGCCGCTCAGCGGGTGGTGGCCCAGCAGCAGCGACTGCAAGTACAACATCTGGATCGAGCGCATCAACACCGCCCGGTCGCGCACCGTCGAGAGCCGGCGGACCAGCGGGTTGTCGAAGTTGAAGCACAGGTCGGCGTAACTCGCCGCGCCCTGGCCCTTCTTGGCCACGCTGTCGAGCACGCCCGACCACAGCGGGTTCGACACCTCCTTCGACTGCTCCAGCGAGCGGTAGAAGCGGCCCTCGCCGCTGGTCGTGTACAGCGCCGGCAGCTCGCGCGGCCGGTAGCGCCTCACGTCCGGCCGGCAGCGGAACGGCGTCAACACGCCCTCGGCCGCGGCCAGGAACGGCGCGATCTGCGACTGCTCGGCCGGGGTCAGCTCGTCGAACTGTTGCGTCAGGTCGGCCGGGTCGATCGTCTCAACGCTCACGCCGACCAGTTCCTCGGCGCGGTTGAGCAGTTCAGCGTCGTAGGTGTAGCCGGCGTTGACGATCGTGAAGCCCTGCGCCTGGGCCACCCGCGCGACCTGGCGGAACTGATCGACGCTCGCGGCGTAGCGCACCACGTCGTTCTGCTTGCGGTAGTCGCCGAAGGTCATCTGCCCCGCACTCGTCTCGAACGGCAGCCAGTCGATGACGAGCCTGTAGAAGTCGTCGTCCTGCACCGCCAGCGCCTTGATGGCCAGGCCGTGCAGGGTAATGATCTTGTCGAGCTTGCGCGGGTCGGTCTCGGCGAGGCCGGCGAGGTACAGCCGCAGGCACTCGCCCAGCGCGTCGCGGGCCGCCTGGAGCTTGTCGTCCTCGTAGAAGGACTCGCGCGCCGCGGTCGGCCGCAGGTCGTTGGCGTTCACCACCGCCTTGACGAAGAAGGCCCACTCGGGCAGCAGGTTATCGACCGACTCCGAGAGCAGCATGTTCTTGAGGTACACGCGGTGCGACCGCTTCGAGGTCAGCGTCGCGGCGTAGGGCAGCACGTAAGCGATACCGTCGATGCCCCCGGCGGCGGACTTCAGCGGGATCGCGTCGAGGAAGTCGGTTTCGAAGGTCTCCCGGCCGAAGGCCATGAGCGCCTTGTACTTCTCGCGCTCGCTCTTGAAATTGGTGCGCCACGGGGCACCGCCCTCGTTGACGACGGTGGTTTCCTTGCCGGAAGTCAGGCGGATCGGGTACGGCAGCAGGCCGCCGAAGTGCCGGGCGGCGTCGCGCACGGCGTCGGGGGCGAAGTGGTCCTCGCAGCCGGGCTTGGCGGTGAGCCAGACTTGCGTCCCGGCGGCGAGGTCGCGGTCGAGTTCCTTGAGCGTGTAGGTGCCGTCCGGCTTGGCCCGCCACTCGACCGCCCTGGCGTCGGGGCTTTTCGCGCTCTTGGAGTAGACGACGATCGAGTCCGAGACGACGAAGCAGGCGAGGATGCCGATGCCGAACTGGCCCAGGAAGTCGCTCGGCCGCTCGCCGTCGGCGGCGCGCTTCGAGCTGAGGCCGATGGTCGCCAGGAAGGTGTGGACCTCGTCGGCGGTGAGGCCGATGCCGTCCTCGGACACGACCAGACTCGGCGGCTTGCCCTTGGCCTGATGCAGTTCGAGGCGGATGTCGCCGACATGCCCCGGCTCGATCAACTGCCGGGCGCGGATGGCGTCGGTGGCGTTCTGCAGCAGCTCGCGGACGAAGACTTCGGGGCCGCTGTAGAGGTGCTGCGACAGCAGGTCGATGACGCCCCGCAAGTCGATCTGGAACTTGTGGTCCACGGCGGGCGACTCGCGGGAGTAGGGGGGCGGTTGCCGGGATTATACCTGAGTGTTGCGTCAAGGCGACGGGGGAAGTGCGGGACGATGCCCGACGAGCGGCGGGTGGTGATTTGACTCGCTGTGCTAAAATCAGTTTTTGCCGCAGAGACGCAAAGGGCGCAGAGAGAACCAAAACTTGAATTCGGTTCTCTCTGCGCCCTTTGCGTCTCTGCGGCCAATGTTCTGGTCCGACTCAGGTGGCACGACTTAAGCCTACTCCGCCAGCGGGATCATCGGCACCTCGACGGCCACCGCCTTCGCGGGCTGCGGCTCGGCCTTCGCCACGGCGACCTTCGCCGGCTCGGCCGGCTTCTTCAACCGCTCGGCCGTCAGCGTCGGCTCGATGACCATCACCACCAGCGTGCCGAACGCAGTCATGGCGACCAGCGCTAGGAGCAGCAGCACGGCCTTGCCTTTGGTGCCGTACATATTGAACAGGCTCAGCACGATTTGCAGGGCTAAGCCCAGGCCGACGACGCCGCCGGTGGCGAGGATCGCTTGCGCGAACGCGGGGCCGTAGTATTCGAGCCGGGCCAGCCACCAGCACGAGATGTCGGCCAGTTGCGCCACCAGCACGACCGGGCCGAGGAGGCCGCGGAAGAGGCCGTGGTAGCTCGTGAAGGCGAAAATCAGCCCGGTCAGCCCGAAGAGCATCGAGAAGCTCAAGAGGTGCGCGTGGGTCGATTGCGTCAGCCCTTCGAGGGTCGATTGCTTCGTGCTGCGCACCCACGGCCCGCCGATGGCCACGACCTTGTCGAGTTGGGGCGTGACTGTGAGCGGCTCCAACTTGGCGTAGGTGTCCATCTCGGGCTTGTTGCTGCCCCCCGCGCCGTGGCACTTCAAGCAGCGCGCCTCGAACAGGTTTTGCACCTCGACCGTCTTGCCGTCGTCCTTGAGGAAACCGGCCGTGATCGGCTGGCCCTGCAACTCGCCAGGCAACTCGAAAGCGTTGGCCTCGAACGCCTTCTTGCGGGCCGCCGTGGCTAACTGGAGCCACGCGGTCAACGCCTTCCGCTCGCCGTCACGCTCAGCATCGACGGCATCCTTGCCGCCCTCCCGCGCCTCGATCTCCTTGGCGTAGCCGGTGGACTTGGCGTAGAAGGCGATGGCCATGTTCGCCTTGGAGAAGCCGCCCTCGGGGTCGCCGTTAATCAGCCCGTGTATCTTCGACACCGACGGCATGGCGTCGGCGTCGAAGCGCTTCAGCCCCGAGAAGTGCTCGACCACGTCGTCGGGGGTGGGCAGCGGGTTGCCGTCGCGGGAGCCGTGCTGCATGTGCAACTGCACGAGCGCGCTGAAGTAGCCGACGCCGACGGAGATCAGGAAGGCCGAGACGACGAGCTTCGCCGGGAGGGGCAGGTGTCGCAGGGTGAATCGCGCCGGCATGTCGGGGACTCCTCGGGGGGTCGAAAGGCCCGGTGGGGTGGGGAGGGTTAGAGCGCCGCCTCGACGGCCGCGAGGACCGCCGCGCGGGTGGTGGGCAGGTCGCGCGCGTCGCGGGCACCGGCGGCGAGGCGGTGGCCGCCGCCGCCGAACGACTCGGCGACCCGCGACACATCGACGCGGCTCCTGGCCCGGAAGCTCACCTTCGTGCCGCCGGCCGCCTGCTCGATGAACACCAGCGCCACCTCCACGCCGTCGATCATGCGCGGGTAGCTGATGAGGTCTTCCGTGTCGCCGGGGGCGGCCCCGCAGGCGGCGTAGTCGGCGGCGTGGACTTCCGTGTACGCCACCCGGCCGCCGCACGCCACGGTTAACCGCGACAGGGCGACGCCCGTCAACTTGAGCCGGCCGACCGAGGCGAACTCGAAGAGGTGCTCGTAGAGCAGCGACGGGTTGGCCCCGGCCCGCACCAGGTGTTCGGCCATGGCGAACGACGGCGCGGTCGCGTTGGGGTGGCGGAACCAGCCGGTGTCGTGGCCCAAGGCGAGGAACAGGTGGTTGGCCGCGGCGGCGGAGAACGGCGCGCCGAGGGCCTGCACGAGTTCGTAAACCAGCCGGCCGGTCGATTCGGCCGTCGCATCGACGAAGGCCAGGCCGCCGAGGTCGTCCTGCGTGCGGTGGTGGTCGATGACGGCCTTCGGCACGTCGAGGGTCTTCAGGAACGGGCCGAAGTCGCCGAGCTGATTCCAAGTGCCGGTGTCGAGAATCAGCACGCACTCGCTGCCGCGGAAGTCCTCGGCGGTTTCCGGGGTGAACTCCTCGATGGCCGTGCGGTCGGGGTCGAGGAAGCGGTAGCGGTCGGGCAGCGGGCTGGCGATGACGACGCGGACGGCCTTGCCGAGCGTGCGCAGCGCGTCCGCCAGGGCCAGTTGCGCGCCCATGCCGTCGCCGTCCGGGCGGACGTGCGTCATGAGGAGCAGCGTCCGGTGGCGGCGGATCAGCGTGACGAGGGGCGACCAGTCGAGCGGCATGAAGGGTCCTTGTGCGGCGGGACCGGCATTATACCGCAAACCCCGGCGTCGTCTGGCCGGTTTCGCCGCCGGCGGTTAAGATTCGCTGCCGACCCCGGCCGGCCTACCCCAACGGAAGTGACCGCCCCGCGCATGGCCAAGCCGACCCCGCCGAAGTGTGCGACTTTACTCCTGGCGCTCCTGGCGCTGCCGGGCTGCACGCCCAAGCCGACGGCCGCGACGGCTGTCGCCGAGCCGACGCCGGTGACCGTGACCACGGCCGTCGTCCAGACGCGCAGTGTGCAACGCTCCGTCGCGGCGGTCGGCAGCCTCACCGGCTTCGACGAGGTCACGCTGTCGCCCAAGGTCGATGGCCGGGTACTGAAGGTCCACCGCGACGTGGGCGACCGCGTGTTCCCTGGCGACGTGGTCCTCGAACTCGACCCCGTCGATTTGCGGCTCGAAGTCGAGAGCGCCCGCCGGGCGCTGGAGAGCGAACTGGCGAAGCTCGGCCTGACGGACCTGCCGAGGCCCGACGCGGCCGGGTCGGGGTTCCAGCCCGAGGGGGTGCCGGCGGTGGCGCGGGCGGTCCTGGTGCTGGAGAACGCGCGGGTCGAGCAGCGCCGCGTCGCGGGGCTGGTGGCCACCAACTCCGTCTCGAAGCGTGAGAGCGACGCCGCGGAACTCGACGCCAAGACGGCCGAGGTCGGCCGGCGCGACGCCGTGACGCAGGCCCTCTCGACGCTGGCGACGGCCCGGCTCAAGCAGGCCCAACTCGACACGGCCGAGCAGCGCCTCAAGGACGCGGTGCTGTGCGCCCCGGTGCCGGACGTGTTCGGCGCGTGGGCGGCCGCGGTCGGCCCCGCCTTCACGCCGCTGTCCTACGCGGTGAGCGCCCGCATGGTCAGCGAGGGCGAGATGCTGCGCAGCAACCCCGTGGCGAATGTCTTCCGCCTCATCATCGACCAGGGCCTGAAGCTGCGCGCCAACGTCCCGGAGCAGTACGCCGGCGAGGTCCGCGTCGGCCAGCGGGTGCGGCTCTTGGTGGACTCGTACCCCGACCAGGCGTTCACGGGGCTGGTGACGCGGATCAACCCCAGCATCGACTCCCAGACGCGGACGTTCCTGACCGAGGTGTCGGTGCCGAACCTCGACCGGCGGCTCAAGGCCGGCGGCTTCGCGCGGGCGCAGATCGACACGCGCGCCGAGTCGGCCCGCACGATCCCGCCGGCGGCGCTCCTGACCTTCGCCGGCGTGACGAAGGTCTTCACAGTGGTCGATGGCAAGGCGAAGGCGGTCGAGGTGAAGTTGGGCAACCGCGACCGCGAGTGGCTCGAAGTGACGAGCGACCTGCCGGCCGACACCATCGTGGCGACGAGCGGCTTCTCGCAACTGATCGAGGACAGCCCCGTGACCGTGCGGTAACTGCGGGGGCACCAAGAGAAACCAGTTCACCGCAGAGGGCGCAGAGGGCGCGGAGAAAGCCAAAACCGAGGAGAGCTAAAACCTCGAGTTCGGTTTCCCCCTAGCGACTTTGCGGGAGGTCGTCTCGGTTTTTAGCACGGTTTGGTGCCTTTCTCATGTGTCCTCCTGTGCCCTCTGCGGTGAATCGCTTTTCTCCGCACCCCCGGAGCCACGCCGTGCCGAAGCGTCCCGCGTTCACGCTGATCGAACTGCTCGTCGTCGTCGCCATCGTCGCCGTGCTCATCGGCCTGCTGCTGCCGGCGGTGCAGAAGGTGCGGGCGTCGGCGGCGCGCTCGACTTGCGTGAACAACCTGCACCAGATCGGCGTCGGCTGCCACCACTTCCACGACGCCCTCGGGGGGCTGCCGAAGTACCGCCGCTGCCCCGACCTGATGACGCCCGACCCGCTCACCGGAGTCAAACCGGACGCCGACTGCAACTCGCTGACCAGCCCGACGACGTACACCGGCCCCGGCGAAGTGTGGTGGGCACCCTACGACAACCGGCCGGGGTCGAACGTCTGCAAGCCGATCGACGACACGTTCCAGCGCGGCACCCTGTGGCCCTACGTCGAGCAGAGCGTCAAGGTCTTCCGGTGCCCGCGTGGCGTCGATCTCGACCCGGCGAGTGCCACGTTCGGGCAGCCGTTCCAGTGCAGTTACGCGATGAACTACGTCACCGGCGGGCCGGGCGGCCGGCGGCTCGAACACCTCGCCAACGGCAACGGCACGTCGAACGTCGCCCTGGTGTGGGACCACGGCCGCACGCCGGGCTGCGCGAACTCGAAGGTCGCGGCACCCCGCGGGCCGTGGAAGCAGCCCGGCGGCGGCTACGCCCTCGACACCGACGTGACGCATTACCCCGTGCGCCGGCACGACGGCGTCTTCCACGTCCTTTACTGCGACGGCCACGCCGCGGCGACCCGGCAGGGCGAGCTGACCGACGCGACCTTCTCCGCCGGGCCGTAGCACCGGCCGAAGCTTTAAGCTACAATGTCGCGTGGTATCGTACCTGGGCCAGGGGTTACGCGATGTCGCTGCTCGCGCCGATTGAACGCTCCGTCCGCAGTGCCCGCCGCCGGCTGTTCGCGCAGCTGCTGCTCGCGCGGCTGCCCGTCGCCTGGTCGATGGCGCTGGTGGCCGGCCTGGCGTGGGTCGTCGCCGAGCCGACACTGGGAGACGCCGCCGCGTACCGCGGGCCGGTCCTCGGGGCGCTCGTCGCCGTCGCCACGGTGTTCGCCGTCTGGCTTGCGCGGCGGGCCACGCCGAGCGTCACGAACGCGGCCCTGGAGGTCGATTCGCGCTTCGCGTTGTGCGAGCGGCTGACGACGGCGGTCGGCCTGAGCGAGGC
Organism: Fimbriiglobus sp.; assembly: GCA_043744775.1. Lineage (GTDB taxonomy): Bacteria > Planctomycetota > Planctomycetia > Gemmatales > Gemmataceae > Fimbriiglobus. The sequence continues at coordinate 3,133 of JAYTUC010000061.1, read as the reverse complement.
GGAGCGGGCCAGCCCGGCGGGGGCCGCGGTCCTGGCCGACGCCCTGGCCAAGGTCACGCCGCTGGCGGTGCGCGAGCGCTTCCCCGTGCGGCTGACGTGGCCCTCGGCGGCCGTGCCCGCGCTCGCCGGGCTGATCGCGCTGGCGACGTTCTACCCGCTGAACTTCCTCAGCGAGGCCGCAGCAGAGGACGCATTGGCTGCCAAGAAGGCCGAGGCGGCGGCGGATGCATCGCCCGACCCCAAGGCGGCCGTGCCGTTCACGCAGCGCAACAAGCCGGCCGAGTTGGCGGATCGCGCCGACAAGTCGAAGGAACTCCAGGAGCTTGAGGAGCAGATCAACGAGTTGATCCGCAAGTACGACACCGACGCCAAGCGCGAGACGCCCGAGAAGCTCAAGGAGAAGGTCACCGAGATGACCTCCCTGGAGCAGAAGGTCAAGAAGTTCAACGAGGAGAAGCGCGACCGCCTCGAGAAGATGGAACAGCAGCTTCAGCAACTCGACCGGCTGAACAAGGACAAGGAGTTCCAGGACGGCCCGGCCAAGAAGCTCAACGAGGCGCTGCAGAAGGGCGACCTCGGCAAGGCCAAAGAGGAACTCGATCAACTCAAGAAGAAGGTCAAGGACGGCAAGTTGTCCGAGGAGGACAAGCAGCAACTCGCCAAGCAGTTCGAGAAGATGAAGGACCAACTCCAGCGCAACGACGTGGCCAAGCAGCGCGAGGAGAAGCTGAAGCAGATGCTCGACGCCGCCAAGAAGGAGGGTCGCGAACAGGACGCCGAGGGCCTCGAGCGCGAGTTGAAGCAGGCGAAGGAGGACGGCCAGCAGTCGAAAGAGGCCGGCCGCGAACTCGCGGAGAAGCTTCAAAAGGCGAAGGACGCGCTCGACAAGGGCGACAACGAGGAGGCCGCGAAGCAACTCGAGCAGGCCGCCAAGTCGCTGGAGATGACCGAGGCCGACTTGAAGGACCTCGAAGACGCCGAGAGCTACTTGCAGCGGCTCAAGGACGACAAGAAGGCCGCGTGCAAGAAGTGCGAGGGGGACGGCGAGTGCGACGGGGACGGCGAGTGTGACGGCGACGGCAAGGGGAAGGGCAAGGGCAAAGGGAAGAGCAAGAAGAACAACGGCGGCATCGGCGAGGGCGAGCGCGAGGAGAACAAGGACGCGAAGACGGCCAACGAGGACCAGCGCCTGAAGGGCATCTTCGACCCGCGCGGCAAGAAGACCTACGGCGGCAGCACGAAAGGCCCGGCGTTCAAGACGGCGACGACCGGCGAGCTCGGCCCGGCGATCCAGTCGGCGGCGCAGGAGGCCCCCGCGGCGGCGGACAGCCAGCGGCTGCCGCGCGACGCGAAGCAGGCGGTGAAGGAGTACTTCGAGGGCCTCGGCGGCCAGAACCCCGGCGGCAAGTAGCCACCCCCCACGGAGGAGTCGCGATGGGACCGACGATGAAGGACCTGGGCATCGACAAGCTGCCGGCCGACCAGCGGACCGCCTTGGCGCAGGAAATCCTGGGCAGCCTCGACGTTGCGCGGGCCGACCACGACCTGAGCGAGGAGCAGTGGGCGGAGATCGACCGACGCTACGCCCAGATGGAGGCGAACCCCGGTAGCACGATCACGTGGGCCGAAATTCGGTCCCGAGTGGAAGCGGGGACATGACGCTCCCTCTCGACTTCCAGGCCGACGTCGAGGGGGACGTTCAGGCCGCTTACCGGTGGCACGAGCAGGCCCGGCCTGGGCTGGGCCGCGACTTCTTGGACGCCGTTCAAAGTCGCCTGACCACGATCGCGGACTCGCCCTTGATTTATGGCGTCTTGAGCCGCGGCACCCGAGCGGCCCCCCTGTCGGGATTTTCCTACGTCGTGTACTATCGCGTCCTGCGGAACCGCGTGCTGGTGGTCGCGATCCACCACACATCCCGCGACCCGGCGGCGTGGCAGTCTCGCAAGTGAGCCGGGGGCGTGTCCTATACCAGATTGCTGCGGAGGCGCGATGGGACCGACGATGAAGGACTTGGGCATCGACAAGTTACCGGCCGACCAGCGCAGGGCTCTCGCTCAGGAAATCTCGAACAGCCTCGACGAGGCGTGGGCCGTGCCGCCGATGAGCGACGCCTTGAGGGCGGAGCTGCTGCGGCGCGACGCCGAGATGGACGCGGACCCTGGGCCGGACACGTCGTGGGTCGAGATGCGGGCGATGCTAGGGTGGCGGGATTAGGCTGCTGCGGTTGCGGTTCGGCTTGACGCGGCGGGGCGGGGCGGGCGACACTGGCGCGTCGAACCCTTCCCCCGCCGGACGTGAGGCCAGGAGCGCCGCGAGCCATGCCCCGACCCGCCCGACTAACCCCCCGCCCGCTCGGGCTGCCGGACCTGACGCCCGGCGACGGCCTCACCGCCACGGCCGCCGGCTGGCACGTCGGTGCCCCGCACGTCCGCTTCGGCACGCGGGCGGCCCTCGCCGCGGGGTGGTACGAGGTGCGCGTCGCCGCGGCGTCGCACGACCGCTTCGCGGTGCGCAAGCGGCTCGAACTGACCTTCGACGCCGCCGACGCCGGGGTGCCGCCGGCCCGCGAGGCGTTCGCCTGGAACCAGTCGTTCGCCGAGCGCTTCGTGCTCAAACTCACGCGGCCGGCCGCCGGGGTGCGCCTCGACGTACGGCACGCCGAGGGGCCGTTCAGCCTGCGCGAATTCGCCGTGACGCCGCTCAACGCCCGGCGCGTCGTCGCCCGCGCCGTCCGCGAGAAGGTGCGCCTGACGCTGGCGTACGACTGCCTCGGCGGGGCGGCGCGGCGGGCGCTGCGGATGCTCGCCGGCGGGCGGTTCCGCGAGTTCGCGATGAAGCTGATGCGCGGCCTCACCGACAGCCGCGGGATGCAACTCGGCCGCGTCGCGGTCGGTGAGGCCAACGGCTCGTGGGCGCGGCGTCACGACCTGCCGGCCGGGCGGGCCGACGCCGTCCGCGCTGCCGTGGACGCCTTCGCCGACCCGCCGCCGCTGGCGGTGCTGCTGCCGGTGGACGGGATTCTGCTCGAGACGGCGCGGCTGTCGGCCCACTCGGTGCGGCGGCAGCTCTACCCGCACTGGCACCTCGTGATCGCCGCGTCGTGCGGGCCGGACCTCGAGGAGCACCTCGC
>JAYTUC010000060.1:0-35370 GCA_043744775.1 Fimbriiglobus sp. | reverse complement strand
GTCAGCGCCCGGAGGGAACCCCTCCGGGCGCTGACGCTTCCGGCTCGCCTACCACGGCATCTCCATCATGTTCACCACCTGCCGGGCGATCTGCTTCGTCGCGGCTTGCGCCCCGGTCGCGTTCGTCTCGCCGAGTTCCGGGATCACCCGGCCGAAGCCCGACACCGTCGAGGGCTGGGCCGCCAGCTCGGGGCCGGGCGGCGGCGGCGGCTCGCGGCTCGGGTCGAACGGCGCGTCCGGGGCGGCCACCGGCGGCCTCACCCCGCCGCTCAGGTTGCGCGTCTTGCGGTTGTCCCGCCACACCACCTGGCACGAGATGACCATGTCGAACTCGCGCGGCAGGAAGAACAGGCTCGGGTTGCGCACCAGCTTCGCCACGTTGGTGACCGTGCCGATCAGCTCCGTGTCGGCCTTCGCCGGGTCGGAGACCACCCGCATCGGCGTGCGCCGGCTGTTCAGTTCCCGGACGATCGCCTCGGTGATGTCCACCTCGATGCCGCGGACCGGAGTCGTGTGGTAGACCGGGTTCTTGAACACCGGGACGTACACCGTGCGGATGTCCGGGTCGTAGGGCGGGGCCGTCGAGTAGCCCAGGAGCGAGAAGTCCCCGTTGCCCCGGCAGCCGGCGGCGAACGCGGCCAGCCCCGCGGCGACGGTGGCGATTGCGGTGCGGTACATGGTCGGCCCCCTCCCAGGGAACGGTCGGCGCGGTCAGTTCGGGTTGCGGATGTCGGCCGGCAGGCTCTGCGGGTTCGCCCACGGGCCGGGGGCCGGGCCGGGCGGCGCGGGGACGGGGTCGGTCGGCTTCGGGTCGTCGTTGTCGGCCGGCCGCACGCCCAGGACCACGCGGTCCCACTCGTTGGCCACCCGCTTGCCCCACGACGGCCGCGGCTTGACGCCGGCGGCGCGGTCGGCCTCGGCCTTCGCCTTGAGCGGCTCCAGGGCCACCATGCGGGCCTTCGCCAGTTCCGCCGGCTTCGTGCCGGGGTGCTGCCGACACACCAGTTCGTAGTAGAAGTACGCCGACGCCGGGTGGTTGGTCCGCTCGTAGTACTCGCCGTAGCGCAGGTACTTCGTGGCGAGTTGCATCCGCACGGCGTACTTCTGCCGGCTGATCATCTCGCGCTTGTCCGGGTCGGTGCTGTAGCCGGGGATCGTCGCCTCGGCCTGGTGGATGAGCTGCAGCGCCTCGCTGGCCTTGCCCGAGTCGTAGAGCGGCCCGCCGGTCGCGTTCTGCTTCGACAGGATGGCGAGTTCGATCGCCTGCTCGCGCAGCTTGCTGTCCTTGTGCAGTTCGATGAGCTGGCTGAAGTAGGTGTCGGCGTCGTCGTAGCGGCCGCGGTAGTAGTGGACGTAGCCGAGCCAGAACAGCGCCCGGTCGGCGTTGGGGCCGATGCCGTCGTGCGTCTGCACGTTGTCGAGCACCCGCAGGGCCTCGCCCTCGGTGTCGAAGAGCGGCCGCTTCTTGTCGAAGACGTTCATGTGCGGCGTGACCGACTCCCACCAGGCGGCTTTGACGCCGTTGCGCTCCTTCTCGATCGGCTGCAACGTCTCCTCGTCGAGCCAGTCGTAGGCGATGGCGTACATCTGGTTGCAGGCGCGTTCGCGGTAGGCCCCGAAGGGGAAGTCTTGGAGCAGGCGGTGGTAGGTCGCCGCGGCCTCGGGCATCTTGCCGCGCTCGCGGTGGCACTCGGCCTCGAAGTAGCGGGCCTTCTCGGCCAGGAGCGTGGGGTTGTGCGTGTTGTCGGCCACGTCGGCGAAGAGCTTCTTGGCCGCCGCGAATTCGCCCGCCGCGTAAAGTGCCTCGCCGTCGGCGAACTTCTTCTCGGCGTCGGGGTCGGTGTACGAACTCGTAATGAGCGACCGCACCGAGTCGTACGTCGAGGTCTGGACCTTCTTGAGCGACTGGCAGCCGCCGCCCGCGAGCAGAGCGACCGCCACGGCGGCCATCAGGGGGCGGAGTGTTCGCCGTCGATCGATTCCGCGGACCACAGGCGAACCCCCCGTTCGAGACACCCCGGACGGCCCTCGGTTAAGGGGCGTCCACGTAACCCAAGAGCTTCGGCCGGCGGCCCAGCACGTAGCTCACAGTCCGCCCCAGCGCCTGGCGGACCTCGCGCTTCTCGGCCCCGAGTGCGGCCGCGTCCCCGGCGTCGAGCCGCTTCAGGGCCGCCCACGCCGGCAGGCTCAACGCCTGGTGGTCGCGCACGCTGCCCAGGCAGGCTTGGCAAACAATACCGCCCGCCGCCGGGCTGTAGCCGACGCGCGTGCCCCCCAGGGGCGTCGCGTCGCAGGCGGCGCAGACTTCGAGTTGCGGGCGATAACCGAGTTCCCGCAGCCAGACAAGCTCAAACGCCGTGACCCCGGCGAGCCGGTCGGTCGCCGCGTCGCCCAGCGCCCGCAGCAGGGCGAGTGTGGCGTCGAAGAGCAGCGGGTGCGGGTCGTAGTCCTGCGTCGCGTCGAGCAACTCCGCGAGGTAGTAGCCGACGTAGAGCGCGGGCAGGTCGGCGCGCAGGTGGGCGAAGCGCTCGGCGACTGACGCCTCGGTCAGCAGGTCGAGGCCGCCAGCCTTGCGGATGAAGTTGACGTGGCAGACCGTGAGTAAGTCGAAGGCGTTATCGAAGTTGGAGCGCAGCCGTCGGCCGCCCTTGGCGATGGCGCGAATTTTGCCAAACTCGCGCGTCCACAGGGTCGCGATCTTGCTCGTCTCGCTGAAGTCGGTGCCGCGGATGACGAGGGCCGTGGCGCGTTCGAGGGTGGACATCGCGTTCCCGGTGATGGAAGGGGGCGACCGCAAGGGTACGCCCCTACAATACCGGCAAAGGCCAGGCCACGAACCCGGTGAGGCGTGCGGGATGCTTTCGATCGCGGACTTACGCAAGAACTACACCCAGGGCGGGCTCTCCGAAAACGAAGCCGGCGACGACCCGGTCGAACTCTTCCAGGCGTGGTTCCTCGCCGCGGCCGAGGCGGGGCTGCCGGAGCCGAACGCCATGACCGTCGCGACCGCGACCGCGGACGGCAAGCCGTCGGCCCGCGTGGTGCTACTGAAGGGCTTCGACGAGCGTGGCTTCGTGTTTTACAGTAACTACGACAGCCGCAAGGGCGCCGAGTTGGCGGCCAACCCGCACGCGGCGCTCGTGTTCTTGTGGCACGAGTTCGAGCGGCAGATTCGCGTCGAGGGCCGCGTCGAGCGCACGAGCGACGCCGAGTCCGACGAGTACTTTCACGTCCGCCCGCTGGGCAGCCGGCTGGGGGCGTGGGCGTCCGGCCAGAGCGAGGTCATCGCGTCGCGCGAGTTCCTGGAGGCCCGCCACGCCGAGTGGGCGGCGAAGTACGCGCACAAGGAAGTGCCGCGGCCGCCGCACTGGGGCGGCTACCGCGTCGTGCCGGAGTCGGTCGAGTTCTGGCAGGGCCGCCCCAGCCGGCTGCACGACCGCGTCCGCTTCCGCCGCACGCCCGACGGCTGGCACCGCGAACGGCTCTCGCCGTAGGGCCATTCCCGGCCACGACGTATCATGTCCGTGAACACCCACACCGAGGATTCGCCGTGAAACTCACCGCCATGTTGTTAACGCTCGCCACCTGCGTCGGGTGTGCCTACGCTGACGACAAACCCAAGGAGCCGCCCTTGCCCACGCCCCTCGATTACAAGTTGAAAGACATTAACGACAAGGAAGTCGATCTCGCCCAGTACAAGGGCAAGGTCGTACTTATCGTGAACGTCGCGAGCCAGTGCGGCTACACGACGCAGTACAAGGGCTTACAAGAACTATACGAGGCGTACAAGGACAAGGGCCTTGTGGTGATTGGCGTGCCGGCCAACGAGTTCGGCAAGCAGGAGCCGGGGTCCAACGCTGAGATCGCCAAGTTCTGTTCGACGAAGTACAGCGTCACCTTCCCGATGATGGCTAAGGTCGCCGTCAAGGGGGCCGACAAGACGCCACTGTACCAGTACCTGACTGGTAAGGACAGCAACCCCGACTACGCCGGCGAGGTGGGCTGGAACTTCGAGAAGTTTCTGATTGGCAAGGCGGGTAAGGTCGTCGGCCGCTACAAGTCCGGCGTCGAGCCGATGTCTGACGAACTCGTCGCGGCCGTCAAGAAAGAGTTGGAAGCGAAGTGACTCATTTCGCCGCCAACTGCTCCTTGACCGCCGCCTCGATCTGCTCGGGCGTCGCCTCGGTGAGCGTCTTGACGTACTCGCCCTTGCGGTTGTAGATCACCAGTGCCGGCGTCGGGACGGCTTGATAGCGGGCCATCCAGGCGTCAATGTTGGCTTCGGTGTCGTTAAGGATGAAGTTCGGGAAGGTCGCGTTCTGTTTCGTCAAGAATTCTTGAACGCGGTCCTTCTTGGCGACTTCGCTCGACATGATGTCGAGGCTCATCCCGGTGACCCCTTCGCCGGCGTACTTGGTGTGCAACGCGACGAAGCTGGGGAACTTCTTGACGCACGGCGCGCAGCCCAGGAACCACACGTCGATCAGCACGACCTTGCCTTTTTGCTCCGCGAGTGCCTTCTGAAATTCGTCAACGGTGACTTCTCGCAACGTTACGGCTTCGGCGTCGGCCGGGAAGTACGCCGGTTGGGTTACGGCCGCCGGCGGTAAGCTCGTGCCGGACTCCTTGGTTTGACAGCCCGCGAGGGCGACGGCAGTTGCTGTCGTGAGGAAAGTGCGCCGTGTCATCGGGTTCTCCAGGGAGTTGCTCGCGGCAGGGGGAACGCGGTTAGCGGACTCGCGTCACCTATTCGTGTTCCGGTCGCCGTGCTAAGATACACGAGGCTACCAGGCCCCGCACCGCGAGCTTAACCCAAACCGAGCGCCGACCCCTATGCCGACGCCCCCGTCGAACATCCGCAACTTCTGCATCATCGCCCACATCGACCACGGCAAGAGCACGCTCGCCGACCAGTTCCTGCTCAAGACCGGCACCATTTCCGAGCGCGACATCCGCGCGCAGACCCTCGACAGCATGGACCTCGAGCGCGAGCGCGGCATCACGATCCGCATGCACCCGGTGACGATTTACCACACGCTCCACGGGCAGACCTACGAGCTGAACCTGATCGACACCCCCGGCCACGTCGATTTCAACTACGAGGTCTCGCGCAGTTTGGCCGCGTGCGAGGGGGCGGTACTGCTCGTCGATGCCTTCCAGGGGGTCCAGGCCCAGACGGTGGCGAACGCGTTCCTGGCGATGGAGGCGGGGCTGAAGCTCGTGCCGACGCTCAACAAGATCGACCTGCCGCACGCCCGGCCGGAGTTCGTCATCGCCGAGATGGAGCAAGCCGTCTTCACCGACCCCGACGAGGTCATGAAGGTCAGCGCCCGCGCCGGACTCGGCATCGAAGAACTGCTCGCCGCGGTTGTGGAGCGCGTGCCGCCGCCGGCCGGCGATCCGGAGGCCCCGCTCAAAGCCTTGATCTACAACTCGCACTTCGACGTGTACAAGGGGGTGGTCGTCTACATCCGCATGATCGACGGCCACCTCAAGATGGGCCAGCGCATCAAGTTCATGCGCGGCGGCCGCGAGTACGTGCTGACCGACATGGGGCAGTTCCGCCCCGGCATGGTCAAGTGCGACGAACTCGGCGCGGGCCAGGTCGGCTACTTCACCGCCAACATCCGCACCATCGAGAGCGTCGGCATCGGCGACACCGTCACCGACCCGTTCCGGCCGACCGCGGAGCCGATGAGCGGCTACAAGGAGCCGAAGCCGATGGTGTTCTCGGGGCTGTACCCGGTGAACAACAGCGAGTTCGAGGACCTGCGCGAGGCCCTCGGCAAGCTCAAGCTCAACGACTCGAGTTTCACGTTCACGCCCGAGGTCTCCGACGGCCTCGGCTTCGGCTTCCGCTGCGGCTTCTTGGGGATGCTGCACCGCGAGATCATCCAGCAGCGCCTCGAGCGCGACAGCGACTTGAACCTCGTGCAGACCGCGCCCAACGTGACCTTCGAGGTCGTCAAGAACGACGGCTCGACCGTGATCATCCACGGCCCCCAAGACGTGCCCGACGGCGGGTCGATCATGGAGTTCCGCGAGCCGATCGTGCGCATCAGCTTCCTGATCCCGGCGACCAACATCGGCACGCTGATGGGCATGTGTACGGAGCGCCGCGGGACCTTCGTGCGGCTCGAACACCTGAGCCAACTGCGTGTGATCCTGGTCTTCGAGATGCCGCTGGCGGAGGTCATTTACGACCTGTACGACAAGCTCAAGAGCGTGACCCACGGCTACGGAACGATGGACTACGACCTGCTCGGCTTCCGCGAAGCCGATCTCGTGAAGATGGATATCTTGGTCCACGGCAACAAGGTCGATGCGCTCTCGATCATCCTGCACCGCTCGACGGCCGACCGCCGCGGCCGCAAGGTGCTCTCGAAGCTGCGCGAGGAGATCGACCGGCACCTCTTCGAGGTGACCTTGCAAGCGGCGATCGGCGGCAAAATCATCGCGCGGGAGAACATCGCGGCCCTCAAGAAGAACGTGACCGCGAAGTGCTACGGCGGCGACATCATCCGCAAGAAGAAGCTCTGGTCGAAGCAGGCCGAGGGCAAGAAGCGCATGAAGCAGATCGGGCAGGTGGAAGTCCCGCAAGAGGCGTTCATGGCGGTCCTGGAGTCGGACGACGATTGAGTTGACCGGCGAGCCGGAAAGCGTCAGCGCCCGGAGTTCTTCGAGCGCACAGTACTCCGGGCGCTGACGCTCTCCGGCTCGCCGGTCGTTATCTCGAAGGGAGGCGCACAACCGGCATGACACCCCCCGCGCCCAACTTCGCCCGCAAGCTGACGCAAGTCTCCGTCGCGTTTTTGTGCGGCTTCCTGGTCGTCCGCACGGCGTTCCTGGAGCCGTTCGGCGTGCCGACGGGCAGCATGGCCCCCGCGCTCGTCGGCAACCACCGCACCGTCAACTGCCCGCGCTGCGACTCCCCGGTGACCGTCGGCGAGCCGGGGCCGGACGCGCGGGCCGTCAAGTTCGAGGCCTGCCGCTGCCCCAACTGTGAGCACGCCGTCGATCTCTCCGACGCCCGCGAAGTGCCCGGCGACCGGCTCATGGTCGATAAGACCGTCTACAACGCCCGCAGCCCGCGCCGCTGGGAGGTCGCGGTGTTCCGCTGCCCCGCCGACCTGGCGAAGCCCTACGTCAAGCGCGTCGTCGGCCTGCCGGGCGAGCGCGTCGAACTCTCGGGCGGCGACGTGTATGCCGACGGCGAGTTGGTGCGCAAGACCCTGCGGCAAGTCCGCGAGACGCGCGTGTTGGCCTTCGCCCACGCGCACGCCCCGACCGGCGGCTGGGGCGACCGCTGGATGGTGCAGCCGCTCGCCGCCGACCCCAAACTGCCGCCGACCGCCCGCGCGACCGAGCGCCCCGCCGACGCGACGGTCCTGCGCGACGGCGCGATCCACCTCGACGGCGTGGGGCAACCCGAGGGCGTGGGGTTGACGTACCGGCACTTCAACCTCGACACGAGGCGCGAGGAGCCGCTGCACGACTTCCTGGCTTACAACGGCCAGCCGGCCGACCGGCAGCGCTTCGCCCGCTCCGTGACGGCCCCGTGGGGCGACCCCGTCCACGACTTCGTCGCGGTCTTCGACCTCGAAGTCGTCGCCGGCAGGGGGGCGTTCGCCGTGCGGCTGACCGACAACCTCGACAGCGTCCGCGCCGACCTGCCCGTCGGCCCGCAGGACGCGCCGGCGGTGCAGGTCGCCCACGACGGCGGGGCGACGCCGCTGAGCAAGTCGCTGCCAGCGTTGGCCGTCGGCGTGACGTACCGCGTCGAGTTCGCCTTCGTCGATCGCCGGGCGACGCTGGCCCTCGACGGCCGCGAACTGTTGCCGCCGCTGGACCTGCCCGCCGACCCGGTGGGCAAGCCCTTGAAGCGGCAGACGGCGCGGCCGGTACAACTCGGCGTCCGCGGGGCGGCGGTGGTCGTTAGGAACTTCGAGATCCACCGCGACCTGCACTACGTCGGCACACCGGCCGCTTCGCGTGGCTGGCAGCTCCCGGCCGGCGAGTACTTCGTGCTGGGCGACAACACCGGCAGTTCGCACGACTCGCGCGCCTGGGAAGTCGGCGGCGTCCCGACTCCGGGCGTGCCGGAAGGCGGCTTCCTCGGTAAACCATTCCTGATCCATCAGCCGACGCGGCCGGCGCGGCTGACGGTCAACGGCCACGAGCGGCGCGTGCAGTCCCCCGACTGGGGCCGCGTCCGCTGGCTGCGTTAGGCGCGAATCCCAAATACCGGACCCGACGAGAGACGCATGACCGCCCCGCCCGCCGCCCCGACCCCCCCGCCCAAGCCGACGCCGCACCGCGACTCGTTCCGCGAGGCCGTCGAGACGCTCGTCTTCGTGGTCACGCTGGTGCTGATGCTCAAGCTCTTCGCGGTCGAGGCGTTCGTCATCCCGACCGGCTCGATGGCCGAGACCCTCTACGGCATCCAGAAGCTCGTCACCTGCCCCGACTGCGGCCACGAGTACCCCGTCAACTCGACCGACGAGGTCGAGCCGCAGGGCCGCGGCCGCGGCGACGACAACGACGGGCCTGCCCCCCGCCTGGCGTCCCTGAGCGGGGCCTGCTGCCCCAACTGCCGCTACGCCTACGACTGGCAGAAGGACGGCAAGCGGCCCGGCAACAACAGCGGCGACCGCGTCCTCGTCCACAAGGCGATCTACGCGCTGAGTCGGCCCAGCCGCGCCGACGTGGTGGTGTTCAAGTTCCCCGTCGATCCGCAACTCGACTTCTCGGCGCAGAATTACATCAAGCGGCTCTGGGGCCTCGGCGGCGAGACGATCGTGCTCTACCGCGGCGACCTGTACCGCACCACGGCGCTGACGTACCCGGCGGACGAACTCGACACCTTCGGCACGCCCAAGTACGCGCGGCCGGCCCCCGGCGACGAGGCGCGGCTGTGGGAAGGCCCCGCCGTGGCCAACGGCAGCCGCACCACGCCGAAGTACCCGCCGCCGGGCGTCAAGGTCGTCGATTACACCTACCACAACGCCCCCGATGTCGTGACCCGCTTCGCCGGGGACCTCGCGGCCGGCTTCAAGGGCACCGCCTTCGAGCCGATCCGCAAGCCGGCGTCGGCCGCCCTCGCGATGCGCCGGGTGGTGTACGACAACGCCCACCAGTCGAAGTACCTGACCGAGAGGGGCGTGCCGGCCCGCTGGCAGCCCGACGGCGCGGGCTGGAAGCCGGCGGCCGTCGCGGGGCCGAAGTCGTTCGCCCACGCCGGCGGCGAGGGCCGCCTGACCTACACGCACCGCGTTCCGGGGCCGCCGGCCGAGGTGCCGGCGCTCAACGCCTTCGACCGCACTCGCTACGCCGGCGACCGCGAGCGGCTGGCCGGCGGCTACCAGGACGGGCTTTACCCGGCGGGCGCGGTCACCAACTTCCTCGGCTACAACACCGCCGAGTCGGGCGGGCTGCCGAGCCGCACCGTGGTGCAGTACCCCGTGAGCGACCTCATGCTCGAAGCGACCGTCACCCTCGACCCCGGCGCGACGGCGACGCTGGAACTCGCCAAGGGCACGCGCCGCTTCCGGGCGACCTGCCGCGAGTCCGGCGTGACGCTGAGCGTCGTCGGCCCCGGCGGCGGCGACCTCGGCACCGCGCCGGCGAAGCTGGCCGCCGGCAAGGCCCACGACCTGCGCTTCAGCAACTTCGACAGCCAACTGCGCGTCTGGCTCGACGGCAGCTTGCTCGACTTCCCCGGCGACGGCCTGTACACGCCCTGGGAGTCGTCCGGCTTCGACGCCACGTGCGGGGCGGCGCTCGGCGGCGTGTTCGCGCCGGCCCCGTGGGGCGCGACCGCGCAGCACGACATTGCCGCCCCCGCCAGTGTGGCCGTGACCGGCGGCGTGGCGGTCGCCGGCTTGCGGCTCTACGCCGACACCTACTTCTGCCCGGCCGACACGCAGCACGCCGACCCCGCGGACCCCGTCGATACGTTCTACGTGCAGCCGGGGCACTACTTCTGCCTGGGCGACAACTCGGGGCAGAGCCTCGACGGCCGCGTCTGGGGCCTGGTCCCGGAGCGGTTACTTTTGGGCAAGGCGATGTTCGTCTTCTGGCCCTACAACCGCGTCGGCTTCATCAAGTGACGGCTCCGAGAGGTGGCGCGATGCTCGTCGGCGACACGCAGATTCGGGTGCGCTACGCGGAGACCGACCGCATGGGGCTACTGCACCACGCGAACTACCTCGTCTACTTCGAGCAGGCCCGCACCGACCTGCTGCGGGGCGAAGGCAAAACGTACAAGGACCTCGAAGACGCGGGCTACTTCCTGGTCATCACCAAGGTCGAGGTGAAGTACAAAAGCCCCGCCTACTATGATGACCTGCTCACGGTGCGGACCACCGTGACGCGGACCAGCCCCGTGCGCCTGGAGCACAAGTACGAGGTGTTCAACCCGGCCGGGAAGTTGCTGGCCGAGGGCAGTTCGACCCTGGCGTGCGTCGGCCGGGACGGCAAGATCCAGGCGATGCCCGGCTGGCTCGCCGACGCGAAGTGACCCCCCCCGGAGCAAGCGCGTGACGCGATTCTGGATCCACCACGCCCTGCCGGTGCTGCTGTGCGCGTTGCCGGTGGCGGCCGCGGTCGTCGTGTTCTTCGCGGTCCCCCCGGACGCCCGCGCCGACTATTGGGAGCGCGTCCAGCGCTCGCCCATCGACTGGCTGATCCTCGCGGCCGGGTCGGTGCTGTTCACGGCGCAAATCGGGCTGACGTGGCGCTCGCTGCGCTGGAAGGAAACCAACTTCGACGAGCGGCCGGACAAGTGGCTTGAGAACCTCGCCCAGGCGGCCGAGTGGTTCCCGCTGTTGGGGCTGATCGGCACCGTCGCGGCGATCCTGCAGACCTTCGGCAGCTTCAAGAACTCGGCCAACCCGACGCCGCAGCAGATCATCCGCGAGTACGCGCCGGCGATCACTGCCACCGGCAGCGGGCTGTTCATGGCGCTGATGAACATCCTGCCGCAGTGGGTCGCCCGCGTCGGCCGCGACCTGATTCGCAGCCTCGCCGGGGAGGCCAACGTCGTGCCGCTGACGGCCGCGACGCCGGACGACGACCGGCCGCCGGCGACCGGGGGGCCGCGATGATCCGGCCGCCGTCGCGCTCGGTGACGCGGTTCTTCATCCCGCTCATCGACGTGCTGATTCTCTTGTTCTGCATCTTCCTGCTGATGCCGTTCGTCGGCCAGCCGGGGACGCCCGACGCCGACGCGCCGGACTCTTCGGCGCAGCTCTCGCCCGACGAGTTGCGGCAGAAGCTGCTCGAAGCCGAGTTGAGACTGGCCCAGGCGGCAGCCGAGGTCGAGCGCCTTCAAGCCGCCGCGTTGACGCCGGCCAACCGCGTCGGGGTGCGCGTGCTCGAAATCGACGCGGCGACCGGCAAGCTTTTTGCATTCGACCCGGACGCGGCCGACACGCGCCAAGAAGTGCGCGACCAGTCGGACGCCCAGCGGCTCATCGACCAGGGCCGGCGCACGGCCAGGGGCAAGGACGTGTTCTTCCTCTTGCTCTACCCGCGGGTGCGCTCGGGCTTCCCGGAGCAGCCGCAGGTCGAGGCGTACCGCCGCTGGTTCGACGGCGTGCCGCACGGCTTCGACAACCCCTGGGGCCAACCCGGCCCGGTGAAACCATGACCCTCGCAGTGCTGGGCTTCAACCCCGACCACGTCGCCAGCCTGGCGATGAACGCGCTCGCCGTCGGCGGCGGCTTCCTGGTCGGCTACGGCGTCACGGCCGTCGCCGCGTACTTCCTCGACCGGCGGCTGACCGGCGGCAAGTCGCCGGAGGGGATGCACAAGGCGTTGCGGATGCTCGGCGGCGTCGCCGGGGCGGTCCTCGTCGCGCTGCTAGTCTTCCGCGACGGCGGCGGCGGCCCCGGCGACGGCCCCGGCACGACCGCCGCCCCCGGCGCGGGCGGCGGCCCCGGCACGACCGCCGTCACGACGAAGGCCGCGGACCCGACGCCACTCGTGAAGCCGCCGGAGCCGCCGCGCACGGAGGAAGTCGTCCGCGTCACGGTCCTGAGCGGGGCGGATGTCGTCGGCGAGAAGTTTTACGTCGTCGAAGGCCGCGCGGAGAAACTGACGCTCGACGAGGCGAAGCGTCAACTCGCGCAGCGCAAGGCCGACACGATGAAGTCGCTCACCGTGCAGGTCGTCCTCGGGCCGCGGGCGAACCCGGACGGCAGCGGCGTGGGTGGCCTCATCAGCATGGCGCAGGACGCCGGGTACGCCGTCAAGCTGCCGCAGGCGAAGTGACGCCCCCCGCCGCGAACTCCGTGCCGCGCATGCTGTTCTTCGGGCCGGCGAAGTCGGGCAAATCGACGCTGCACGAGCAGGTCGTCCGCGTCGCCACGGCCGCCGCCGGCTCCGAGTCCGCGTCGCTACCGAACCCCGGCCCCGACACCGGGAAGGTGCGCGAGTTGACGCCGCACCGCGTTGCCGTGTCGAACAAGACGGCCGGCCCCCTCGGCGGCGACTTCGAGCTGATCGACTGCGACAGCGACGCCGTCGATCGGCTGCTGGCGGCCCCGGACGCGGTCGTCCGGGCGACGGCCCGCGACATCTTAGCCGACGCCGTGCGCTCGGCCGACGTGCTGGTGCTGGCCATGGACGCCGCGGCGACGCCGGACGAAGTCGAGGGGACGTTCGCGCAATTCCGCCGCCTGCTCGACGTGCTCACCCAGGCGCGCGAGTCCGGCCGAGAGGTCGGCGGCTGGCCGGTCTTCTTGACCCTGACGAAGTGCGACACGCTGGCCCAGCCCGGCGACGCGCCGATGGCGTGGCTCGCCCGCGTCGAGGCCCGAAAGGGCGAACTCCAAGCCCACTTCACCGAGGCATTCGCCGACGACATCGAGGGCGACGGCGCGTACCACCGCTTCGGCAGCCTCAGCCCGAGTTACTTCGCCACCTGCGTGCGCGTGCCGCCGGGGCCGGCGTTCGAGCTGTACGCCGACGGCAGCGGCGGCCTCGCCGTGGTGGACCTCGCCGGCGCGTGCCTGACCGCGGCGCGGGAGCAGCGCGACCGCGTGGTGTCGTCGCGGCGGCAACTGCGCGGCACGGTCCTCAGCGTCGGCGGCCTCATGACGGCGCTCCTGGCCGCGATCACGGTGATGGTCACGAGCGGCGGCCTGAGCGACGTTGACCGGCTGGCCGAGCGCGTGCGGGCCTACCGCGCGACGGAGCCGCCCCCGGCGCAGCGGCTCGCCGAGGTGCGGCTGGCGCGGCACGCCAAGGAGTTGCGCGGCCTGCGCGAGGCCGACGGTTACGGCGAGTTGCCGGGCGACCTGCGCGAGTTCGTCGAGGGCCGCGTGCGCGAGGCCGACGACTACCGCGACTACCGGGCGAAGTTCCAGCCGCCGCGGCTGGGGCCGGCCGAGTTGCGCACCCGCGACCAGGCCGACACCCTCGCCGCCGACTTGCGGGGGGAACTCGCCCCGCCGCCGGAGTACCGGGCGACGTGGGGCGACACGGAGTACGGGCGGCTGGCGGCCAAGTGGCGCGGCGACCTCGACCTCGTGGCGGCCGCCGAAGGGCAACTGCACGAGTGGTATCGCGGCCTGATTCGTCGGGCCAACGAGGCGATGCTGACGGCGACCCCGCCCGACGCCCTGTGGCGTGCCCAAGTCCACGAGTTGTTCGCCGGCGCGGTGCGGGAGCCGTTCGACCCGCGCGGCGATGTCCCCGGCTCGGTCGCGGTGCCGGTGCCGCGCGGCCGCAAGCTGACTTACGACGCCGCCGGCCGCTTCGAGCGCGTGGCCCTCGCCCGGCGCGACTGGGACGACACGCGCGGCCGCCTCCGCTGCCTGGCTGACCTGACCGACGCGCTGGGCCTGACGCCCGGCGCGGCCCCGCTCGACTTGCCGGAGCCGCCGGGCGTCGGCTCGCGTGACCTGGCGACGGCCCGGCTCGCGGCCTTGCGCGCGGCCCTCCCGCCGCGGCTGGTCAACGAGCCGAGTCTGGCGAAGGCGACGTTCCCCGAGTGGTTCGAGCACGCCTACCCCGACACCGTGCGCCGCGCCGTCGAGGTGCGACTGGCCAACGTCCGCGAGACGGCGTTGCGGCACCTGCGCGGCATGATCGCCCAGGACGCGCCGGGCGAGACGCCGCAGGGCCTGCGGCAACTGCTCGCCGCGAAGCCGCCGGCCTACGCCGAGTGGGACCGGCTGACGCAAGTCGTCGCCGACTTGGCCGCGCGGACGCCGAACGCCCCGACGCCGCTGGCCGAGTTGACGCAGTTCGTCGCACCCGACCGCTACGCCGGCGACTTGCCGGCACTCACCCTGTCGCTGCCCGACGACCTGCTCGAACAGAGGGCGCGGCCGGGGGAGTTGATACTGCGAGTCGGCGCGGCGGGGTTCGCTTACGCCCTCGACGGCGAGCCGCGGCGCGAGAACGCGGCGACGGCGTACCGCTTCGCCCCCGTCGGCCACGGCGGCAAGTTCGTCGTCCCGCCGGGGGCCGAAGTCACAGTCACGCTCGCGCTGAGGGCCGGGACCGAGGACGCCAAGCTGACGTGGAAGTCGCCCCGCGACGGGTCTTACCGCCTCGACCCGTTCGAGGCAGCGCCGACGCTGACCCGCGCCGCGGCGACCGCCGCCGCCGCCGGCGGCGTTCGCTTGGGCGTGCCGCCGCCGGGGAAGTGGCCGCGCCTGCCGGACTTGCTGCGCGACGCCGTTCCGCGTTAAACTAGCGGTGACGAGCCGAACCCCACGAGGCGACGTATGCACATTCGGGACATCCTCGACCAGAACCCGACGACGCTGAGCTTCGAGTTCTTCCCGCCCAAGAGCGACGCCGCGTCGGAGGACCTCTTCCAGACGATCGCCGAGTTGCAGGAACTCAAGCCGTCGTTCGTCAGCGTGACTTACGGGGCCGGCGGCTCGACGCGCGACCGCACGCACAACCTCATCATCCGCATCCAGGCCGAGACCGACTTGACGGCCGTGTCGCACCTGACGTGCGTCTGCCACAGCCGCCCCGAGATGGAGGCGATCCTCGACCGCTACGCCGCGTCGGGCGTCGAGAACGTCTTGGCCCTGGGCGGCGACCCACCCAAGACGCTGGCCGGCTACGTCAAGGCAGACGACGCCTTCCAGCGGGCCGAGGACCTCGTGAAGTTCGTCAAGTCGCGCACCAACACGCCGGACGCGCGGGGCTTCGGCGTGGCAGTCGCCGGCTTCCCGGAGGGCCACCCCGGCACGCCGAACCGGCTGCTGGAGATGGACTACCTCAAGCGCAAGGTGGACGCCGGGGCCGACTACATTTGCACGCAACTGTTTTTCGACAACCGCGACTTCTACGACTTCCGCGAGCGCTGCGACCTGGCCGGCGTGCGCGTGCCGATTATCGCCGGCATCATGCCGATCAGCTCGAAGTCGGGCCTGGTCCGCATGGCTGAACTGTCCGCCGGCTCGCGGTTCCCGGCAAAACTCCTTCGCGCCGTCGAGCGCTGCAAGGACGACGCGGCGGTGAATTGCGTCGGCGTCCACTGGGCGACCGAGCAGTGCCTCGACTTGCTGGAGAACCGCGTGCGCGGCATCCACTTCTACACGCTGAACAAGTCCGACGCGACCCGGCGGATCTACCAGAACCTCGGCGTGATCGACTCGGTGGGCCTCGGGGCGGCGGCGGGGGTGGCGTAGGGGGTTCTCGGCGAGCGGCGTGGCGTCAGCCCGCTGTTTACCTCCCGGCGTGAGGGTGACAGCCACTGGCGGGCGCTAGCAACTCCCCGCAGGATGCGTCCCCAGGTTGGGGAGGAAACAGCGGGCTGACGCCACGCCGCTCGCCGGGAACTCCCGACTCGCCGGGTCGCCTCCGCTTGGTAACATGCACCCCATGCGCACACTCTCACTCCTCCTGGTCTTGACGCTCGCCACGCGACTGCCGGCGCAAGCCCCCGCCGGTTCGACGCGGGGCGTCGTCGTCTGCGTCTCGCCGTTGGCGGCCGAGGTGGGTGCGGCGGTGCTGGGGCGCGGCGGCAACGCCGTCGATGCGGCCGTCGCCACGGCGTTCGCGCTCGCGGTGACCTGGCCGGAGGCGGGCAACGTCGGCGGCGGCGGCTTCATGCTCGTGCAGCCGCCCGGCGACGCCACGCCGACCTTCATTGACTACCGCGAGAAGGCCCCGCTCGCCGCTGCCAAGGACATGTTCGCCGGCAAGATCGACGACACGTCGGCTGTCACCGCCGGCGTGCCGGGCACGGTGCGGGGCCTCGAACTCGCGCACAAGAAGCACGGCAAGTTGCCGTGGAAAGACCTCGTCTTGCCGGCGGTCGCCCTCGCGGACAACGGCTTCGCGGTGAATGCGGCGCTGGCGTTGAGCTTGAACACGATCCTCAAAGACAAGCGGACGACCAACGCCGAGTTCCGCCGGGTTTACGGCAAGAGCGGAGGCAAGGGGCCGTGGCAAGCGGGTGACACGCTGACGCAGCCGGAACTCGGCCGCACGCTGCGGCGGGTTGCGGAGCAGGGGCCGGCGGCGTTCTACACCGGCGAACTCGCCGACGCCTTCGACGCCGAGATGACCGCCAGCGCCGGCCTCATCACCAAGCAAGACCTGGCGGCGTACACGGCCGTCGATCGGCCCGTCATCACGGGCAGCTACCGCGGCTACGACATCGTCGCCGCGTCGCCGCCGTCGTCCGGCGGCACGACACTGATCGAGACGCTGAACGTCCTCGAACACTTCGACGTGAAGGCCCACCCGCGGCACTCCGCCGAGACGATCCACCTGATGAGCGAGGCGATGCGACGCTCCTTCCGCGACCGCGCGGCGTACCTCGGCGACCCCGACTTCACCAAGGTGCCGGCGCACATCACCTCGAAGGCGCACGCCCAGAAGCTCGCCGCGACGATCGACTTGGCGAAGGCCACCAAGAGCGAGACTTTAGCGGGGGACATCCCGCTCGACCCCGAGGGCACCTCGACGACGCACTTCTCGGTCGTCGATGGCGCGGGGATGGCGGTCGCCAACACCTTCACGCTGGAGAACGCCTACGGCTGCCGCGTCGTCGTGCGGGGGAGTGGCTTCCTCCTGAACAACGAGATGACCGACTTCAACCACAAGCCGGGCGTCACCGACCGCAAGGGCAACATCGGCACGGTGCCCAACGTCGTCGCCGGCGGCAAGCGGATGCTCAGTTCGATGTGCCCGGTGATCCTGCGCAAGGGCGGCAAGACGGTCCTCGTCACCGGCAGCCCCGGCGGGCGGACCATCCTCAACACCGTCGCCTGTATCGTCGTCAACGTCGTCGATTACGGCATGGACGCGCGGGCCGCCGTCGATGAGCCGCGGCACCACATGCCGTGGTTCCCCGACAGCATTTCGCTCGAAAACTCGCCCGACTTCCCGGCCCTCAGTGCGAAGTTGAGGGCGATGGGCCACGCAGTCACGAAGCACCGGCAGGGCGACGCGCACACCATCGCCATCGACCCCGCGACGGGCACGGCCTTCGGGGCCGCCGACAAGCGGCTCGACGGCGCGGCGGTTAGCCCCAAGTGACGCCCGACCCCGAGACCCGGCGACGCATCCTGGCCACGGCGACGACCGTCGTCGTGAAGGTCGGCACCAACGTGCTCGCCGACGCCGCGGGCGTGCTCGACCGGCACCGCATCCAGTCGCTCGCCGACCAGGTGCAGCGGGTCCGCGTCGGCGGCCGACGCGTGGCACTTGTGACCTCCGGGGCGATCGGCGCGGGCGTCGGCAAGCTCAAGCTCGGCGGCCGGCCGGCGGACTTGCCGCACCTCCAGGCGTGCGCCGCCGTCGGGCAAACCGCGTTGATGCAGATGTACCAGGAGAGCCTCGACCGCTACGGCGTGATGACCGCGCAACTGCTGCTCACCGCCGGCGACTTCGACAATCGCGCCCGCTACCTCAACGTCCGCAACACGATTGCGACCCTGTTCGAGTACGGGGCGTTGCCGGTCATCAACGAGAACGACACGGTGAGCGTGGCGGAGATCAAGTTCGGCGACAACGACCAACTCGCGGCGATGACGGCGAACCTGCTGCAAGCCCCGCTGCTCGTGCTGCTGACCAACGTCGATGGCCTGTACAGCGCCGACCCGCGCGAAGACCCGACGGCGCGGCTGGTGCCGACGGTCGCGGCGATCGACGCGGGCGTGACGGGGCTGGCGGGGGCGACCAAGAGCCAGTTGGGCACCGGCGGCATGCGCAGCAAGTTGAAGGCGGCCCGCATCGCCACCTCGGCCGGCGGGGCGGTCGTCATGGCCAACGGCTCACTCGACGGCATCCTCGACCGGATCTTCGCCGGCGACGAGGTCGGCACGCTGTTCCTGCCGCAGGGCGACGCGATGCCGGCCTGGAAGCGCTGGCTCGGCTACACCGCCCAGCCGCGCGGCGAACTCTTGCTCGACGCCGGGGCCGTGCGGGCCGTCGCGCAGCAGGGCAAGAGCCTACTTCCCGTGGGCGTGCGGGGCGTGCGCGGCGACTTCGGCAAGGGGGACGTGGTGTCGCTACTCGACGCCGGGGGCCGGGAGTTCGCCCGCGGGCTGTCGAACTACGCCGCCGCCGAGGCGACCCGACTCGCCGGCCGCACGACCGACGCCCTGGCCCGCGACGGCGGGGCACCGCCGCCCTACGCCGAGCTGATCCACCGCGATAACCTCGTCGTGACGACCGGCGAGCCGGATGCGTGAGCGCCCGCAGTCTGCGACTGGCGAGCCGGAAAGCGTCAGCGCCCGGAGTCCACGCCGACCAGGCGCTCGCGTGAGGGACTCCGGGCGCTGACGCTTTCCGGCTCGCCGGTTAGCTTCGCGCCGCCGGGTCGTCTTGTCGGCAGGGGAATCTCGAATGCCCGACGACGGCCGGGACGGCGAAGTCGCCGAACTCTACCGGGCGAACGCGCGGGCGGTCTGGGCCGTCGCCTACGCCCGGCACCTCGACCGCGACTTGGCCCTCGATGTCGTGCAGGAGACGTTCTTACGCTTCTGGGCGCAGCGCGACCACGGCGGGGCGATCGAGAACCCGCGGGCGTGGCTGCTGCGGGTCGCCAAGAACCTCGCGGAGGACCACGCCAAGAGCGCGTTCCGCCGCAACGGCACGCAGTCGGGCGAGAGCCTCGGCCGGCTGAGTTCGGCGACCCCGCCGCCGCCGGACGTTCTGGAGCAGCAGGAGACTTTCGCGGCGATCCGCGAGCTGCTGCAAGAGTTACCGCCGGCCGACCGGGAGATCCTGACGATGCGCTACGCCCTCGACGACGACGCCCCGACGATCGCCGCGGCCCTCGGCATCCCGGTGACCGCCGTCCACATGCGATTGAGCCGCGCGCGGCAGCGGCTCGCGGAGAAACTCGCCACCCACGGAGTCCGGCCATGACCTCGCCCGAAGACCCCCTCGACCACGCCTTCCGCCGCTACTTCGCCCGCGAAATGGCCGGCCTCGACGCCCCCGTGACGCCGGCCCGTCCGCGCGTCCGGCTGCGGCGCGGCGAATTGACACTGGCCCTCTCCCTCGGCCTCGGCCTGGCGGCGGCGCTGGCGCTGCTGCCGTCGCCCGACGGCCGCAACCGCCCGCGGACCCGCGCGACGACGCCGACGACGAGCCTGCTCGACGGCGCGACCGCCGACGGCAGCCGCCTGCCCGCCGCGAAGTGACGGCGTCACTTCGCCTTGGCCGGCGGCGCGTACTCGAGGACCTGCTTGTCCTCCAAGAGCTTCGCCCGCAGCTTGGCCGAGTCCACGGCTTGCACGTCACACTTGCCGTCGATCGCCAACACCGCGGCGGTCGCGGCGCTCTGGCCGAGGACCATGAACACCGGCTCCATGCGGATCGACCCGTAGGCGATGTGGCTGCTCGACACGCACACGGGGACGAGCAAGTTCGGGCACTCGCCGCGCTTCGGCACGATGGCGCGGTAGCTGATCTGGTACGGCCCGCCCGGTGATTCTTGCACGTCCCCCTCGTTCTGGACGAACCCCGCCTTCGTCACGTAGCGGGCGCAGTTGTGCGAGTCCATGTTGTACGACCCCATCCCGACGGACTCGGGAGTTTGGCGACTGCGCTTGCAGTCTGACTCCGTCTGGACGTAGTCGCCGACCATACGCCGGGCCTCGCGCACATAAATCTGGTGCGGCCAGTGGCCGGTGTCGGGGAACTCGTCGGCCGCCAGCCCCCACTTGGCCATCTGGTCGCGGACCTTCTGGGGCACGCGCGGGTGGTTGCCCAGGGTCCACATCAGGCCCTGCTGGTACGTCAAGTGCGCCAGCCGGATCGCGTCCCGCTCGGCGTAGCTGGCGCTGGGGTACGCCGTGTTGCCGCCGATGTAGTCGGTGCTGACCGCGCCGCTGTTGTTGGTGTCGGTCTTGGCGTTCGGCACGCGGTCGGGGCTGAACGGCAGCCGCAAGTCGCCGGCCTCGAAGTTGCGCAGCAGCAGCTCGTACTGCCGCTCGTCGTAACCGGCCGGCTTGGCGAAGGCGACGCGGTTGGCGGGGGCCGTCGTCATGCACATGCGGTAGCAGTACGCCTGCACCCGGCCGTCGCCGTCGCCGTCCGCCGGCAGCCCGCCCGGCTCGATGCCGGGCAGCAGCCCGCTGGCCTTGTCGCCGGCCGTGACGAACGGATCGACGTTGACGAGGAAGCGGTGGTTCTTCTTGTTGAGCGCCCGCTGCACGCCGTTGAGGGTCTCGCCGTACTTCGCGTTCGGCTCGCGGCCGACGGCGAAGGTCACGCCGGCCGCCGCCATCAGGTCGCCCTCGTAAGTCGCGTCGATGAACACCTTGCCCTCGTAGACTTTGCCCGACTCGGTCACGAGGGCCACGATGCGCTTACCGTCGAGGCGAAGCCCCTTGCCGGGGGCGCGGTCGAGCCGCTCGCCGAAGGCGACGGGGACCTTGGCGTCGGCGAGCATCTCGCGCAACACTTTCTCCGCGACCTTCGGCTCGAAGCTCCAGACGGCGTCCTCGGCGGGGCGGTAGGTCTTGCAGTCCGCGGGCTTCTCGAGCGTCCACGACTCCGGCTTGACGTAGTGGGCCTTCAGCCGGCGGTAGAACTCGCGGGCGACGCCGCCGACGACGGCCTTGTTGCCGGAGTCGGTGAAGCCGAGGCCGCCGCTGGTCAGCCCGCCGACGTGGGTGCCCGGCTCGATCAGCACCACCGACTTGCCCGACCGGCTGGCCTGAACCGCCGCGGCGACCCCGCCGGCCGTCGCCCCGTAGACCACCACGTCCGCCGCCCGCCCCTGGGCGGCGCTGAGCAGTATGAGACACCATGCTACGAGTCGTGTGGCCATCGGTTGCCCCCGGAGTTTCGCGGTCGCCTAGCCATCGGTATACTGGCCGGACGCACGCCGTGTCCCCGCCGGAGCCTTTGGCCATGCCGCATGTCATCAACGGGGTCGGCACCTGGTACTACGGCAAGCGGAACGTCCACCGCCTGCGCAACGTCTGCCCGCAGTGCTCCGCCGTCGGCGACCTCGAGTCTTACGACACGACGCTCTACTTCGTCGTCGTCTTCGTGCCGCTGCTGCCGCTGGCCCGGAAGCGCGTCATGGACTCGTGCCCGTCGTGCGGGGCGCACCGCGTCATGCCGCTCAAGGCCTGGGACAAGGCCAAGGCCGAGGGGCTGACCGGGGCACTCGACCGGCTCCGGGACGCCCCCGGCGACCGCGAGGCGATCCAGAACGCCCTCGGCACCGCGGCGACCTTCCAGAACGAGGCGCTGCTCGCCGTCGCGGCCGACGCCCTGGCCACGCACCGGCCGGCCGACGCGGGCCTGCTGGCCACCCTCGGCGACGTGAACGGCTACTTCGCCCGGCACGACGCCGCCGCGGCCGCCTACATCGAGTCGCTCAAGGCCGAGGACAACCCGCGCGTCAGCGAGCAACTCGGGCTGACGCTGCTGCGGCTCGGCAACCCCGCCGCGGCCGCCGGCTGCTTCGAGCACATCCTCACCGGGGCCGACGGCGAGCGGCTGTGGATGGGCTACCAACTCGCCGTCGCCTACCAGGCCAAGGGGCTGCACCCCGAGGCGCTCGCCTGGCTCGACCGCGTGACGGCCGCCTTCCCCGCCGTGGCCGCGGACAAGGAGTGGCGTAAGCTGCGGCAGAAGTCCGAGAGGGACCGCGGCCGCGGCCGCAGGGTCGGCAAGTCGCTGCTGCTCGAAGGCCCGCAGGCCGGCCTCAGCGAGGGCAGTTGGCTCAAGTGGCTGTTCCCGCGGCTGATCCTGCCGCTGCTCGTGCTCGCCTTCGCCGGCTGGCACACCTGGCGGTCGCTGAGCCTCGCCGAGGCCCGGCCGATGTACCTGCTCAACGGCACGCCGAAGGCCTACACGGTCGCGGTCAACGGGGTGCCGTACACGCTGCCGCCGGGCGTCGTCAAGACGGTCGAGCTGCCCGAGGGCGTCATCACGATGGCCCCGGAGTCGGGGGCCGCCTGGCTCGAGCCGGTCGAGGTCACGGTCACGTCGTCGTTCTGGGCGCGGCCCTACGACAACACCCGCGTCGTGCTGAACCCCGACCGCCTGGCGCTGCTGGTCCGCGAGACGATGGTCTACTCGACGAATCCGCAGCCCGGCCCGCCCGACACCTACCTGCACAGCCGGCCGCTGCACGAGGTCTCCGGCATCAACCACTGGTTCGAGCCGCTGCCGGGCACGGTCAAGGCGAAGCGGCACGAGACGATCACGCTGACGCGGCTGGGGGTCGTGCCGTTCGCCAACTCCGCCGCCCGCATCGACGCCGTGAGCTACGCCGAGGCCACCCCCGCCGAGCGCCTCGACTACGGCCGTCGCTGGCTGGCGGTTGACCCCGCCGACACGACGGCGCTGCTCTGGTTCGGCCGCGTCAACCCGCCGGCCGACGTGCTGCCAGTGCTGAAAGCCCGGCTCGGCGACCGGCCGCTGCGGCCCGACTGGCACGTCTTGTACCAGGCGGCCGTCGATCAGTCCGGCGGCGACGTGGCGGCGTTGCGGGCCGAGTACGTCGCACTCGCCGACCGCCTCGACCGCGACCCGGACGCCTTGTACCTGCAAGCGATGGTGTCGCGCCGCGGCGAGGCGCTCGAACTGCTGACCGAGGCGGTCGAGTCCGGCAAGCCGGCCGAGCGGGCGCACGCCGAGTTGGGCCACCGCAAGTTGCGCGAGGGCGACTTCAAGGACGCCGCCGCGGAGTTCGACCAGGCCCCGAGCCTGGCCCGCAACCCGCTGTTCCAGGCGGCCGCGCGGGACGCCCTGATGGCGGCCGGACGCCACCGCGACCTGATCGCGCTGCTGGCCACCGACAGCGTCTCGACGTTCGAGCGGGCGCGGGTCTGCGAGATGGCCGGCGACCTGCCTGGCGCGGAGAGCGCCGCGGCGAGCTTCCTCGGGCAACTGTCGTTCGCCCCCGGCGACGCGGCGCTACGCCGAACCATGCAGTCGGCGATGGCGGCGTCGCGGGCGGCGGCCAGGGGCGACCGCGCCGCCTACCTCGCCGCCGTCGGCCCGGCCACCAAGTCGGTGACCGACGCCGTGCTGCGCGGCGGGCCGGTCGCCGCGACGCCCGAAGACTCCGCCGTGAACCACGGCCTCGCGTTGCTGGCGACGCCGCCGGCCGACGCCAAGTTCGCCGCCGCGAAGTTGGCGTTCCTGGACGCCCTGGAGTCCGGCGACCGCGACGAGAAGCTGCTGAAGTTGCAACTCGAACACGGCGGCGACGACATCCTCATGTCACTGGGGGAAGCGACCCTGGAGCCACGCGAGAAGCGAGTCTACGCCGCCGCGGCCGCGGTCTGGTACCCGGCGCAGAAGCCGCAACTCGTCGCCCTCGCCAAGGCGCTCGACTACCACCGCGACGCGACCTCGCTGGCGTTGCGCAAGCTCCTCGGCGACAAGCCGCCCGCCGCGGTGAAGCCGCCGAAGCCGGCCCGCAAAGCCGTGCCGTAGGCAACTCGGGTTAGCGCGTTGGGCTAACCCGAGTCGCCCGCAGTGGAGCCGTCCCAGGCGAGCGGAGGTGTCCAGGCAAATCGATGACTCGGAAATCGATCACGCGACTACGGTTCTGTGCAGCGTCGATACAGGCGAGTCATGAGGCCTCTCCAGGACCATTCCCCAGTGCCATGAGCAGCAGCACAAGTCTTCGTGACGGACGAATCGAAAGCCGGCCTGTTCAGCCCACGCCCGACACTGGGCGGGCTGCGGGCGTATCGACAGGGATGGCCCACGCGGGGTTGCCGGGTCGAGTTGCCAGTGAATGACGCCTAACCGTCCGCCGGGGGCCAGCGCCCTGTAGGCCTCACATAGCAGTTCGACCGGCTGCTCAATGTGCAGGATGTTGAACAGCATCGCGTACCCCACGCTTCTGTCCGGCCGCCCGCAACCGTCGGCTACGAAGTCCCGCCTCTCCGCGACGACGTTCGGGACGCCGGCCCGAGCCACGAGGGCAGTGGTCGCCGAGACCATCGTCGGGTCGATGTCGAGTGCGTACACGGTGCCCGAGACGGACTTGGCGGCCGGGACGGTGAACAGGCCGTAGCCGCAGCCGAACTCGACCACGTCGGCGGGGCCGAAGCAGTCGAGCTTGGCGACGATGCACATGGGGTTGAAGAACGTCTGCCAGTATGATTCGTCCGGCATCCCGCTCTCGCGGCCCTTCGCCATCCCTCCGCCCCCTTACAGCGCGCCGCCGAACTCACGGCACAAATCTGTTCACTACGCCACGAACTCGACTGCCGCTGGCCATCACGAAAGCCCGTCCGCCTACTTCGCCATCAGCCCCGCGCGGCGGGGGAGGGCCGTCAGCGCTTCGAGGAGCAGTTGCCAGCCGCGGTTGCCGGCCGCGACCGCGACGCCGTTCTCCCGCAACTCGACCGCCGCGCCGCCCGGTTCCGCGACCAAGGCGTCCGAGAAGTCGCAGGCGGCGACAACCGCGGCGCGGTGGTGGTGCTGCGACCCCGCGGGGACGTGCAGCGTTCGCCGCGTGGGGTTCGGCGGGCCGAAGAGTCGCTCGCGGATCGCCGCGCCCGGCAGGTAGCACAGCAGCATCGCCATCATGAAGAGGCTGAACACGATCAGCCCCATGAACGAGCCGATGCCGAAGTGCAGCCCCGCCGCGCCTATGATCAGCCACGGCCGCAGGCGCGTCCAGATCAGGAACGGGAAGCCGAGTTCGATCACGAACGTGTACGCCACGCCGCCGGCCGCCATCACCGAGTAGAGCGGCCGGTTACTCACGACGTGCCGCAGGGCGTTCTCGTACCAGTGGTAGTAGATCAGCGTGAACTCGGGGTTCACCAGCGTGTCCCAGTACGCCGTCGTGTTCCACCAAGCCGCCCCCTTCAACTTCGACATACCCGACGCCAGATAGATCACGCAGAAGTGCATCTGCAACAGCCGCTGGGCGAAGCCGGTCGCCACGGACAGCGGCGGCGCGGCCAGGTACGCCAGGGTCGCGGCGTCCAGCGTGCCGGTCAGCTTCAGGCTGCGCCGGGCGGCGCGGTAGCGGTTCAGCAGCCGATCGACCGAGAGCGTCGCGCCGCAGTCGGAGATCATCAGGTAGATCATCACGATGTTCATCATCGTGTCCATGCCGAACATGATTTGGCTACAGCGGTGGATGTAGCACAGGATGCCCAGCCAACTCAGCACCGACGTGACCCGCGTGAACAGGCCGACGGTGAACATCGCGAACACCACCAACAGCACGCAGTGGGCGACGCGCATCTCGGCCGGGTCGGTGACGTGGAACCAGAGCGAGAAGACCGGCGACCCCGCGCGCAGCACGATCGCCGGATCGACGTTCCAGTACTCGAAGTAGTCGAGTTGCCTCTCACGCTCGACCGGCTCGACCTTGACGAGCCGTTTCATGAAGTTGAGCCACGCCTGGCGCTGGCCGTAGTCCATCTCGCCGAGGTGGACCAGCACCATCGAGCGCTGGTTGTCGTCGGCCGGCAGCGTCCGGTAGTACGCCTCGGCCTCCCGCGCGAAGGCGGCGCGCTCGGCCGGCGTCAGCCCCGAAACGGCGTCGGGGCTGGCGAAGATCGGCAGGTCCGGGACGCGCGACTTGGTGCGCGCCGACCGCTGACTCTCGTCGGCCAGCACCGCGAGCTGGCTCGCGCGATCGACCGGGTCGGTGGCCAGGTTCGAGACGTAGCTGATGCCCTGGAAGGTCGTCGAGCCGGTGCCGACGCGGCGGCGCAGTTGGTCCAGTTCAATGGCCTGCAGGCGCTCGAGGTAGGCGAGTTTCGCGTCGATCTCGGCGGGGGTCGCGGTCGGACCGAGTTGACTCCGCAAGTACGCCATTACCGCGCGGCGGCGGTACGGGGCCTCGGGCGTCTGGGCGCTGCGGAACGGCTCGTAGGGGTCCTCCCAGCCCGGCGGGGCCACGAAGTGCGGCATCTCCTTGCGCTCGCGCTCGATGTGGGCGTGCGAGAACCAGGCGTCCTTGCCGAAGAAGTTCGACAGGTCGAACGAGTACGCCAGGTGCGTGTAGACCACCAGGCAGCCGACGACGACCCGCACGAACGCCATCGTCGTCGGGTCGGCCGGGGCGAAGAAGAAGCCCAGCGTGCGGGTGCCGTCGGCGGGGTCGCGGGCCGGCGGCGGGGTCGGGTCGGGCTGGCTCATGGGCGCAGTTGGCTCCAGGGGAACTCGAAGCCGGCGTGGTCGCTCAGCAGGTCGGTGAACTGCTCCGGGCTGGGCTCGTCCAGCTTCAACTTGCCCGCCGTGGGCATGATCGGGACGAGCCAGTAGAGCATCGGGTCTTGAGGGTCCACGAGTTGCCCGCCGCCGGTGTAGTCGCCCAGGAAGTAGACGCGGTACAGCGTCGGGTGGAACGGGCTGAGTTTCTGCGTCACGAAGTACTGCGTCGTGACGATGCGGTGCTCGGCCCGGTACAGCTTGACGTTCACGACGCGGTGCGTCGGCGTGGTGTACTCGGCCGCGAGGTGCGCCGTGAACGACGGCAGCAGGAAGCGCGACACGTCGGCCTGCGGCGGGGCGTACCAGCGGAATTCCGGCTCGTAACTCGCCGCCGCGTGCGGGATGCGCTTCACGCCCGGCAGCAGCCCGAGCGCCACCTCGTCGCGGCGCTTGCGGGCCTGCTGCCGGTCCTCGGTGGTGCCGGTGAAGTCGCCGCCGGAGCGCACGGCGTTCTCGGTCAGCGACAGGCGGCGGTAGTACGTCTGGCCGAGCGGGTCCTTCCACTGGGTGTCGCGGCGCGGCAGGGTCACCCACTCGCTGATCGCCTTCGGCTTGCCGGTGGCAGGGTCGGCCTCGTCGAGTTCGTAAGTCAAGAGCGCGAACAGGTGCGACGCGGGGCCAGGCTCCGGCGAGTAGAAGTGGTACGCGTTGCGCAGGTACGTGAATTGCATGAACGGGAGGTAGAAGCGCTGGCCGAGTTGATTCGTGATCCACGGCGTCGAGTCGGGCCAGGTCGTCGCGATCAGCAGCGACGAGAAGTGGAAGGCGACGAAGCCGACCACGGCCACGCGGCGGCGCGAGCGCGGCACGGCCATCAGCGCGGCCCCCACCAGCCCGGCGGCTGCGGCCACGCGCATGAGCATTTGCCCGGAGTCCCAGTGGTCGGGGAAGCCGAACGAGTCGGCGGCGGCGGTCAGCCCGGCGAGCAACCAGACGAGCGCCGAGTCGGGCCGCAGGCTCAAGCCGCCGCCGGCGAGCAGGGCGGCGAGTGCGACGAGGGCGAGCCGCGCGGTGCCTGAAGGCCCCGGCCCGTTCTCGCCGGCCACGAGTCCGACGGCGACCGCGACGAGTGCCAGCACGAGTGCCCCGGCGGTCAGACGCACGACGACCGGCAGCGGGGCTAACGGTAAGACTTCGCGAGACGGCGGTGTCGGCACGGGTGGCGATGGGGGGGGCGGGGCGGAGTTGGCCATCGGTCCCTTCCTGGAACTGTGGGGCGCATCATACTAGGAGTGCAGTATAGCCAACGGGGTCGTGGCGTGTCCGTTGGCGGGGGCGAACGGCGTCCGGAAGTGTCACGCCGGAGCGGCCAATCGGGTTCAACGCCGCGAGCGTCGCGACCCCCCGAATCGTGTCGTGAGACCTCCGGTTCAGCGTGCGTGGAGTCCGCAGTTTGCCCGGTATGCCGAAACCGTGAAAACTACGTAGTTTGCCCGGTTTACTATTGATTCCCGGTGAGGCGAATCTTAACATCCTGGTACGTCGGTCAACCACAGCGGACCCTTTTCGCAGGTCACTTTACCCCCCGATCTCCCCAGGGTCTGAGTACCCAGTTCGCCGCCGCCATGAGGCTGCGCCGTCGGGGCGTCGGGGTCCGTGACCGGGGCCGGGTTGGCCGTTCGCGTTCGGCACGATGGGACACGGTCCGACACCTGGAACGAGAGGAAGAGTTCGATGTACACGATGGTTATGATGATGGCGATGTCCGGCTCCGCGGACGCCACCGGCTTCGGCCACAAGATGCGCGGCGGCTGCGATGGCATGGGCTGTAGCGGCGTGACCGTGGTCGCCTCGGGCTGCACCGGCTGCACCGGGGCGGCCCCGGCCGTCGTCGCGCCGGCCGGCTGCACGGGCTGCGGCGGCTCGATGAGCTGCTACGGCTCGACGAGCTGCAACGGCTGCTCCGGCGGCAGCGGCTTCCTGGGCCTGCGCGGCCACTTCAGCCGCAAGATGCGCGGCGGCTCGAGCTGCTGCGGCATGGCCGCCCCTTCGATGGGCTGCACCGGCTACTCGATGGGCTGCACCGGCATGGCCGCCCCCGCCGCCGACTGCTGCGGCGCGGCCGCGATGCCCTCGACCGGCTGCGTCGGCTCGGTGATCACCGGCGGCATGCCCGCCGCGGTGATCACCGAAAGCCCCGCGATGACGCCCCCGACCTCCGGCCCGGCAGCGATGCCCAAGGTCACCGACAAGCCGACCCCGGTCCCGACCCCGACGCCTAAGCCGAAGGTCGCCCCCGAGAAGACCGGCGACGGCGTCTAAGCGACGCGGCCGATGAAGACACCTGAGCACGGACGGGAGTCCGGGTTCCGAGGCGAGGCGAGGCACGATGCCCGCCTCGCCTCTTGCGTTGGCGGGGTACAATGCCCGCGAGTCGCCGCCCCCCGATGGCCCGGAGTCCGCATGGCGGCCCCTTTCCTGCGCCCGCGCGTGACCGACCTCGTCTTCCGGGTCTACGCGCGGCCGCTGCACCCCGAGTTCTTCACGCGCAGCCGGGTCCGCCGCGTCGAGCGCGCCGGCTTCACGCTCACCGCCGCGGTCACGCCGTCCGGGCACACGCTCGAGTGGACGCGCGGCGGCGTCGCGATCATGGAAGTGCTTGGCGCCGCCGGCGACGGCCTGCCCGACGTTGGCTTGCGGTTCCAGCGCCGCCTCCACGCCCCGAACACCGGCGGCGGCGGCCGCTGCGAACTCTCGGCCGACGTGAGTTACGAGATGGCTTTGCGCGCCGAGACGCTCGACCCGGACCTGTTCGCCCACGTCCAGCGCGAGTTGATCGACGACGCCTCGCGGCGCGGGCTGCTCTTCCACGCCGCGGGCGTGCGGCCCGGCACCGCGGCGGTGAGCTACCTCACCGTGGACCCGATCGCGGCGGGCCTGGCGGTGAGCGCCTTCCACACCTACCCCGACGAGTACGTCGTGGTCCGCACGCAGTCGCTGCTCGAGTTCCCCACCGTCGGCGCGTTCGAGGAGTTGCCGCGCTGAGACAGCAGGCGCGGCCGTCAGTCGCGGCGGCTGCCGGCGCGCTCGACGCGCGTGACGTTCAAGAGCGGCACGTCGCCGGCGTCTTGGGACGGGCGCACCGTCGCGTACAGCTTGACCTCGGCCTCGCGCCACTGGCCCAAATCGACGCCCGGCCCCGCATCGAGGTAGGCCACGACTTTGCCGGTCGCCGCGGAGCGGAACGAGTACTTGGCCCCGGCGTCGCGGCCGAAGCCCGTCTCGCGGATCGTACCCGGCGAGGTCCAGCGCGGCTCGCCAGTCCGCGCCGCCGATCGGTCGGTTGCGTCCCGGTCGGCCCCCGCGGGGCTTGACGACACCTTGGCGGGTCGGCCCGCGGCCCGCTGCTTTTCGAGGACGGCGTGGACGCGCGAGTAGCAAAGGTTCGCCAACTCCACGTCGCCGCCCGGCTGGTTCATGTCGCTGGCGAGTTGCAGGTAAAGCCGCTCCGCCCGCTGGTACTCCTGCCGCCCGCTCGCCTCCTCGGCTTGCAGCCACAGCGGGTGGCTCGGCCAGTCGGCCGGCTTGCCGCGCCCGGAGGCGGCCCCGGCCGGCACCGCGAGGGCCGGGATGCGGGCCACCCCGGACGCCTGCGTCGTCTCCGCCTCGCCCGGCGTGGAGACCCTGGGGGCGGGCGACTGCACCGAGTACGTCGGTGCCGGCTGGCCCCTCGCCACCTGCACTGCCGAGCGCGGAATGAATCGGCACTCGCCCTTCACCGGCTGGATCGGCGTCCAGCGCGTGCTGCCGGAGCCGGTCGCCTCGACGTAGTCGGGTCCGATGACCAGCACCACCGTGCCGTCGGGGATCAGGTCGCGGCGCACCCCCAGCGGCGACCCCAGGCCGGGCCGGCCCATCGCGACCTCGGCCGTCGGGTCGGCGGCCACGACCATGTTGCGCGGGACGGTCCGCGCGCCGCCCGCGCCGACCTCCTGGAGCTTGATGGTGCGGACCCACGACACCTGCCCGCGCGGCGGCTCGACGGCCAGCCACTGCTCGCCGTGCTCCTGGACGACGGCGACCTCCTCGCCTCGGGCGAGCGGCCCCGTCTCCTCCATGTTGAGGCCGGGGCCGCTCCGCAGCACCACGTTGTCGGCGACGACGGTGGCGGCGTAAGGCGGCGTCTGGGCCGGGCCGACGCCCGCGGCGAGGAGCGACGCCAGGCAAGTGAGGGCGGTACGCACGGCGGCACTCCGGCGGGGCGAGGGGCGACAGTCCGCCCCGGCATACCGTCGGCCGCCGGCCGCCGCAAGGTGAGGAATTCCGGGGCGGGTCGAGAATTCGACCGCCGTCAGCTCACTTCCGCGACGCGAGGAACGCCAGCAGGTCGGCGGCCTGCTGCGGCGTGAAGTCCGCCAACAGCCCGGCCGGCATCAGCGACTCGCGGGCCGGCCGCAGGGTGTCGATGTCCGCCGGCACGAGCGTCGTGTCGCGGCCCTCAGCGTCCCTGAGCACGACCGCCGTCGCGTCCTTGCGGACGAGCAACGCCGTGAAGGTGCGGCCGTCGTGCGTCGTCGCGAGGTACGACTGGTAGGCCGGCTCGACGCGGCGCGACGGCTCCAGCAAGCTCTCGAGCAGGTGTTCGCGGCTGCGCGTCTTCGCAATCCCCGAGAGGTCGGGGCCGATTTCTTTGCCCTGGCCCTCGTACTTGTGGCACTTCACGCACTGAGACTTCTCGGCAACGAACAGCTCCCGGCCCTTGACCGCGTCCCCGGTCAGCGCGAGCAGCGGCTTGGCCCGCGGGTTCGCCCCGAGCCTTTTGTCGCGGCCGTCGTGCGGCAGGTAGCCCTCGAAGAGGTCGCGCTTCGGCCCCGCCGGCAACTTCGCCGCCACTTCGAGGAACTTGGCCGCGTCGGCCCCCGCCGCGCCGGTGCCGAGGAGGCGGGCGAACGGTAGCGGGTTGTCGGCGAGGTCGCCTCTGGCCTTCGTCACCGCCGGCTCGGCTCGGCCGGGCTTGCCCGCGGCGTCGAGGGAGGCGATCCAGAGGCCGATGAGATCGACGCCGGCCTCATCGACGAACTCCGCGCCGACGTGCGGCATGCGGCCGGTGCCGAACTTCGCCATGCGGTAGTACAGCGTGCTGCGGCCCGGCTCGCCGGGGGCGATCACGCAGGCGTCCGGCAGGTCGAACGTCCCGCGTGTCGGCTTGGCGTTGACGAGCTTCTTGCTCGCCAGGTCGGCGAAGGCGTGCAGCTCGAAATCGACCGCGCCGCCGCCGCCGAAGCGGTGGCAGTGGCCGCAGTTGGCGTGCAGGTAGCCCTTGGCCCGGTCGTCGAGCGAAGCCGCGGCGTCGGCCGGGTCGGTCAGCCGCCGCTCCTTCTTCAGGTCGGTGGCGGTGTACGTCGGCAGCGGCTTGCCGTCCTTGGCGCGGCGCTCCAGCACGCCGGCGTCGAACAGCTTCGTCAACTGGTTGACGCGGCCGTCGGGGCCGTCGGTGTCGCGGTGGAGTTGTTCGAGGTTGAACCCCAATGTGTGCTCGGCCCACGAGTGGTGGCACTGCATGCACTGCGACCGCCCGGCGAAGTTCCACGTCTGCTGCCGCACGCCGCCAGCGAACACGGGGTCCTTGACGGCGAAGGTCTTCTCGCTGCCCTCGGCCGGCACGAGGTCGGCGTCGGACTGGTCGTCGCGCCAGGCGTAGGTGTAGCCGTGCCAGTACTGGCCGTCGAAGAGCAGCACCTGCGTCTCGACGCGCCGCCGGGTCGCCGGGTCGCCGCGCGTCGTCTCCAGGGACAGGGTCTTGACCAGGGCCGTACTCGCGGGGAAGTGCAGGCGGTACCAGTTCCAGTTGACGTTGCCCTCGATCTGCTTCTTGCCGGTGTAGTCGATCACCGGCGCAGTGCCGGGGGCGGCCAGGAAGTGCTCCGAGGTCGCGTAGTCCTGCCACTGCGGCGAGTTGATCTCGAACTTCACGACGCCGGGGGCGACGGCGTGCGACTTGGTGTCGGCGAACAGCCTGCTCGCCGAGAGCGTGCGCGGGAACTTGGCCGGGTCACTGGCGGCGGTGTCGTTCGGCATGAAGGCGTGGATGGTGCCGTTGTCGTAGTCGAGGGCGTACAGCTCGCCGTCGGCGTCCTGGCCGAAGGCGACGACACGCACCGTCGGCGGCGTCAGTTCCTTCAACTCGACGAGTTCGGTCCCCTTGACCTCGGCGGCCCAGATGCGCTTGGTCACCCAGTCGCCGAAGACGTACTTGCCGACGAGTTGGGGGTACTTCTTGCCGCGGTAGACGTAGCCGCCCGTCATGCTCGCGCCTTCGGTGTGCGGGATCTCGATCACCGGCGGTTCGATGGGCGTCGGGCCGAGTTTCCACCCGGAGTTGACCGGCTGCCGGCCCTCGACCGCGCTCCAGCCGTAGTTGCCGGCGCGGCTCACCTTGTGGACGAGTTCCCACAGTTCCCAGCCCACGTCGCCGACCCAGAGTTCACCGTTGGCGCGGTCGAAGCTCATGCGCCAGGGGTTGCGGAAGCCGTAGGCCCAGACCTCGCCACGCGCCGGCTTGCCGTCGATCAGCGTGCCGACGAACGGGTTGTCCTTGGGGATCGCGTAGTTGCGCCCGGCGTCCTTGCGATCGATGTCGATGCGCAAAACGCTCGACAGCAAGTCGGTGATGTCTTGGCCGGTCTTGCGGGCGTCGGGCGGGTTGGGGTCAGCCGAGTCGCCGGTGGAGACGTACAGCATCCCGTCGGGGCCGAAGTGCAGGTCGCCGCCGTTGTGGCCGCCTTGCAGGTACGTGAACAGAATCTCCTCACTCGCCGGCTCGATGCGCGGCGGCTCGGCGGTGGTCATTGTGAAGCGGGACACCCGCGTACCCTCGGCGAGGTTCGGCTTGTCCTTGGCCTTGAGCGTGTAGCAGACGAAGCACTGCCGGTTCGCGGCGAACTTCGGGTGGAAGACGAAGCCGTAGGTCGATTCGACGCCGACGGCACCGGGGGTGAGCGCGAGGTTCTTCAACTCCGCGGCGGGGTCGAAGCAGAGTTCGGGCGTGGCGTCGGGTGTGGGCTTGAGGGAGAAGATTTTGCCGCCCTGCTCGGCGACGAAGAACCGCCCCCCGCCGGGCGGCTGCGCCACCAGCGTGGGGTGGTCGAATTTCGCCTTGGGGAAGGCGTTGACGAGCTGGAACGCCGGGGCCAGCTCCGGCGAGCCGACGAGTTTCGAGCCGACCCACGGCGTGCGGGGGGCAGGCCGGTCGGCGGCGAGAACCCAACCGACAGTCGCGACAACCGCGAGACTCAAGACCAACCACGAGAGGCGACGACGCATAGCGGAACCCAGGAGGAGTGACGTGACTTCCAGGATAGCGTAACGCGACCGGTAAAGCGACAGTGACCGCGGCGAGCCGGAAAGCGTCAGCGCCCGGAGTTTTTCGACGCAACCGCGTGCGAAGAACTCCGGGCGCTGACGCTTTCCGGCTCGCCGCGAATTACTCCTCGTTCATGCCGTTGAACAGGCCCAGGTAGCTCTGATACCGGCGCTCGCTGAGGTAGTGCCGCGCGACGGCCGACTTGACGGCGCAGCCGGTCTCGTGGCGGTGCGTGCAGTCGGGGAACGCGCACAGCGGCACGAAGGCGCGGAAGTCGGGGAAGTAGCCCTCAACCTCCTCGGCGCGCGTGTCCCACAGTTGCAGTTGCCGCACGCCGGGCGTGTCAACCACCCAGCCGCCGGTGTCGAGGCGGATCAACTCGGCCGTCGTCGTCGTGTGCCGGCCCTTCTCGTTCGACTCGCTGACCGTCTTGACCCGCAGCGCCAACTCGGGCTGGATCGCGTTCAGCAGCGACGACTTGCCGACGCCGGACTGGCCCGAGAAAACCGTCGCCCGGTCGGCGAGCAACTCGCGCAGCTGATCGACCCCCTGGCCCGTGCGGGCACTCGTCAGCACCGTCGGGATGCCGAGCTGGGCGTAGGCCCCGATGATCGGCTGCAACTCCGCGGCGTCGGTCAGGTCGGCCTTGTTCAGGCACAAGACCGGCTTCAAGTCGCCCTTGTACGCCGCGGCGATGTAGCGGTCGATCAGGTGCGGCTTCAGGTCCGGCTGCACTAGCGACATCACGATGGCGAGCTGATCGACGTTGGCGACGAGCACGTGTTCGCGCCGCCGGCTGGAGCGCGTCAAGACGCCGTGGCGCGGCTCGACGCGCTCGATCATCGCCTCGGGCAGGTCGGTCGGGGCGGCCTCGACGGCGGGGCGAATCCAGACGCGGTCGCCGGTCGTCACGATGCTGCGCTCGTCGGTGACGAGCGACTTGAGCAGCCGGCGCACGGAGCAGCGGAAGACGCGGCCGTCCTCGGCCTCGACGTGGCTGAACAGCCCGTGGACGCGGAACACCCGGCCCGGCAGCCACGCGGCCACATCGACGCCGGGCATGGCGACGTTGCCGGCCCCATCGACGGTCACGGTGCGGTGCCGCGAGATCGCGCCCTTGGTGCGGACGCGCTCGCCGCTCTCGGCCGCGTCGCTCTGGGTGTCGCCGCCTTCGTAGTCGCGCGTCAGGTCGTTGCCGCGCGGCGGCTTGGTGCGGTTGCGCCGCAGCGCGACGCGCACCTTCTTGCTCTTGTCCGGGGTGTTGTCGGCGTCCATGCCGGTATCCTACCGCCGCGCGGCCCCGGCCGGAACCCGTGCGGCTACAATACCGCCATGAGCGACCACGACGCGCTGCTCGGCGGCGTGCTGGCCAACCCCGACGCCGACCTGCCGCGGCTGGTCTTCGCCGACTTCCTCGA
>JAYTUC010000059.1:0-82483 GCA_043744775.1 Fimbriiglobus sp. | reverse complement strand
CGCGGAGAAGACCAAATTCAAGTTTAGGATTTGGTCTTCTCCGCGCCTCTGCGTCTCCGCGGCAAAACGTTTTCGTCAGTGAACCCCCATGCTCATGGTTACGGTCCGCCGCAAATCGCCAATTCCGGGGGAATTGCCCTCGGCGCGGCTTGGGGGGGTTGCTATCGTCGCCGGCCGGTCAGCAATCGACGCCGGGCACGACGCCGGGCGGACTGCCCCTGAGGATGGAACCGATGCGATTGTTCTCTCGCCGCGCGGCCGCGCTGCTGCTCACCTCCGCCGTCGCCGGCACCGCCGCCGCCCAGGCCCCGCCCGCCGCCACGCCGCCGCCGGCCGCGGCCCCCGCCGCAAGCGCCCCCGTGACGCTGCCGGCCCCCGCGCCCGCGCCGGTGGTGCGGCCCGCCGGCATCGCCGCGACCGTCGGCACGCAGCCGATTCCCGAGGTTTCCGTGTGGCGCGCCCTGCGGCAGTTCCCCGTCGAGGAGCACGGCCTGGCGCGCAAGGAAATCCTCAACCACCTGATCGAAAACACGCTGATCGACCAGTACCTCAACCTCCTCAAAACCGAGGTCGCCCCGGCCGAGGTCGAGAAGCTGCTCGAGGAGTTGAAGGCGGAGTTGAAGAAGGCGAACAAGGACTACCCCAAGGAACTCGAGCAGATGATGCTCACCGAGGCGGAGTTCCGCGTCGAGGTCGCCGCGCAGATGAAGTGGGACAAGTTCCTCAAACAGCAAGGCACCGACGAGGCGCTGCAGGCGTTCTTCGCCAAGCGCCCCGACCTCTTCGACGGCACCATCGTCCGCGCCCGCCACATCCTCCTGACGCCCGGCGTGGACGCCGCGAAGATCGCCGAGTCGAAGAAGCAACTCGCCGACATCAAGGCGGCCCTCGCGGCCGAGGGCGACAAGGCGGCCGCGGCCGCGCCGGGGGACGCGCTCGCGAAGGAGCAGGCCCGCGGCAAGCGCGTCGAGGAGGTGTTCGCGCAGTACGCCAAGGACATCTCGACGTGCCCGTCGAAGAAGGACGGCGGCGACCTGAACTTCTTCCCGCGCGTCGGCCAGATGGTCGAGCCGTTCGCCGAGGCCGCGTTCAAGATGCCGGCCTTCCAGGTGAGTGAGCCGGTCGAGACCGAGTTCGGCCAGCACCTGATCCTCGTGACCGACCGCAAGCCGGGCACGCCGAAGAAGTTCGACACGGTGAAGGAGGATGTCCGCGCCGTCTACGCGATGCACCTGCGCACCGCGGTCGTCGGCCAGATGAAGCCGAAGGTGCAGATCACGGTCAACCCCGCGCCGGCCGAGGCCGCCCCGGCGACCGCCCCCGCACCGGCACCGATGAAGTAAGAGTTTCACCGCGGAGGAGCAGAGTAGCGGAGAAACCCAAATTCAAGTTTTGGTCTTCTCCGCTACTCTGCTCCTCCGCGGTGGAAACTGTTTTCAGGAGACTACCTAACCGGCCGGTGTTCGCGCAGGGCTTCCAGGGTCGCGCGGATGTCCGGCGGTAGAGGGGCTTCGACCTCGACCCAGCGGCCGAACTTCGGGTGCTTGAAGCGCAACCGAAACGCGTGCAGGGCTTGCCGCTTGATCAGCACCACGTCGTCGGCCGGCTTGACGCCGCTCGCGGCCTGGCTCAGCGAGAACTGGCCGCCGCTGCCGTACACGCGATCCGCCAAGACCGGGCATCCGACGTAGGCGAGGTGGACGCGGATCTGGTGCGTGCGGCCGGTACGCGGTTGCACTTTGACCAGCGTGAAGCCGCGGAAGCGTTCGAGCACCTCGTAGAAACTGCAGGCGTCCTTGGCGTCGGGGTCGTGCGGGTCGGTCACCGCGATCATCTGCTCGCGGACCGTCGGGTGGTGCTTCAGCCGCGCCTCGACGTAGTCGCTGTCGCGGTCGAGTTCGCCGGTCACCAGCGCCACGTACTCCTTGTGAATCTTGCGCGACTCGAACTGCTGCGAGACCTCGCGGTGCGTGACTTCGTCCTTGGCGATGAGGATCACGCCGCTCGTGTCGCGGTCGAGCCGGTGGACGATGCCGGGGCGAAAAGTCCCGTTGGCGTTGCTGAGGTTCTCCTTGAAGCGGAACGCCAGGGCGTTGGCGAGCGTGCCGGACCAGTTGCCGCGCGCCGGGTGGACGACCATGTTGGTCGGCTTGTTGATCAGCGCGACGCACTCGTCCTCGTAGAGCACTTCGAGGGGGATGTCTTCGGGGACGATCGTGTCGTGGACCGGCTCGGGCATCCGCACGTACAGCGCGTCGTTGTTGCGGACCTTGTAACTCGCCTTCGTCGGCTTGGCGTTGACGGTGACGTGGCCGCCGACGATGGCTTTTTGCAACTCGGCGCGGCTGAAGTCGTGGAAGTAGATTTGCAGGTACTGGTCGAGGCGCATCCCCTCGGCCTTGACGCGGACGACCATCTCCACGGGGTCGCGGGTCCGGGCGTAGGCCGGCAGCGGCGGCTCGGGGGCGTCCTCGTCGAGGTCGAGGGGTTCGTCGGGTGCGGTGGTCAAGCGGCTGCTTACTTGGGGATGGCCGGCGTCGCCGGGGCTACCGGCGGGGCGGGGGTGACCACCGGAGGCGC
This sequence comes from Fimbriiglobus sp., assembly GCA_043744775.1. Lineage (GTDB taxonomy): Bacteria > Planctomycetota > Planctomycetia > Gemmatales > Gemmataceae > Fimbriiglobus. The sequence goes on along the minus strand of JAYTUC010000059.1, from coordinate 79,903 downwards.
CGCGGGGACGACGACCGGCGGCGTGGCCGGGGCCACGGGTGTGACGGCGGGCGGCGCGACCGGGGCCACGACGGGCGGGGCCACGGGGAGGACGACCGGGGGAGTCGGCGGCACGATCGGCGTCAGCGGCGGCTTGACGCCTTCGGCCGGCGTCAGGTCTGTCTTCGGCTCGATCGACTTCGGGGCGAGGATGCCGGACCCGGCTCCGGGGCGGCTGCCGTCGAACGCCGGCGTCGGTACCGTCCGGCTGTACAGGTCGAGGGCGGCCTTCGTCAGCGTCGCGTCGTTAGCCGTCAAGTCCGCGGCCTTCTTCGTGAACTGCTCGCCGGCCGGGGTGGCGACGCCGATCGCCGCAGCCGCCTTCGTGTAGAACTCGGCGGCGGCCTGAACCGTTCCCCGCGACTCGGGGCCGTTGGCGGTCTTGGGGATGCCGACGAGCGCGAGTTCCGCCCTCGCCACCTCGCACAGGCAGGAGGCGTGCAGCGTCTTGTCCTTCGCCAACTCGCCGGCGAGTTGCACGAACAGGTCGCGGGCCTTCTCGATGTTGGCGATGGCCTTGTTCTGGGCCTCGCGGTCGGTGGCGGTCAGCTTGCCGATGCCGTCGTCGCCCAGCAGCTTGCGGGCCTGTTCGAGCCGCGCGACCTGGCCGGGCAGGGTGTTGCCCGACTGCTTGACGAAGTCGTCGATTTGCGAGGGGTTGCCGGTGTCAAGGGTCGCCCAAGCCCGCGAAGCCGCGCCCCGGTTCTCGCTGAAGAGGTACCAGACCAGCCCGCCGATGAGCAGCGCCGAGGCGGTCAGGCCGGCGACGCGGTAGCCCCACGCCGGGCCGCCGAGGTGCCCGGTCTTGACGCCGTCGAAGAGGGTCGCCGCGCCGCTGGCGAGGTCGTTCGACTCGAGGGCTTTGCGCTCTTCCGCCTTCATTGCGGCGACTCCGTCGGGGACTGCGGGACGCGGGCGGGCCGGCACAACCGATCGAACCGTCACCAAGAGTCGATGATAGGACCGCCGCGCCGATCGGTCAACGCCGGGCCGCGTGGCCGTCCGTAGAATGCCACCTCGAACGCCCCGCCGCCCACTGGAAGTCGTCATGGTACTCGGCCGCTTCTTCACCAAGATCAAGCAAGGGCTGTCGAAAACTCGCAACGCCTTCTCCGGCATCGTCGGCCTGTTCAACGGCAACCGCCGCGTCGATCAGGCGTTCCTCGTCAGCCTCGAAGAGCAACTTCTTCTCGCGGACGTGGGGGTGCAGGCGACGGGCGAAATCGTCGAACGCGTGCGCAAAGCGTACCTCGACCGCGAGGTCGGCGAGGACGTGAAGCTCTTCGTCCGCACGCAACTGCGCGACATGCTCGCCGACCCGCAGGGCGGCATCCGCTTCCAGGCGACGGGGCCGACGGTCGTGATGATCGCGGGTGTGAACGGCTCCGGCAAGACGACCTCGATCGCGAAGCTGGCCAACCGGCTGAAGCTCGACGGCAAGAAGGTGCTCGTGGCGGCGTGCGACACCTTCCGGGCCGCGGCCGTCGAGCAACTGACGGTCTGGTGCGAGCGGATCGGCTGCGACATCGTCAAGCAACAGCAAGGCTCCGACCCCGCCGCGGTCGCCCACGACGCCTGCGAGCGCGCCAAGGCCCGCGGCTACGACGTGCTGATCGTTGACACGGCCGGCCGGCTGCACACGCAGACGCACCTGATGCGCGAACTCGAGAAGATCCACCGCATCGTGGCGAAGCAGGTTCCCGGTGCCCCGCACGAGGTCTTCCTGGTCCTCGACGGCACCAACGGCCAGAACGCGATCGCCCAGGCGGAGCAGTTCACCAAGACGGTGAAGTGTACCGGCATCGTGATGACCAAGCTCGACGGCAGCGCCAAGGGCGGCGCGGTGTTCGCGATTAAGCAGAAGGTCGGCTTGCCGGTGAAGTACGTCGGCGTCGGCGAAGGGATGGACGACCTCGAAGTCTTCGACCCCGAAACGTTCGTCGAGGCGCTGTTCGACAAGGCGTAAGGCGACTGCAAGATCGAATTTTGCCGCGGAGACGTAGAGTCGCGGAGAGGACCAAAACAAGGCAATTCACCGCAGAGGGCACATGAGGGCGCGGAGAAAGGCCCAACCCGAAGAGAGCTAAAATCGGAATGGGCTTCCCGTGTCCCCCGCGACGGTTTTGACAAGGCTTTGTGCCTTTCTCGGTATTGGTTTCTCTTATGTGCCCTCTGCGCCCTCCGCGGTGAATCGCTCTGGTTCTCGTCTTCCCTGCGTCTCTGCAGCGGAGTCATTTACGAATGTGGCTTGCTCGAGCGGGTCTGGTGGGTCTGGAACTTGGCCCGCTTGCTGAACTTCGCCATCTCGCCGCCCGCCAGGTCCGCCTCGATCAGGGCGAAGGCGTCCGCCTCCGCTTGCACCACCGGCGACGGCGGCGCGGCCAGCAAGATCTGCTTCGCGTCGCTCAGGTGACGCCGGGTGCCTGCCACGTCGCCCCGCTCCGAACTGCGGGTCGCCTCCTTTTTGAGGCGAGCGATCAGCAGCAGCGCGGCCCGCTCTTGGACCTCGACCGCGACCGGGAGCGTCTCGAACACCGACGTGGTGACGGAGGGCAGCGTCAGCGTCGCGGCGAGTTCCTGACGCTCGACCTGCTTCGGGCTGACCCACGACAACCGGACGCGGCACACGTCGCCGGCCTGAGCCGTCGGCGGGACGTTGAGCCGGACGACCGCCAGGACCGGCATGCCGGTGACGAGGTTCGGCAACTTCAGGCCGGCCCCGTGCGGGTCCGGCTCGAAGTCATTCAGCACGTCCACGACCGTCACGCCGCCGCACGGCTCCACGGCCAGCCGCACGGCGTCGCCGAACGTCGCCATGAGGCCGTGCAGTTCGGTCTGGAAGAGTTCGCCGAGTTGCTGCGGGCTTTCGATGTAGTAGTAGTTGCCGTCGCCGGCCTGGGCCATCGCCTGCAGCAAGTCCTCGTTGTAGTCGTCGCCCAGGCCCATCGTGGTCGTGCTCACGCCCTCCGCCGCGAGCCGGGCCACGTCGGCGGCGATGGCGACCGGGTTCTGCTCGCCCATGTTGGCCTGCCCGTCGGACAGCAGCAGCACGCGGTTCATGCCGCCCGCGAGCCTGTGCCCGCCGACTTGCCGGCCGCCCTCGCTCCAGCCGCCGTGCAGGGCCGTCGAGCCGCCGGGGACGACGCGACGAATCACATCGACGACGCCGGCCTGATCGACGGCCGGGGCGTTCTCGACCAGGGTTTGCACCTCGCCGTCGAAGACCGTTACGCTGACGCGGTCGGTCGGCAGGAGCTGCTGCACGGCGTAGACCGCCGCCTCGCGGGCGTACTTGAGCTTCTTGTCCGCGTCCATCGAGCCGGAGCGGTCGATCACAAGCCCGAGGTTCAGGGCCGGCCGCGGGGCGCTCAACTCCGCGGGCGGCGGGGTGATCTTGATCAGCAGGTCGAGGGTGGTCGCGGCGTCCGAGCGGACGGCCGAGCGCAGGGGGATGAGTTCGACGCGGAGTTGGCTCATGGCAACGGCCTCCAGGGGAATGCTAACGCGCTAGTATACCCAAATGACGGCGCGATAGCTGTTCGGAGTGGTTTGCCGTTGCGAGGCAGAGTGTGACCGGAATCGTGGCAGTCGCCCGCTTACCCCTCCCGCACGCACAGCCGGCGAATCGCCGTCGCCCGGCCCGTGCCCTCGTCGCAATCGACGACCACGCCGTTGAGGCGCACGTCGCCGGTGGCCACGTCGAAGCTCGTCGGCTCGAAGGTCGTCGCGGTCGCCAAGACGCGGTCCGCGCGGCGGCCCAGGATGCTCTCGTGCGGGCCGGTCATGCCGGCGTCGGTGATGTACGCGGTGCCGTTGCGGACATGCTCGTCGGCCGTCGCGACGTGCGTGTGCGTGCCGAGAATCGCCGTCACGCGGCCCTGCAAGTGGTGCAGCAGTTGATACTTGTCCGCGGTCGCCTCGGCGTGCGCGTCCACAACGATCACGCTGCCGGGTGGCACCGTCGCCAGCACGCGATCGACGGCCGCGAAGGGGCAATCGACGGCGCGCATGTAGGTGCGGCCCATCAGCGAGATGACGACCACCCGCACGCCGTTGACGGTCAGCGTGCAGTGGTCGCGGCCGGGGGAGACGGCCGGGTAGTTGGCCGGCTTGACGATCGGCTCGGTCGGCGTGTTCAAGACCTCGGCGATCTCGAACTTCTTGTAGATGTGGTCGCCCAGCGTAATCGCGTCGGCCCCGGAGGATCGTAGCTTGCGGTAGTCGCGCGGGGTCAACCCGGAGCCGTTGGTCGCGTTCTCGCCGTTGACGACGACGAAGTCGAGGGCCTCGCTGACTCGCAGGCCCGGCAAAACTTTGGCGACAAAGTTGACGCCGGGGCTGCCGACCACGTCGCCGACGAACAGGAACCGCACGCGGACGCTCCAGGCTACTTGGCCATTTCGAGGATGCGCATCTCGCGGATGACGGTCACCTTGATCTCGCCAGGGTAGTCGAGTTGCTCCTCGATGGCGCGGGCGATCTCCCGGCAAATCCGCACGGCGTCCGCGTCGGAAGTCCGGTGCGAGTTGGCGATCACGCGGAGTTCACGCCCCGCCTGGATGGCGAACGCCGCGTCCACCTCGGGGAACCCGCAGGCGACCGCTTCGAGGTCGGCCATGCGCTTGACGTAGCGCTCCAGCGTCTCGCGGCGTGCCCCCGGCCGGCTGGCGCTGATGGCGTCGGCGGCGGCCACGAGCACCGTGTAGATGTGATCGACGGTAATGTCGTCGTGGTGGCCGGCGATGGCGTGGAGGACTTCCTTGCTCGTCTCGCCGTAGCGCTTGGCGAGTTCGGCCCCGACCTTGGGGTGCCCGCCCTCCATCTCGTGGTCGGCCGCCTTGCCCACGTCGTGCAGCAGCCCGCAGCGCCGGGCGAGCCGCGGGTCGAGGCCGAGTTCCGACGCCATCATGCCGCACAGGTGCGCCACTTCGAGACTGTGCAGCAAGACGTTCTGCGAGTAGCTGGTGCGGAACTTCAGCCGGCCGAGGAGGTGGACGATCTTCTCGTGCGGCATCGCCACGTCGGCGTTCAGCACCGCCTGTTGCCCCGCCTCCTGGATCGTCTTCTCCATCTCCTGTTGCGTCTCGAGGACCACTTCCTCGATGCGGGTCGGGTGGATGCGGCCGTCGAGGATCAGCTTCGTCAGCGCGATGCGGGCCGTCTCGCGGCGGACGTTGTCGAACGCCGACACGACCACCACACCGGGGGTGTCGTCCACGATCACATCGACCCCGGTACACTTCTCGAAGGTGCGGATGTTGCGACCCTCGCGGCCGATGATGCGGCCCTTCATCTGGTCGTCGGGGATATCGACGGTACTCACCGTCGAGTCGGCAGTGTGCTGGGCGGCGTAGCGCTGCAGCGCGATCGTGATGATCTCGCGGGCCTTCGCCTCGCACTCGCCCTTCAGGGCGTCGGTGTGCTTTTGAATGCGGGCGGCGAACTCGGTCGTCAGCTCGCGCTCGAGTTTCTCGAATAGGGTCGCCTCGGCCGCCTCGCGGCTCAGGCCGGCGATGTCGTGCAACGCCTTCGTCTCTTGCGCGATCACCGCGTCGAGTTCGGCCGCCTTCTTGTCGGAGGCGGCCTGCTGCTCGGCCGCCTTGCGCTGGGCGGCGTCGAGTTGCTTGTCCTTGCGGGCGAGTTCCTTGGCGGCGTCCTCCGCGGCGTCCTCACGCTTCTGGGCGCGGCGCTCCTGGTCCCGTAACGCGATCCGGGCGGCGTCGAGTTCCTTGTTCAACTCCTCGCGGCGGCGGTACGACTCGTCCTTGGCGCGGTGCTCGGCGTCCTTCATCAGCCGCTCGGCGTCGCGGCGAGCGTTCTCGAGAATGGCCTGGGCGCGGGACTCCCCGAGGCGGACTTGCTCCTCCTCGGCGGGCCCAGCCGGCAGCAAGAGTGGGGTCGGCGGGGCGGGCGACCCGGAGGCGGTCGCGGTCACCCCGCGCGCGTTAGCGCGGAACAGGGCGTAGCCGACACCAAGCATGACGAGTGTGACGAGTAACGCAAGCGCGATTAGCGCGGGGACTTCCATCCGAACAGCTCCTTGACGGGGCGTCGGTGCGGTACGGCTCGGCGGTCCGGAACCCCTGCGCCGGCACGGCCCCCGAGTCTTACGGGGCCGCCCGGCAGTTGGCAGCGCGGGCTGAAAGTCCAAAGTTCCCAGAGGGTCATCGAGTCGGGGGGCGACCGTTCGCTCAGCCCCACCGGGCGTCAGCCTGCCGTGCGAGCGGCAGGGTTAAAGTCACCGAGTACGAGGCACCAACGGCACGCGACCAGTTATGTTTATGTCAACGGCGAATTCGAGCCAGCCCTTCCAAAGCTGGCAGTGCGTCCGCCGACCGCACTGCAACCGTCATCCGCCGATCCGGGCGGAGTTTACGTTGGTCATTATGAAGACGCGGGGCCGCCCCAGTCAACCGAAAAGCGTCACGATCTTGAGCGAAAACGTAATATTTCGTGCCGGGGCTGTCAGTGTCAGTAGGCAAACCCACCCACGACTACGCGACGCGGTTGACGGCTACGGTCGGCTCGGCGAGGTAGGGCAAAATCGTCAGGTGGATTTGCGGCCCCGAGACACCCGGCTGGATGCGCAACGCCACGTCATAAAACTGCCGGCCGAAGTGGTAGCGGAAGATTCCCGACTGCTCGGGTTCCGGGTTCTCGACCGGCAAGCGGGCGAGCCGGCGGAAGTGGTTGACCATCGGCAGGTGGACCGACGGCGGGAAGCCGCCCCAGATGTCGTACTCCGGCGTGCCGGCGCGGTAGAAGCGGACCTCAACTCGCGGCCCGGAGCGACGAATCACGATGTCGCGCACGTCTTCGTCGCGGGCGTCGCTCAGGAACAACTCGACAATTCGGTGCGCCGGCGTTTGGGCGTCTTCGAGGCGCAACGGCGGGGCGAACGGGATGCTGAAGGTGACGCAATCGACGTGCTCGACCCCGACGGCCTCGTAAGCGCGATCGACGGCCCGTTGCAACGCCTCGCGCGGCGCGGGCACCCACTCGACGCGGCGATCGACCAGGAAGCCGAGGGTGTCGGCGGCGTCGTCCGACAGCGTTTCGGCCGCGACGGTCAGCGTGGTCGCGTCGAGGTGCAGCGGCACGACGCCGTACTCTTGGGCCAGGCTAGCCGGCAAAACGTCCGCCAATTCCGCCGACACCGACACCGTATCGACATCGAGGACCATGCAGCGCAGCGGCAGCACGCGACGCAGGCACTCGGCGTGGGCGGCGAAGACTTCGGCCTTGTAGCGTAATTTCGCCTGAATCATCGTCCCGAGGCGGGTAACGAGGCGCGACTTCTTGCCGTGGGCTTCGCTACCGGGTTCGAGCGCGGCGGCCTCTTCGGAGAGCCGCAGAAACTTCGACCAGGCGACGTTCGACCGCGTCCCGGACTCCTCCAACCAGTCGGCAAAGACGAGCCGGGGCAGGGGGTCGGCCGGGTTGGCCAGGATGGTCCGCAGGAAGGCGTCGGGTTCGTTGTTCATGGTGTGGTGCCCATCTTACCCAATTTGCGGAAGCTGAACGCCGAATTCTTACGCGACCGGCGTGCCACTGGGCCAACAATCGGGGGGAATTGTTGGCGGCTCGCGGGAATCGCTTCCGGCAGATCGGACGGCAATGGACTCGAAGTTAGAGCCGCACGGCCGCGTACCGAATCACTTCGAGAACCTCACATGGGTCACAGCCGTAAACCCCCGAGCCCCAAGCGGCGTTCTGCTCGACGACCGCCCAGCCGCGTCCGGCGATCACGCCTACGTCGAGGACCACGGCCCGCGGGAACTCCACGCCAGGGTCGCCGAGTACACGCCGAGCGAAGCCTTCGGCGTCCGCGAGTTCCGCGGCGGTCGCCTGGAAATCGTTCGCGCGTTGCAGTTCACCGTCTCTCAAGTAGATGGAAACCGCGCGCGGCTCGCGGTCGAGGACGAAGCAGCGGAACTCCTTCTCCCACATGACCACCTCGGCTACGAGGACCGGCGAATCTTCGTCGTAACCCTCGGGGAGTTCGGACCCCTTATAGACTCGTGCTGGAAAGCTCTTGTCGTTTGGCGGCTTGACGAACGTCGGTGCAGTGAGGCACCGGGCCTCACGAAGCGTGTGAAGGGAAACGCCGCGTAAGCGGAATTCGTAAGGCAAGCCAGGGAGCCAATCAACGGACGGCTCCAAGAGCTTCAGTCCGAACTCCGCAGCAAGAGTCGGCCCGAAGAGGGCTTCGAGGTACAGGACCGGCTCGGCGACACCCCGCAACTCCTCCGGCACCCGCCAAGTCGCCAGGCGCTCGATGCCCCAACCTAGTCGCCCCGCGGCCCGCCACAACGCTTGGGAGTCTTCAGTGAAGCGCGGCGTGAGGATGAGTGTCGGCATCGCCCGCAATCGTATTGAGAGCTTGAATCAACGAGCGGAAGGGCAGGGATTCGAACCCTGGGTGAGGACTGGCCCCACTTCAGTTTTCAAGACTGACGCATTAAACCGCTCTGCCACCCTTCCGACACACGGACGCCCGCATTTTACCGCGGGTTCGCGCCGACGCAATAACTTCGTCTCGCGGCGGGGCGTTTCGCGCTTTGCGGATTGTCGAGGTTGCGTATCATTTTGGTGACGATTCCCACTCCCTCTTGGGGCCAAGTCATGGTCGAGACGACCCAAATCCGCCCGAAAATCTTCGACGACATCACCCAGACCATCGGCGGCACCCCGCTCATTCGGCTCCGCCGCGTCACCGAGGGCTTGCAGGCGACCGTGATTGCCAAGCTCGAGAACTTCAACCCACTCTGGTCGGTCAAGGACCGCATCGGCGTGGCGATGCTCGAGGACGCCGAGGCCGCGGGCAAAGTCGCCAAGGGCACCGTCATCATCGAGGCGACTTCGGGCAACACCGGCATCGGCCTCGCCTTCGCCTGCGCCGCCAAGGGCTACCGGCTCATCATCACGATGCCCGAGAGCATGTCGCTCGAGCGCCGCCGGCTGCTCAAGGCCTTCGGGGCCGAGTTGCACCTGACGGCCGCCGAGCGCGGCATGAACGGGGCGGTCGCACGCTCCGAGGAGCTGTTCCGTGAGTTCGGCGGCGAGCCGAAGGCGTTCATGCCGCAGCAATTCCGCAACCCGTCGAACCCGCAGGTCCACCGCGTCACGACCGCGGAGGAAATCTGGAAGTGTACCGGAGGCGACTTCGACGTGTTCGTCAGCGGCATCGGCACCGGCGGCACCATCGTCGGCTGCGGTGAGGTGTTCAAGGCCCGCAAGCCGTCGATCAAGTGCGTCGGCGTCGAGCCGGCGAGCAGCCCGGTGCTGACGCAACACCTCCGCGAGGGCGTCCCGGCCAACGAGGTCAAGCCAGGCCGGCACAAGATTCAGGGCATCGGCGCGGGCTTCGTGCCCGGCGTCTTGCTCGACGGCCTCAAGCGGGCCAAGGAGGGCGGCTACACGCTCGTCGATGACGTGGTGCAAGTGACCGACGACGAGTCGTTCGAGATGGCCCGCCGACTGGCCCGTGAGGAAGGGATGCTCGTCGGCATCAGTTGCGGCGCGGCCGCGGCGGCGACGTTGACCCTCGCGGCGCGGCCGGAGAACGCCGGCAAGACCTTCGTCGTCGTGCTGCCCGACCTCGGCGAACGATACCTCTCGACGACGCTGTACCCGCAAGATTAGCCCCGGCCGGTGGGCCGGATGCCGAAGTGAAGCCGGCCTTCGTCGCGGACAAGGCTCAAAATGCCCCAGACCCCGGCGATGCCGCCGGGGATGCAGCAGAGGTGGTTGACGTTCGCAATCGCCGCGACGCAGCCGAGAACCGCGAGCCAGTAGAAGCGCCCGCTCAAGATGCACAACCCGCCGAGCGCCGCCAACGCGCTCGCGACGATCGAGTAGTGGCTAGTCGGGGCGACCGACGGCTGCCACGCCCGCGCCAACTTCGCGTTGGCCGCGTTTTCGAGAATCTCCCCCGCCGACACCGCCACCGCGCAGCCGCCGACCGACGCCGGGGCGACTTGCTCCCAGTCGTCCGCGACCGCCTGAGTCGTGTCGCCCATCGTCTGGATCGACCTCGCCTCGATGACGCGGTTGTAGGCGTAGTCGTACTCGGCGTTCGGCTGCGTGGCGAACAGGTACGACAGGTAGCCATCGACGAACACGCCCGCGAAGCCGAGCATCAGCAGCATCAGAACGGGGACGATAAAGCCGCGCGGCAACCCGGCGGCGAAGCGGGTCTTCGGCGGACCAGCCACCACGTCGCCCGGCTCGCCGTCGGAGCCGCGCGGGACGTGGAAATTGACGCCGCAGTGCGGGCAGTTCAGCGGCTTGCCGACTGCTTCCGGCGGCAGGCCGAGGGCACGGCCGCAGCCGGGGCAGGGGAGTTGCGTGCGGCCTGGCGTCACTGGCCTTGGGCCGTGCCGCGGGTTACCTTGAAGTTGCGCAGGCCGGCAATGACCTTCCGCGCCCCGTCGCTCGACGAGTCCATCTCGAATTCCTTCTTGAGTTCGGATTCGAGGACCGTACCGGTGTCGAGGTCGATGTAAGCGTAGCCCTTGATCGACCCGCTCGCCCCGCCCTGGGCCGAGGTGCCGGCCGCCGGCTTGATGACGCCCTCGACGCGGATGACGGCCTCCTTCTGGCCGACCCGCGTGCGCGTCCCCAGATACGTGTACGTCACCTCCTCGACAAACTTGTACTCCTTGGCCTTCATCGCCTGCTTCGGCCTGCCGCTGCCAGGGCCGCCGGGGGGCGGCGGGGAGTCGGACTTCTTCTCGTCGTCGATCGTGAGGCCGTTGTAGATGCGGTCGTTCCGCTCGGACTTCCAGGTGAAGTTGGGGCTGACCCGCTTGTTGGGCAGCGGCACGCTCGCGCCTTCGAGTGCCCTCATCGCGTTGTCGCTGAAGAGGCGGAACAGGCCGGAGAAGAGCGGGGCCGCGTTGCGGAGGTCGCTTTGCGACTTGTAGACGGAGCCGTCCTTGCGGACGAACCCGAACCCCTGGATGTACTTGATGTTTTGCGACAGGGCGTCGCGGTACTCCTTGGGCATGACCTTGCCCAAAATGTCCTCGCGCTCGCCTTTGATGTTGGCGACCTTGAAGTTCAGCGCCTCGTAGTTCAACCGCAGTTGCACCGCGGCGCTGGGGTCGTTGGTCTTCTCGACCGTCTCGTTCGCCTTGATCTCCGTCTGGGCCAAGTTCTTGTCGTCCGGCTCGCTGCGTTCGTTCTCCTGGAATTCCTGGAGGTAGCCGCTCGTCAGGAGGGTCGCCGATCGGCGCGTGCCGACCTTGAGGCGGGCGATCAGGTCGGCGTCCTCGATGTCCACCGGCGGGCCGGCCATGACGACCTGCCGCCCCGGCATCCAGTAGTTACTCACCAGCGCGTTCTTGTAGAACGGCTGCGCCCAGAAGGCGCGGCCGGCCTGTAACTCGGGGAACTCGATCTCGCCGGTGGCGACCTGCTTGTCCTTGGCCCACGCATAAGTGAGCTTCGTCTCGGCGAGCGCGCCGTCGGACGCCTCGACGCCGGTCCGCTCGGGGCCGGGGGCGCGGTTCTTGTCGCTCGGGTCGCCGACCCAGCCGCCGACACCGACCTCCTTCATGCGCTGGAAGGGGTCGAGGACGTTGACCTTGACCGGCACGCGGACCTTGCCGCCCTTACGGTACGCCTGGCCGTACTCCACGTCGGCGATGCGGCCGGCGAGCAACCCCGTGACCATCTCCGTCGGCACGCTGTAGTTGATGATGGCGGCGAGGCTGGGGTCAGCCGGTACCGCGACCACCACGCCGACGACGTTGCCGTCGTAGTCCAGCATCGGCCCGCCCGAGTTGCCCTTGTAGACGCCGCCGCGGGTCTGGACGAACGTGACGTTGCCGTCGTTATCGACGCGGTTGGTCGAGAAGAAGGTCTGGTTCACGGTCGCCTGCGGGGCCTTGGTGCTGCCGGTCATGGCCGACATCAGGCGGCCCCCTGGGTATCCGATCGAGTAGAGCGGCTCCAACTCGCGGATCTCGGCGGACGGCCGAATTTTGAGCGGCACCGGCAGGTCAGTCTCGTTGAGCACCCGCAAGATGGCCAAGTCGGCGAACCGGTCCACGGCGATGATCTCGAGCTTCGCGTGCGGGATCACCCGCTCCTTGTTCGTGCCGGGGTTGATCCAGACGGTGACCTTCTTCGGCTTCGACGCGTTGGGGGCCGTCATCGCCAGCACGTGGGCGTTCGTGATGATCAGATTCTGCTCCATGCCGAACCAGCCGCTCCCCGACGCCCCGCCGTTGTCCAACTCGATCTCGATGTAGACCGCGGCGTTCTTGGCGCGTGTCATTGCCAGCGGATCGATCGACGTGCGCGGCCCGGTGGCCACGACTGGGTCCACGCTCGGGGCGGTCTTTTTGGGCGGCAGTGGCGTGACGAGGATCGCCTTTTTGGGCTCGTCGTCCGGCTTCGTTTCCTCGTCTGACGCGGGCGGCACGACCTTCGGCGGCTCCTTCGACTTCGGTGCCGGGGAGATGAGAGCGGGCGAGTCCACCGCTGCAGGCTTGGGCGTTGGCCCCGTAGACGTTGGCGGGGGGGGCAGCGGCTCGTTGACCTTGGGGGCCGTCGCGAAGCCGGGGTCGAAGGCCACGGCCTTCGGCTTGTCGTCGAGGATTCCCGACAGCGCGACCCCTCCGACGACCACGACGAGGGCGGCGGTCAAGCCGCCGAGGCCCAAGAAGACTGGTAACAACGCCGACTTCTTCTTCGCAGCGGGCAAGGCGTTGCCCCGACCCTTGCGAGGGGCGACGGGCGAGTCGTCCTCGTCGTCGGAAACGACGGCCGCCGCCTTAGCCGGCCTGGCAACGAGAGGCTTGGCGACGGCCGGCTTGGCGGGCGGTGCGGCGGCCACCGACATCGCCCCGGAGCACGCCTTACACTTGATGACCTTACCCAGGAGGCTCTCGGGTACGTTGTAATCGGCCCCGCACGCGCCGCACACCACTTCGATCGCCATCGGGATACGCCCTCGAAAGACGCCAGTCGGGAGGAGTCGCCGGGGGGTTACCCCGGCGTATCTTCTAGGATACGCGACGCGGTGATCGTTCGCCCAGAGCCAAATACGCGGAACCCCGAACTGCGGGCGGGCTTCGGGAGCGATTCGCCCTTGGCAACTGGCACACTCGGGCTATCCTGAGCGCTTCTTGGCGAACTCCGTTCAGGGTGGCTCATGTACGCGATTTTTGAAGACGGCTCCCGGCAGTACCGGGCCGAAGCGGGCAAGTTGATCGTCCTGGACTTCCGTGAGGGCCTGAAGGAGGGCGACACGCTCGAACTCCCCAACGTGCTGCTCGTCGGCAAGGACGGCGGGGCGTCGATCGGCTTGCCGCACGTCGCCGGGGCCAAAGTCCTCGCCACAGTCGTCGGCTTCCCGACGGTCAAGACGATGACGCAGAAGTTCCGCCGCCGCAAGGCGTCGAAGCGTTTGCGCGGCCACACGCAGCCGCACATCCGCGTGCGGGTCGAGTCGATCGTCGGCTGACGCCGGCGTGCCACAGCCACCGAACCGGCCCGCGACTCTCGGCGACAAGTTCGCCTTGCGTCGCGGGCCGGTTCCGCTTTAGGCTACGCCGATTCGCACCGTCACCGTGAGCAGGGAGGCTCGGGTCATGCCGCGTCGTTATCACCTCGTCGCCGCCCTCGGTTTCGCCACCGCGTGTGGCTTCGCCGTCGCCCAGGCCCCGCCGCCCAAAGTCCTGCCCGGCTCGATCACCGGCCAGCCGCCGACCCCGGCCGCCGTCACGCCGGTCGGCGGCAACCAACTCGCCGCGGCGGCCCCCATCGAGCGGTTCCTGAAGGAGCGCGGCGCGTACCCGCCGGAGACGGAGCAGGCGGTTTTCGCCGCGCGACTCGGCACCGACTGGCTGTACCGCCTGAACCTGCCCGGCGGCCGCTTCCAGCACGGCCTGAACCCCGCCGTCCGCCAGTGGATCGAGAGCGACGACGACTTCCGCCAGGCGCTCGCGACCTTGGCACTCTGCGAGGCGGCCAAGTTCACCGGCGACGAGCGCTTCGCGCCGCGGGCCGGCGGCGCGGTGCTGGCACTGCTGGCGATGACGCGGCCCGACGCCGCCGACCCGAGTTGCCGCGTGCCGACCGCCGCCAACGACCGCTGCAACCGCGTCGGCTACGCCAGCGTGACTGCGCTGGCGATCTACGCCCTGCCGAACCCCGACGCCAAGCTACTGACCGACGCCGACGGACTGATGAAGTTCGTCCGCAAGCAGGTGCGGGCCAACGGCGCGGTCGCGTTCACTGAACCGGCGAGCGACGAGCCGCACAAGGCCGACCCCGAGGGGGCGGCGATCTACCCCGGCTACGCGCTCCAGGCGATGGCGGCGACGCTGCGACTGCGCCCGGACGCCGAGACGCGCGAACTCTTCCCGCGGGCCGCGGCGTACCAGGCCCGGCTGTTGAAGTCCCAGCCGACGCCGCTGCTGGCGGCGACGACGCTGCCGGCCCTCGTCGAGTACGCGCTGATGGCGAACAAGGACGCGGCCGCGGTGGCCGCGGCGCTCGACGCCGCCGACTGGCTGTGCGGCCTTCAGGTGACGCGGCCCGAGCCGCGCCGCGGGGCGTGGGCCGGCGGCTTCGGCGCGACCCCCGGCGTCGAGCCGACCGCCGACTCGGCCGCGTGCGCCCTGGCCCTGTGCCACGCCGCCCGTCTGACGCGGCAACTGCCCGACGCCGCCCGCTTCGCGCGCTACCGCGGGGCCGCCGTCGAGGGGCTGGCGTTCTCGCGGAACTTGCAGTTCACCGACGACTCGGCCGACCACTTCGAGAAGGCCTTCCGCACCCGCTGCATCAACGGTGGCGTCCGCCGGTCGCCGTCCGACGGGACTTTGCGCATCGACGCGACGGCGAACGCGGTCCTGGCGCACCTGGCGTACTTGCAGTGCGGCACGGAGCAGCGCCCTCAGTGACTCGGCCCAGGGCGAGTCGCGTAAGAGTTACGCCATCCTTGGGGTGTTCCCTATATTGCCACTTGACCCGTGCGGCCCCGTGGACGAGCGACGAATGAACGACGACGCGACGACGACCCGGCCAAGCCCGCCTCGCCCGAAGTGCCGCACACTCATGGGGGTCCGCATCGTCGGCACGGGCAAGTACGTGCCGGACGCCGTCGTCACCAACGAGCACCTGCACGCCAGGCTCGGCTTCGACTCGCAGTGGATCGTCAAGCGCACCGGCATCCTCGAGCGCCGCCACGCCCTGCCGCACCAGGCGACTTCCGACCTGTGCGTCGAGGCGGCCAACGACTGCTTCGCCAAGTCCGGCCACACCGCCGCCGACATCGACTTGCTCGTCGTCGGCACCTTCACCCCAGACATGTCGTTCCCTTCCACGGCCTGTCTCGTTCAAGACCGCCTCGGCATCATCGGCCCGGCCATCGAGGTCGAGTCGGCCTGCGCCGGGTTCATGTACGCCCTCATCACGGCAGCAACGTACATTCTGAGCGGGGCTAGCGACCGCGCCTTGGTCATTGGCGGCGACACGAATAGCCGCATCCTCAACCCCGACGACATCAAGACCTACCCGCTCTTCGGCGACGGCGCGGGGGCGGTGATCCTCGAGCGCTGCCCGCCCAACCAGGCCGGCGCGGACGCCCAGGGAATCCTCGCGTACAGTATGGGTTCCGACGGCTTCGGCGGCTCGCTCCTCCACCGCCCCGCCTGCGGCAGTCGCCTGCCGGTGACGCCCGAGCTGATCGCGGCCGGCCAGCACTTCATGGTCATGGACGGCCGCGCCGTCTTCCGCTGGGCCGTCGAAATTCTGTGCGACACCATCCAGGACGTGTTGACTGCCTCCCACTTGACGCCCAACGACATCGACTTGTACATCCCGCACCAGGCCAACATCCGCATCATCAATGCGGCGATTGACGTGTTGCACATCCCGCGCACGAAGGTCTTCAACAACCTCGAGAAGTACGGCAACACCTCCGGCGGATCGATCCCGATCGCGCTCGACGAGGCCTACGCCGAGGGCAGACTGAAGCCGGGGATGTTGGCCGTGATGAGCGGCTTCGGCGCGGGCCTCGCCTGGGGCACCGCCGTGATGCGCGTCTAATCGGGGGGCCGAGCGATGGACGACGACTTCGACGACCAGAGCGCGATGTGGGGCGTGCCGCTCGACGAGCCGGCCGAAGCCCCGCCCCCGGCTGAACCGCCGCCTGTGGGGACCCCGCCCCGGGACGAAGCCGCCGACGCGTCGTTCCTGCTCCGCGGCGACGACCCGCCGTCTGACGGCGTTTACCGGCCCCGCCTGCGTGGCTTCGGCGACGACGCTTAGTGTCAATCCGTCGGCAGTAGCAACTCGGCCGACAGCACCTCGAAGGCGTCCGCCTCGTGGAGCGGCCGCAGCCAGAACTCGCCCGCGTCGTCGTTCACCCAGAAGTCGAGCGTCCAGTCGTTGGGCGTTAGCCACGGCATGACCGCGCTCACGCCCGTCGCGCCGCCCGGACGCCGCCACGCCAGTTGAATCGGCACGCGCTCGCAGGCCCGCGGGTAACGCAACTTGAACCGCACGCCGGCCACGAAGCCTTGAGTCGGGGGCGTCAGCCGCCAGACGGGCGGCGTGCCGACGACCCACTCCGCGGCCGGGTCGCCGGGGACGGCCGACGGCGACGGGGGTGGCACCGCCAGCGGCACGACGCGGTAGGGTGGGGCTTCGAGAATGTCGCGGGCGAACGGGTGGCCGCGCGACCGCAACAGCCGCGTGCCGGTGAAGACCTCCGAGCACGGGAACATCTGGTGCCGCGACACGAGGAATTGCAGCGGCAACCCGCCGTCGCGGTCCTCGGCGAACAGGTCGTACTTGGTGTGGTGGTAGCTGCCCGCCTTCTCGCCGTCGGCCCAGCCCCAATACTGGATAACCAGGGCCAGGCCGAGCGCCACCGACGCGCCGGCGAACTCCGTGCGACGACCGACCGGGCCGACGAACTTGACGCAGTGGATGACGCCGAGGATCGGCAGGAACGCGAGCAGCGGGACGTTGCGCACCGCGAAGCCGACCGGCCGCGCCTTGCCGGTGCCGTAAGCCATGAGCGCGAGTGCCAGCACGACCGCCAGCCCGCCGACCGCGACCGCCCGCCGGCTGGGGGACTTGCCGAGTGAGGCGAGCAACGCCGCGGTGACTGTCGCCGTGAACCCGACCGCCAGTAGGCCCGACGCCGGCCACCAGCGCGGCCCGAGGGTGCCGAGCGCCATCGAGGAGAACTCCGCGACGACGCGCGCTTCCTTCGGCCCACTGTTGCGGGCTTCGGCGGGCGTCGGGTTTCGCGTCAACTCGGCGTAAGACCACGCGAAGAAGCCGCAGGCCAGCAGGGGCAACCCGAGCGCGAGGGCGTTGCGTCGCCGGCCGCGCAGGGCCAGCAGGGCGACCCAGGCGGTCGCCCCCGGCACGAACGCCAGCCCGACCCAGCCGCCGAGCGCGAGTAACGCCGTCAAGACGCCGACGCGCCAGGCGGTGAGGCGGGGCGGCCACACGTCGGCACAGGCGACGCAGCGGACGAAGGCCGCGATCAGCAGCACGTCGATCGTGAAGTGCATCTGGTAGCCGAGCAGCAGGTTTTCCGACGCCCCAGGGTTCAGCAAAAGCAACGGCACGAGCGCGTCGATTCCGTGGTGCCGGCCACGCAGTTGCCGCAGGGTGCGTAGGAGGATCGCCGCCGACGCGGACAGCAAGCCGACGCTGACGTACAGGCCGGCGCGGAAGTCGCCACCGGTCGCGTGGAACAGCCCGTACATGAGCGCGCGGCCGAGGACGTAGCGGTGTTGGTTGAGCCGGCCGAACACCCATTCGAGCGGACTCGTGACGCCGTACAGGCCGTCGAGGTCGTACCACTCCTCCCACATCGGCGTGTCCCGGCCGTGCCGCACGACGTAGGCGAGTAGCGCGACGGTCAGCGCGAGCCAGACGCCGGCGGCCCAGCGGGCGGGGTCGCTCCAGTGGGCGCGCAGGTCGCGTGCCAGCCAGGTCATTTCGGATACCCTGTCGCACGAGCGGTTGTGGTCACCGGTCAATCTTGCATCTGCGAATCAAGATAGTAAGGTATCGGCACTTCTCCACGACCTCCGTGACCCGTTCTCGCCCGCCGTTGGCCCGGAGAAGTTGCCGTGAGTACGCACCCCGCCCCGGACGCCTTCCTCGCCGACGCGGAGCCGGTTCGCCTGGCCGACACGCTCGACTACTTCCACGCCGGCGGCAAGCCGCGCGCGGAGTGGCGCGTCGGGGCCGAGTTCGAGAAGTTCGCCCTCGACCGCCGCACCGGCCGCGCCCTCAGCTACGGCGAGCCGGGCGGCGTCCGCGACATTCTTCAGGCGTTGGCCCGCCGCTTCGGTTGGCAGCCGCACCACGAGGGCGACCACCTCACCGCGCTGAGTCGTGCCGGCTGTGTCATCTCGCTCGAACCCGGCGGGCAAGTCGAATTCTCGACGCCGCCGCTGCTGCACCTCGCCGACATGGCCCGCGAAGTGTTTCGCCACCGCGACGAACTGCGGGCCGTCGTGGACCCGACGCGCGTCGTCTGGGTCGCCGCCGGGTTGACGCCGTTCGCCCGCGCCGAGAACATCGCCCTGGGGCCGCGCCGCCGGCACGCCGTCATGGCGGAGTACCTGCCGTCGCGCTCGCCGACGGCCCTGGCGATGATGAAGGCCACCGCCAGTACGCAGGCCGCCTTCGACTACGCCGACGAGGCCGACGCCGTAAGGAAGTTCACGGTCGCGCTGAAGCTCGGCCCGCTGTTCAACGCGCTGCTGGTCAACGGCGCGTACCGGCACGGCGGGCCGTCCGGCTGGGCGTCGTACCGCGGCAAGGTGTGGCAAGGCATGGACCCCGACCGCTCCGGCCCGCTCGTGTCGCTCCTGCGACGCGGCCTGAGCTTCGAGGCGTACCGCGACTACTTGCTCGACGTGCCGATGCTGTTCCTGTTCCGCGACGGCGACTACCTCCCCGCCGGCGGCCGCACCTTCCGCGACTACTTGGCCCGCGGCGTCGGCGGCCGCTACCCGACCCCGGCGGAGTGGGAGTTGCACCTCACCACGGTCTTCCCCGACGTGCGGCTGAAGAACTTCCTCGAAGTCCGCGGGGCCGACGCGACCCCGCCGGCCCTCGCCCTGGGCGTCCCTGCCTTCTGGAAGGGCTTACTCTACGACCCTGCGACTCTGGGCCATGCGGCCGACTTGGCGGGCGAGATCGGCCCGGAACAGTTGCCCGCCCTTACCGAGAGAGTGAGTCGCGACGGCTTGCACGCCGTGTTCGTCGGTCGAAGCGTGCGGGCTAGGGCGACGGAGCTGCTCGACCTGGCGGCGCGGGGTTTGGCCAACCAACACGCCGCGGGCGAAGCGGCGTATCTCGACCCCCTTCGGCAAGTTGCGAGCTTTGGCTCAAATCCACGCGACGAACATGTCAGCCGCAACGCAATTCTGGCGTCACTCGAATACTGAGTCGGTGTTTTGGCGAGCCAAGAGCGTCAGCGACTGGAAGTTCTTGCGCGCCAACTGCGTGCGTGAGGACCCCCAGTCGCTGACGCTCTTGGCTCGCCAAGACGGTAAATTATCACTAACTCGATCGGTGTTGACGGATTTCATGTTGACTAATCATCTCCACGACGATAAACATAGTGCAGTTGATGCCGAGTCCCGCCCGCTGGAGCTGCCATGACGCCCCGATTTGCCTTACTACTCGCTGCCGGTTTCGTGCTGATGCCGTTGGGTTGTCGTGATGACAAGGGCCGCAAGCTGACGTTCCCCGTGACCGGCCGCGTGACGCTCGACGCCAAGCCGGCGGAGCACGCAATGGTCGTGTTTCATCCCCTCGCCGGGACTGGCCTCGATGCCGTCAAGCCGCGCGGCACGGTCAAGCCCGACGGCACGTTCACGCTGACGACTTACGACGGCGACGACGGGGCACCGGCCGGCGAATACACGGTCACGGTCGAACTCTGGCTCGCCGGGAACCGCGACGGCGACTCGCCGTCGAATCGCCTCAACGTCAAGTTCGCCCGGCCCGAAACCTCCGGGCTGACGGCGACGGTTCTCCCCGGCCCGACGACCCTCGATCCCATTTCCCTCCGACGCTAGTTTCCCCACCCCCTGACCGGAGAATCGACCATGACCCGTTTGAAGCCCCGCCGCGGTTTTACGCTGATCGAGTTGCTGGTCGTCATCGCTATCATCGCGGTTTTGATCGGCCTGCTGTTGCCCGCGGTCCAGAAGGTTCGCGAGTCGGCGGCCCGCTCGACTTGCACGAACAACTTGAAGCAACTCGGCCTGGCCTTCCACGCCTTCCACGACCCCAACGGCGGCCTGCCGAGTAACGTGCGGCCCGTCGCCACGAGTACCGTCCGCTTACGCTGGGCGACGCTCATCCTGCCGTACATCGAGCAAGGCAACGCCTTCACGCAGTACGACCAGTCGAAGAACTGGCACCTCAACCCCGTCACGGCGACGCCGATCAAGACCTTCCAGTGCCCGTCAGCCCCCAACGGCACTTTGGTGGACGGTGCCCCGGAGAACGGTTGGACGAGCACCGTGGCCAACGGCGACTACGCCGGAATTTACGGCGTCGATCCGCAACTCTTGACGCTCGGCCTGGTGGACGCGGCCTCGGCCAAGATCGACAACGGGGCGATCTCGAAGACGCTGAAGCTGACCTTCGCCAGCTTCACCGACGGCCTGTCGAACACGATCCAACTCACCGAGTCGGCGGGGCGGCCTAACCGCTACCTCAACGGCAAGCTCGTGACGACCGCCGCGGGGGCCAACCGCGTCAACGGCGGCGGCTGGTGCCGACCGGCCTCGGAGATTTCGCTGCTGCGTGGCTCGACCGCCGACGGCACGACCTACCCCGGCCCCGGCGCGATCAACGTGACGAACGGCCAACTGCTCAACGGCTACCCCGACCCGCTGTACAACACCGACGGCACCGGCCAAATCTACGCCTTCCACACCGGCGGCGCGAACACGCTGAACGCCGACGGCTCGGTGCGGTTCCTGCGGTCGAGCACCGACATCCGCGTCCTGGCGGCGCTCGTCAGCCGCAACGGCGGCGAGACGTACCAGGCGGATTAACGCCGCGGCGGTTGCGTCCGGACGCTTGAGCGATTACAACCACTGGCGTGGACCTCTCTCTCCCAGGAGTGATGGCATGCGTCAGTGGTTGTTCGCGTTGGTGGTGTCGTGCGCGGCCGGTGCCGTCGGGGTCGCCGCCGAACCGTGGCTCACGTTCGAGGGCGGCGAGGGGCCGGGCAAGGGCAAGCACGTCGTGCTGGTGAGCGGCGACGAGGAGTACCGCTCCGAGGAGGCCCTGCCGATGCTGGCGAAAATCCTCTCGGCCCGGCACGGCTTCAAGTGTACGGTGCTGTTCGCCATCGACCCGGCCGACGGCACGGTCGCCCCGAACGTGACCAACAACATCCCCGGCCTCGAAGCCCTCAAGACCGCCGACCTCATGGTCGTGATGTTGCGATACCGCACGCTGCCGGACGAGCAGTTCCAGTTCGTCGCCGACTACCTCGACGCCGGCAAGCCGGTCGTCGGGCTGCGCACCGCGACGCACGCCTTCAAGCCCGGCACCAAGGGCAAGTACGCGAAGTACAACTCGAACGGCTTCGGCAAGCAAGTCCTCGGCGAGACGTGGGTCAGCCACCACGGCCAGCACGGCAAGGAGGGCACGCGCGGCCTGTTCACCGACGCCGGCAAGTCGCACCCGATCTTGCGGGGCGTCATGCCGGGGAGCGTCTACGGCACGTCGGACGTGTACACCATCAACCTGCCGCTCGCCGAGTCGGCCGTGACGCTGGTGCTGGGCGAAGTGACCGAGACGCTAAAGCCCGACTCGCCGGCGGTCGCCGGCAAGAAGAACGCGCCGATGATGCCGGTCGCCTGGACGAAGACCTACGGCGACGAGGGCAAGTTGGGCCGCGTCTTCACCACGACGATGGGCGCGTCGCAGGATTGCGAGTTCGAGGGGACGCGGCGGATGATCGTCAACGCCTGCTTCTGGGCCGCCGGCCTGGAGGGGAAGATTCCGCCGGTGACCGACGTGACGTTCGTGGGCGACTTCAAGCCGACGCGGTTCCAGTTCCGCAAGGACGCCGAGTGGAAGCCGGGCAAGACGCCGGCGGAGTACGGGAAGTAACGCTGGGGCGTTGCTCGCGAGGGTGTTGTCGTGAAGGCACCTCCGGCAGTGCGTTGTCGCTGCCGGGCACCCACGAGGGGTGCCCCTACAGTTCGCCTGCGGCGGAGCCGCGTCTAGTAGGGGCATCCCCTTGTGGGTGCCCAGCTTGCGCTCCCTGCCGCGACTCACCCCATCGGCAAGTGGTCCTGGCCGGGGGTCAGGTTCACCGCGGCGATCGACACCTTCGACCCCAGCACTACGGACATCAGGTTGTCGTTGCCGACCGGGTGCGGCAGCGCGAACAGCTCCCCGTACATGAAGCCGCACTTGGCCCCGTGGACCGCAGCGTGGGCGTTGACGAAGTGCTTGACCTTGGCGAACCGCTCGGCGTCGAACTGCGACTCGTAGGCTTCGATCGACGCCAACTTCTGCGTTATGGTGTCCTCGATGTCGATGACGAAGGTCGAGTGCCAGTGGCGTTGCTCGGCGTCGGTGGGGAAGAGCGCGTAGACGAGGTGCGGCACGCGGTACGGGGCCTCGCCGCCGAAGCGGTCGTCCCACTTCGTCAATTGCGAGTAGAAGCGCGACGCCTCGGCGATGAGGTGCCCCTGGTGGTGGTCCGGCGACGCGGCCGGCGTGCGGCCGGCCCCGGCGATCAGCACCTTCGGCTGGTACTTGCGCAACTCGGTGGCGACGCGGTAGCGCGCCTCCGGCCCGTCCATCAGCACGCGGTTGGGCAGGCCCAAATTCACGCGGACCTGCACCCCCAAGGCGACGCGCGCGGCCTCCGCCTCGAGCTGGCGCTTTTCGGGCGACCCGCGCGGCGTCGGCTCGCCGCTGGTCATGTCGAAGATGCCGACGCGGTAGCCCTGCTTGACGAGTTTCGCGAGTGTGCCGCCGCAGAGGATTTCGAGGTCGTCGGGGTGCGGGGCGATGGCGACGACATCGAGGTGTTCGGTCACGGTCGTCTCACGGTGGAGGGGGGGTCGGGGGTACGGCCATATTATGCGGCGGCGGCCCCTTGTCCGTCGTGGGAAAGTGGTTATCTTGGCGGGTGGGCTGAGTGGCGGAATGGCAGACGCAGTCGACTCAAAATCGACCGACGAAAGTCGTGTGGGTTCAAGTCCCTCCTCAGCCACATTTTGAAGAGTATCAGACGTACTGGGGCGGACTGGACCGCATGCAACCTCCCTGTCCACTGGGGTTTGTGTCGGTTCCAGTCCGCTCAAGTCGTCTTGAGACTGCACCGCGAACTGCACCACTTCGGCCTCAACTGCACCGCTTTCTGCACCGCCTTTATTGGCCCGCCCGGTGGCTTTCTCGAGGTCCCTTTCCAGGGTTTGCAGGTAGTGGGCCAAAGCGATTTTCGGCGAGTTGCCTAGCCATGCGGTTACGACGTGGATCGGGTGGTTCATCATCAGGTCTGTCTCGCAGCTCGCCCGCAGGTTCTGGAACAGCCGCGGCCAGGGTATCAGCCCCGCCCGGCGGATGACCTTGACGAACCGCGAGGCCAGGCTGGCGTTCTGCCAGCCGCCTGGCTTGTCGGCGGCGTCGCGCAGGCCGCCGGGGACGACGTACTCCGCCCCGGCGTCGGCCAGCTCGAAGGCCCGCGCCAGGTGGGGCCGGAGGTTGGCGAAGATCGGCACGGTGCGCCACGCCTTGCCGACGTGCTCGGTCTTGCAACTCGGCACCGTCATACGGCCCGTCTCGAAGTTGACGTGCTCCCACTTGAGCGACAGCACCTCCGACGGGCAGCGCAGGCCCCCGTGCCGGGCCAGGGCGATGAGTACTTGCCACTGGGGGTTGGCCGCGGCGATGACCGCCTCGATGTCCGCGACGCTCACGTACCGCTGGTTCGCCTCGGAGGTGCCGCACTTGTGGCGCACCTCGGCGAACGGGTTGTCGGGGACGAGCTTGCGCTTGCGGGCGGCGGTGAAGAACATGCCGGCCTGCTTGACCCGCCTCGATATCGTGGCGGCGGCCAGCTTGCGCTCGAGCAGGTGCGTCTTGAAGCGCTCGGCAAGGACGGGGGTGACCTTCCGCAGGTCGATGCCGGGGGGCAAGAACTCGGTGAGGTCGCGGGCCGTCTGGCGGAGCTTCAGGACCGTCGCCCCCTTGTCGCTCAGGGCGCGGCTGTCGATGTACTCGGCCAGGAAGTCGGCGAGGCCCTGCGACTGCCGGGCGGGCATCAGCCCCAGCCCGGCGAGCTTGGCGGCCAGGTCGTCCGCGAGGGTCGCGGTCCAGGCGGCCAAGTCCCCGTCCCAGGGCAACCCGGCGGCGCTGCAAGCGTGCAGCGACTCGACGCGCAGCCGGATCGAGTCGGCGGACTTCTTGGGCAGCTTGCCTAGGCGCAGGCTGCGGCGCTTGCCGTCGCTTCCGACGAGTTGTACGGTGTAGGTGCCGTTCGCCTGTCGGTTGAGTGAGGCCATCGGGTGTTCCTTCGGGGGTAGTGATCTTCGGCAGGGGGCGGTCTGGGGGCAAGTGCTCGCCGATCCCGGCCGCGACGCGTCGCGGCCGGCAGGAGCAAAGCGGCTGGGGTCAGATTTTTCGTCGTCCGGCGACATATTGTGGTCGCCGGGAGACTTGCCGAACGATGTCAGTGGGCTGGAAGGGGTTAGCGGCACAGGTGCGCGTGCCGGATGTTCGGGCTGTCTGCCTCCGGTGCCGAGACGCACCAGTCACCGCCCTGGTCGGTCATAGCGTCGTACATCATGCGGGCGGCCTGCGGCTTGCTCGACGCCGTCGCGACAACACGCCAAGGCTGGCGGCGGTGAGGGCGTGACCAGACTCGCCACTGGGCTTGAATCTCGTGGGTAGCTGGGGCCATCGTCAATCCTCGTAAGGTGGGTGCGAAAGAAGCTCAAGAAGCGAAAGAAGCCACTCACCCGGCGGCTGCTGCGGCCTCGCGGGCAACGGCCATGAGGCGGCTCGGCCCCCGGAAGGCCTCGGTGGCGTGCCAGCGCTCAGCCGGTCGGCCCGCCGTCGGCACCGACTCTGGCCGCGCCAGGCCCGCCCGCTGGAGCGTGGCCAGCGCCTTGCCCAGCGTGTTGCCGCCGCGGTGGTTGCCCCCCGCCGCCGTCAGCTCGGTGCGGGTCAGTCCCCCCGGCGCGTCGAGCAAGAGCGCCCGTACAGCGTCGGCCTCCTTGTCGCCGGTCGCGTCGCCGAAAAGGTGCCGCACCGAACGCTCGCAATAGTCCCACAGGGCCGTAGCCGCAAGCATGTGAGGCACGCGGATCATCACGTCGCCGTCAAGGAGGGCGTGCATCAGCGCCAGCCGCAGGACGTGTGGAGCAGCCCGCGCCGTCAGCGCGGCGGCCAGCCCCGGCTGCGCGGCCGTCAGCAACGGGTACAGGGCGTGCCAGACGCGCCCCGCCTTGGGGTCGCGTTCGACCAGGCCGACCCGGCGGGCGTGGGCGAGCGCGGCCGCGACGCGACCTTTGAGAGCGTCCATTCCGTCTGGCACCCCGCCGCCGTCGGGCAGCAACTTCGAGCGGCGGACGCACGCGAAGAGGTGGCGGTTGCCGAACCCGTTCCCGGCCTCGGAGGCGTCGAGGCGGCAACGCAACTCGTTCGGTGTGATGTGCCCGACGACGCTGACGTGAGCTTTCGTCGCCTTGGCCGGGTTGTTCTTCGTCACCGACTGCACAACCGCCCGGCTGTCCCACAGTTGGCGTAACACGTCGCTCAGCGTGTTGCCTAGTCGCTCGTTCTGCTTCAAGATGTTGGCGAACTCCGGCTCGTGGACGAGAAGCCGCTTGTCAGACACGCCCGGATCTACGATGGTTGCCTCGTATGTCGGGGCCTGACCGCGGACTTGGCCGACCTTCTCCAATCTCTCAATGGGGTCGCGACAAGCCCACAGTAGCCCCTCGCTCGACGACAGCCCCGAGATGCCGCGGTGGTCGAGCCAATCGTCCTCCGCCCCAGCGAAGACCTGCCGGACGCGGTCGAACGACGTGCCCTTGCGGCCGGCGGCGGTGTCGCCGACAATCACGGCGAACTCGTTGGTGAAGTGCGGGGTTCCTTCGACGAGGAAGTGTGGCCCACGTCCGGCGGCGTTGCCGAACATGACGAGGAACTGGATAAGCAGCGCGACGGGGTCGGCCTCGGTGTGCGGGTCGAGGGCGCGGGCGATGTCGCCGGCGAGGCCCCGGTAAGCCTCGGCAGCCGGCGGGGCGGGCCAGTCGTCGTCCGGTGGCAGAGGCGCGGGAGTCGCCCGCCCAAGAGTCGCAACCGACTTAGTCGCGCGCCGACCGCCAGGCGGCGGCCACTCGCCGGGTTTGGCCTTCAAGGCCGGGTCGAGCGACTTGCTCACGCGGCCACCGCCGATCGGCCTGCCGGCCTAACGCGGTCGGAGAGTTCGCAGTCGAGCCGGCCGACCGCGTCCTCAAGTTCTGCGACCCGCTCCCGATCGGCTTGCGCCCGCGACTCGGCGGCGTCAAGCCGCCTGCCGAGGTACGCGATCACTTGTTCGAGGGCCGGCACGCCGGCGAGTTTCCCAATTTCGATAGCCAACAAGTCGGCGTGGGCGGGATCGACGCGGGCGACGCGCAGTAGGCCGATGAGCGACTCAGCCGCGTCCCCGCGGGCGAACAGGTATTCGTAGCCGGCGGCCTCGTACTCGGCCGCGGCGGCGTCAAGTACGGCCGTGTCGGTGGGGGTGCCGCAAGCCGCATCGGTTTGAAGGTTGTGGAGCCTCTTACGCGCGACCTGCATTTTGTCGAGTGCGAGGTGAATAGGGAGTCGCCAGTCGCCAGCCCGACGGGCGTTCGAGGTTGGTGCGGGCGTGGCGTAGTTGCCCGCCGGCGCGGCCGGAGGTAAGATAACCATGTGTACTCTTTCGGTGTCGGGTTGTGGGGGTGTCGAAAAACGGGCCGCGCCCTGGCAGGGGTTGCGGCCCGCGCCCGTTCTCAGAAACCTTCGCGTACGATTCGTTCGAGTTCGGTGCCCGCGATGACGACGCGGCGGCCGAATTTGGTGGCCCGGATCCTCCCCGCGCGGCAGGCCCGTTCCACGGTAGCGCGGCACAAACCTAGGTGCTCGGCCGCCTCAGCGATGCTCCACGGCGAGCCGGGCTGGCGGCCGGCGGCGGACGTGTCGAGCGGGACCGACGGGGAATTGGCAGCCATTGAGATTGCTCCGGTTAAGTTGCGACGCACGGGTTGCGTTGCTCACCGGAATGCTAAGTGCTCGCGAAATCGTCGTTCGTATCTCGCGCAACTTTGATTCTACACGACTCGACAAGTACCGGGCTGCTAGGGCGAACCGCTGGGAACTATTTCGGACATTCCTTGCGCGCGGAATGCATTCCGCGCGCAACGTTATTATGCGTCGAAGTTTCGCCTCTTGCCTCTGAGTCGGCTTGCTTCTGATGCGTAATGCCGCCAAACGCTCTCTGCGTCCACGCACGTCCCGTCCTTCACGAGTCTTTCGACAGCTTCGACGACCGCTATCGATTGCCTCCACCCGCGGCTGCCGATCGGCTTACTCGAGCCTGACCGGGTGTGCGCGGCGTCAATCACGTCACGGATATTCCGGGCCGTCGCGGGGGCGTATTTCGGCTTCCTGCCTTGCCCCCTGCGCGACGACGGCGCGACGCTGCCCGAACCTTTACAGTTTGCACTTTCAACACCATGTACAACTCCCCCCCAAAGGTGAGCGTGGGCAGGCGCGGCCGTGGGGGCTGTGGGGTAGCAAGGGCAGGTGCCCGAACCACGGGACGCGGCGACGCGCCCGATCCAGTGGAGCGTTGCGCCGTCAGGCAGTACGGCCCCGCCCAGCAATTCCCGCTGCACGCCTTCGAGGAGTACCCCACGCACCAACCGCATCAACGTAGGTCCGATTCGGGGATCAGCGTGCGTGCAGACGGTCGGGACGCGGCCCGGCACGACCAGGCAAGAGTTGCCGGTGATCGGGACTTGACGCCCGTCAACGTTGGTGATGTGGTCTAAGACTAGGACGCCGTACTCGCTGGCGGCAGTCGCTTCGGCTCTGTGAACCGCGTTTACACGCAACTTGTCGAGCGGCGCAGGGGGTGCCCACTCCCCGCCGCACCGCAGGTATTCCGCCGCGTCGTCCAAGACTCGCATGGCTTGACGCAGGGCGACAATCCGGACTCGCACGGCCCGGCGCAGGGCGGCAGACTGTGCCGTCGTCCTCGGGCCGGGGACACATTCCGACCCGTAAAGGACGCGGCCGAGTTCGCAAGAAAGCAAGTAACCGTCGTGGAGCTTCAACGCCACAGCGGTGAAGGTCAGGCCTGTCGGGGCGTCGGCAGGCCACCCCCCGCCCGACCGACGGTGGATCTCGTGGAACTCTTCGGCGAGTTCGCTTGAAGAGTTGATTGCACTGCACATGCCGTCGCATCGCTCACGTCGGGACGCCGCCGTGAGCGGCGTCGTTTCCGACAGTGCGGCCACGGTTGTCAGGAACCCAACGCAACCCGCGACTGCGTCGGCCATCCGAACGCGGAGTCGGCCCAACTCCGCGGGCGTCGGGGCTAAGGCGTGCGGGGGTACGAGTTCGTCCATCGGTGGGTGCCAATCGAGATGTGGGGGGGCCGGCGGCCTCGACCCGGACCCGGGGTCGGGCCGCCGACCCTCACGGGGGCAATGACCGGCCGACCGCGGGTCTAGTGCGCGCCCGACCACTGCGAGCCGCAACAGTCGGATCGGCTCACGCCGACGGCGTGCCGGCCGCGACTTCGGCGACGCTCTCACGGTCCTGATCGGCTCGCAGGGAGGCGATGCGCGCGTCGAGTTCGTCGTCGGTCATCCGCCGGACCTGCTCCGCCCACTCGGCGCTCGTCGCCGGAGCCGGGTTGAAGTCGGTGCCCGTCAGTTCGCGGATGCGGGCGAACACGTCGAACGGCGGCCCCGCCGGCGCGGCGGCCGCCGCGGCGTTGGCGGCGAGTTCCCGCTGCCGGGGCGTGCCGAACTCCGCCGGCCGGGCCGCGGCGAGCAGCTTGATCAGCAGCGCGTCGGACTTCCTGACGCGGGTGAGCGGCACGCCGGTCGCGCCGTCGGTGTGCGGCGGCACGGCCGTGCCGTCGGCCAGCAGCCAGACGATGACCGGCTTGCCGCGGTGGAGCACGAGTTCGTGGACCCCGTGGACCGCCCGGCGCACTGCCTCCGCTTGCAGGTCGTCGCCGTGCCCCGCGACGGCGTCGTCCCACGCCTCGCGGAACCCCGCGTCGAACGCCCGGACGCGGTACACCCAGCGCCGGTCGATCCGCGCCGCCTCGCACGCCCGGACGGGGCTACCGCCGGCCCTCAACGCGCTCAAGAAGGCAGGTTGCCACGGCCGGAAGACCTGAACCGTCCCGCTGTGCGGGGTGTCGCGGGGTGTCGTGTTCATGGTGTTGAGTATAACGCCGCTACTGAACGGCTGTCAATGCCCAATGCACCCCCGACCAGACATCACGAATCCGGACAATTCTTGAAGCCCCCAACTCGGGATGAGGGGTGGCCGGCTGGATACGACGAAGCTGCACCGGCGGGCGGGGAGTACCCGCGGGCGATCGACGCAGGAGCGCCGCCGTCGGTAGCGCACGCTGGCCGAGATTCTGGCGAGTTAGGGGCGAAGTAGCCCGACGGGGCAACAGGGGACTGCGGGCCGCGCCGCGGGCCCGCGCCGTGACACGGCGGCCGCGACGCGGCGACGCCAGGCCGCTAGACTGGGGCCGACCGCCCTCTCCCCGACCCGGAGTGCCCCGTGACCCCGACCCCCGCCCCGCCGTGCCCGTGCGTCGTCCTCGTCCCGCCCGGCGACTCGGGCACCGGCCACGCGGGCGAGGACGCCCTGCGCGAGCTCGAGCGCCGCGGCTACCCGGTGTGGCGCGACCGCGGACGCGCCAACCCCGGCGACGCCCGCAGCCGGCTCGCCTCGGACGCGCTGGCCGCGGGCTTCGGCGAGCTGTTCTGGATCGACCCCGATATGGCCTTCGACCCCAACGACGTCGGGCGGCTGCGCGGCCTCGGCCTGCCGCTCGTCGGCGGGCTGTGCCCCGACGCCGGCGGGGCGGGCCTCGGCTGCGAGTTCGCGCCCGGCACCGCGTCGGTCCGCCTCGGGGCCGGCGGCGGGCCGGTCGGGGTGCCGCAACTGGGCCTGGGCTTCGCGCTGGTGCGCCGGGCCGTCTTCGAGGCGGTCGCCAGGGTCTGGAGGCTGCCGGAGTGCGGAGGCTCTGGGGGCACGCCGCTGGTGCCGTACTTCGCGCCGATGGCGGTCGGCGGCGGGGCGGGCGGCTTCCGCTACCTCGGCCCCGACGACGCGTTCTGCGAGCGGGCGCGGCGCTGCGGGGTGGCGGCGGTGGCCGACACCGCGGTGCGGCTGTGGCGCGTCGGGCCGTACCGCTACGGCTGGGAGGACGCCGGCGGGGCGCTGGCGCGGTCCGCCGGCTACACCCTGATGGTGGCCGGGGAGCCCCCGGCGGTTCCGCCGGCCGCGCCGTGCCCGCCGGCCGACGCGCGGCCCCCCCTGCGCGGGCCGGCGGCCCCCCTGCCGGCCGGGTTCCCGCGCCTGCGGGCGTACGTCGTGACCTACCCGGCCAACGCCGAGAGCCTCGACCTGACCCTCGCCGACTTCGCCCGCTGCGACTGGGGCGAGCCCCCGACCGTCGTCACCCAGCCGGCCGGCGTCCCGGTGGGGCGGGCGGCCGGGGCCGAGACCTACCGCCGCGCGCTCGAGCGCGCCGCCGAGGACGGCTGCGACTTCGCGCTCTTGCTCGAGGACGACGTGCGCGTCAACCGCCACCTACGGCGCAACCTGCTGGCCAACGAACTCGTGCGGCGCGACGCCTGCGACTACCTGGGGCTGTTCCTGCCCGACCTGATCGCTTCTCCGTGGGAGCGCCGCGAGCCGCAGTTGGGCTATCGCGTCGCCAAGCCGCTCTACGCCGGGCCGAACCGGCTCTGGGAGAAGCACCGCGTCTGGGGCTGCCAGGCCGTCCTGCTCTCGGCGCGGCTGGTGCGGGCGTGCCTCGAGCGGTGGGGCGACCTGAACGAGTCGCAGGACTCGCGGCTGGTGGCGGTGTGCGGCGAGCGGGGGGTGCCCCTCTACTACGCCGAGCCGTGCCTGGCCGAGCACGCGCCGCTGCGCTCGGCCTTCGGCACCCCGGCGGCGTACGCCCCGGACTTCGAAGCCGACTTCGAGCTCGGCCCCGCCGCCGGCTTCCGGCCGCCCGACGGGGTGCCCGGCCGGCTGACCGCCGCCGAGGGCCGGCTGCTCTTCGACCAGGCGGCGGGCCGGCGCGTCCTCGACCTGTCCGCCGGGGCCGGCGCGGCGGCCTGCCTGGCGCAGTCGGCCGAGCGCGTGGTGTCGGTCGCCGCCGGCGACGCGTCCGAGGCGGCCGAGTGGGCGCGGCGGTTCGGCGTGGCCGGCCGGGTCGAGTTCGTCCGCGGCGAGGTCGGGGCGGCCTGCCGCGGCCTGCCCGGCGGCTTCGGGCTGGCCGTCCTCGACGCGCGGGCCGACGCGGCGGGGCTGGACGCGGCGGTCGCGGGGGCGCTGCCGCTGTTGCTCCCCGGTGGGCGGCTGGCGTTCGGGGGCTACCCGGACCCGGAGTGGCCGGACGCGCGGCGGGTCGTGGACGCGCACGCGCGGCGGCTCGGCTGGCGGCGGGTCGCCCAGGCCGACTACCTCGGCGTGTTCCGCGTCGGCGCGGCCGGGGCGGGCTGAACGACGGCTCGCGAAGCAATTCGTCAAAATCGCGATAACCCGGCGAATCTGTTTGACCGCCGCCCGCCGCGGTGAAACCATCTCACCCGACCCCCACGACCGGACCGCCCGCCCCGAGACCTACGCCGTGCGCCTCCCCGCCCTGCTGGCCCGCCTGCCCTCCGCGTACACGTTGCTCGACCGCCTCTTCCGCCTGCGCGACGAGGACCTCGCGGTCCGCCGCCGGCGGCCGGCGCGGCTGGGCCTGACGGCGCTGGAGGACCGGCTGGTGCCGGCGGGCGTCGGCCCGCAGGAGGGGTGGAGCGACGCCTACACCGCGGCCGACGGCCGCCAGGTCGCGGCGACGGTAACCCTGTACAACTCGGGGCCGGGGTGGCTGGAGGTGTCCGGCGGCGGCGGGGCCGTCTCCGTCGCCCCCGGCTCGGCCCCCCCGTCCGGCAGCGGCAGCGGGGACCCGGGGGCGAGCGCCGTCGGCGACTCGGGGCGCGGCTCGGGCTCGGGGAGCGGCTCGGGCTCCGGCAGCGACTCGGGGAGCGGCGGCGGGAGGTACTCGTTCTCGGTCTCCGGGGCCTCGGGCGACGTGACCTGGTCGGGCGGGGCCGACAGCCTGTACATCCGGGCCAGCGGCAACGTCGCGGCGGTCGCCATCGGCGGCGACCTCGACGTCACCGCCGGCCTCGGCATCGGGGCGCTGTCCGGCCGCGACGTGACGGCCCACGCCGGCAAGTCGGTCGCCTCCGCGGCGGCCTCGCGGGACGCCCTGGCGGTGGGGGCCGGCGAGTCGGTCGGGGCGGTGACGGCGGGCCGCGACGTGCTCGACGTCCGCGCCGACGAGTCCGTCGGGTCGGTGTCGGCCGCCGGGGGCG
Organism: Fimbriiglobus sp.; assembly: GCA_043744775.1. Taxonomy (GTDB): domain Bacteria; phylum Planctomycetota; class Planctomycetia; order Gemmatales; family Gemmataceae; genus Fimbriiglobus. Next base: position 47,210 of record JAYTUC010000059.1, on the reverse strand, counting down.
TCGGGTCGGTCGCGGCCGGGCTCGACGTGGGGCGGGTCGCCGCCGGCGGGGGCGTGCTGACGGTCGCGGCCGGGCGCGACGCCGGGGCCGTCACGGCCGGGGCCGACGTCGGCGGCGCGCCGGCACCGGCGGGCGGCTGGGGCTCCCCCGCGGCCTACGGCACCGGCGTGTCGGCCGGCCGCGACGTCGGCGGGCCGGTGACGGCCGTCGGGTCGGTCGCGAGCGTGTCGGCCGGCCGGGACGTGGTCGGGGCCGTCACGGCGGACGAGATCTGGTCGGTCCAGGCCGGCGACGGCTGGTGGGGCGGCGGATCCGGCGGCCCGAACCGGCCGGGGGACATCAGCGGCGAAGTCCACGCGATCCACGACGTCCACTTCGTCTCCGCCCAGGGGGACGTGTCGGGGGGGGTCACGTCGGACAAGGGCATGGTCGTCGGCGTCAACGCCGGCGGGGGCATCGGCGAGGTGTGGGCGCTCCACGACATCGGCCAGGTGCCGGCGAGTTGGCCCGACGACGCCGGGTGGCGGCCGTTCCCGACGGCCGGGGGCGGCAACTACGGCCCCGCCGCCGGGCTGCTCAGCGTCCTGCCCCGCGGCCCCGGGGTCCGCGCGGGGGGGGACGTGTTCGGGTCGGTCACGTCCGCCAAGACCAACGTGGTCGTCGTGACCGCCGGCGACAGCATCCTCCAGAGCGTGTCGGCGGTGTACGGCACCATCGGCACCGTCGAAGCCGGTGGCGACATCGGGCGGCCGGCGTCGGCGGTGGACGCCGGTGTGGACGTCGGGTCGGTCCGGGCCGGCCGGTCGGTCCGGGCCAGAGTCGTGGCCGGCGGCAACGACGTCGGGTCGGTCCTGGCCGGGCTGGACATCACCGGCGGGGTGTCGGCGGGCCGGTGCGTCGGCGCGGTCACGGCCGGCCAGGACATCCGGGGCGACGTCGTCGCCAGGCTCGGGTCGATCGGCGACTTCGAAATGGGCGACCCCCACTTCCCCCGCTTCAGCCCGATTGGCTGGGCCTGGTCGGACGCGAACCCATACCGGGTCGGGTTCACCCCGCTCGGGGGGGGCGGGGCGGGGGTCGCGCTCGGCGGCGTCCACGCCGGCGGGTCGATGGCCGCGGCCGTGACGGCCAAGCGTGACGTGTCGATGGTCGAGGCCGGGTCGCTGGACGGGCCGGTCTCCGCCGGGCGCGACGTCGGCTGGGTGTACGCCGCCGGCGGGTCCTCCGCGGCGGCCCCGGTCTCCGCCGGCCGCGACGTCGGGGCCTACTGGGTCGGGGCGTACTGGGCGGGGCCGGGCGGCATGGGGTGGGAGGGGGTCCCTGGTGCCGCCCCCGCCGACGCCCGCGGGGCGGTGACGGCCGCCGGCGACTTCTACGGGATGACCGCGAGCGGCGACGTGGCCGGGGCGGTCACCGTCGGCGGCGGGGTCGTCGGGGTGACGGCCGGCCGGTCGGTCACCGGGGCGGTCGCCGCCGGGGACAGCGTCGGCTACCTGGGCGACCCGATCCAGTCCGCGGCCGGCTACGGCAGCGGCTCGGGCGGGGGCGGACCCGGCGGCTTCCGGTACTGGGGCGTCGGGGTTTCCGCCGGGCTCGACGTCGCCGGCGCGGTGTCGGCCGGCGGCGACCTGACCGCGCTCAAGGCGGGCCGGGACCTCTCCGGGCCGGCGTCGGCCGGGCGCGACCTCGGGTCGGCGCGGGCCGGCCGCGACCTGAGCAGCAGCCTCTCGGCCGGCCGCGACCTCGGGCCGGCGTCGGCCGGCACCTTGGCCGGCGGGTCGTACGGGGCCGGCGCGGTCGCGCAGGGCGTGGGCAGCGTCACCGGCGACGCGACCGCCGGCCGCGACATCCGCAGCGTCACCGCCACCGGGGACGTCCGCGCGGCGGTCCGCGCCGGCCACGCCGTCGGCGGGGTCTCCGCCGAGGGGGATGTCGTGGGCACGGTCGCCGCAGCGTCGGGCAACGTGGGCCGCCTGCCAGACGACCCGGCCGCCGACCCCCACGGCGATGTCTGGTACGAGTTCCCCGCCCTCGCCGGCCCCGACCCCCTCGGCGGGGTCCGCGCCGGCGGGTCGGTGGACGCGGAGGTCACGGCCGGGCTCGACGTCGCCTGGGTCGAGGCGAAGGTCGCCGTGGCCGGCCGGGTCCAGGCCGGCCGGGATGTCGGCCGGGTCCAAGCCGGCGGGTCGGTCAGCGCGGAGGTCGCCGCCGGCCGCGACGTGCTCTTGGTGCGGGCCGGCACCCCCGCCCCGCCGCCCTATTACGATTACGGCAACGACCCCGTCTCCGGCTCGGGGTCCGGCGTGCTGGTCACGCCGCCGGCGGTCGTCGGCGACATCACCGGCGACATCACCGCGCTAAGGGACGTCGTTTTGGTGGACGCGACGGACGACGTGACCGGCGGCATCGCCGCCGGGCGGGACGCGGTGCGGGTCGCCGCCGGGCGGGACATGGCGTCGGTCGTGGCTGCCGTGCGCGACGTGTTAGGCGTGTCCGTCGGCCGGGACCTACTGGTGAGCGTGACGGCCGGCCGCGACTTCGGGGCGATCTCCGTCCCCGGCCGGATCGACGCCACGGTCACCGCGGGCCGCGACGGCGGCGCGGTCACGGCCAAGGGCGACATCGACGGGGCGGTGCGCGCCGGGCGTCGGCTCGGCGAGGTGGAGTCCACCGAGGCGGACGTGGCGGCCGAGGTGACCGCGTCCGGCGGCGAGGCGTGGGCGACCGCGTACGGCGACGTGACCGGCGACGTGACCGGCCGCGACGGGGCGTGGTCCTACGCAACGCTGGGCGCGGTGATCGGCAAGGTGACCTCGTCGGCCGGCTACGCCTGGGCCGACGCCTACGGCGACGTGAGCGGGGCCGTCTCGGGCACCACCGAGGCGTGGGTGCAGAGCTGGGCCGACGTGACCGGGCGCGTCAGCGCCAGCGCGGGCGTGGCGTGGGTGGACGCCTGGGGCGACGTGACCGGCGTCGTGACCGGGCGGGACGGCGCGTGGGTCGATTCCTGGGGCGACGTGTCCGGCGCGGTGACCTCGTCGGCGGGGTACGCCTGGGTGGACGCCTTCGGCGACGTGAGCGGGGCCGTGTCCGGGCAGACCGACGCCTGGGTCACCAGCATGACCGGCGGCGTGAGCGGGGCGGTCGATTCGCCGGGCGGCGCGGCGTGGGTGGACGCGCTGGGCGAGGTGTCCGGGGACGTGTCCGGGCAGGCCGGTGCGTGGGTCGGCACGCTCGGCGACGTGTCCGGCTCCGTGAGTTCGTCGGCGGGTTACGCCTGGGTCGATGCGTGGGGCGACGTGTCGGGCGCGGTCACCGGCGTCGCCGACGCGTGGGTCGGCAGCGTACTCGGGAACGTGACGGGCGCGGTCACGGCCTCCGCGGGCGAGGCGTGGGTGGACGCCTGGGGCGACGTGTCGGGCAACGTCTCGGGGCAGGCCGGCGCGTGGGTGGGGTCCGGGGCGGACGTCAGCGGGTCGGTGACCTCGTCGGCCGGGTACGCCTGGGTGGACGCCGAGGGCGACGTGTCGGGGAGCGTTTCGGGCCAGACGGACGCCTGGGTCTACAGCGCGACCGGCGGCGTGTCGGGGAGTGTCACTTCGCCCGGCGGCGACGCCTGGGTGGATGCGTACGGCGACGTGTCGGGCGACGTGTCCGGGTTGACGGGGGCGTGGGTCGATACCTGGGGGGCGTCGTCGGGGTCGGTGACCTCGTCGGCCGGCTACGCCTGGGTGGACGCGGTAGGGAGCGTCAGCGGAAACGTGTCCGGGCAGACGGACGCCTGGGTCTACTCCGTCACAGGCGGCGTCTCCGGGGCTGTGACATCCGCCGCCGGGGAGGCGTGGGTCGAGGCGGCCGGCGACGTGTCGGGGGCGGTGACGGGGCGGGCCGGGGCGTGGGTGGACACGTCGGGCGGGGTGTCCGGCGCGGTCACGTCGTCGGCCGGGTACGCCTGGGTGGACGCGGGGGGCAGCGTCAGCGGGGCGGTGAGCGGCGCGACCGACGCGTGGGTCGAGGCCCTGGGGGCCGTCACGGGCAGCGTCACGGCGTCGGCGGGGGAGGCGGGGGTCGATGCGATCCGGGGCGTCTCGGGCGGCGTGTCGGGGCGGGACGGGGCGTGGGTCAGCACGCTCGGCGTGGCGTCGGGCGCGGTCACGTCGTCGGCGGGGAAGGCGCGGGTCGAGGCGATCGGCGACATCACCGGGGCCGTGTCGGGGTTCACCGGGGCGTCGGTCTACAGCGCCTTCGGCGGCGTGTCCGGGGCCGTCAGCGCCGCCGCGGGCGTGGCGCGGGTCAGGGCCTGGGGGGATGTGACGGGGCCCGTCAGTGGCCGGGACGGGGCGACGGCGACCTCCGCCGCGGGGGCCGTGACGGGCGCGGTCACGGGCGGCGCGGCGGGGTCGGGGCTGTGGGTGTTCGGGGAGATCGGGTCGTGGGCCGCAGGCGGCGTGGCGAACGCGCTAATCGCGATGATGATCGTCGGCGTGCAGCCGCCGGCACCGCAGGTCGTGCCGGCACCGGGCCACCCGAACCCGCCGGCGGGCGAGGCGATGGACGCGGTTCTTCAGGCCCTCCAGAGCAATCATTTCAACGTGAAGTACATTGACGAGATGCTGGGCAACGGCTGGGCGATCAAGTCCGGCAACCTCATCTACTTCCACACCCCGTTGCCGGGCGGGGGCGTCCAGCAGGTGGTGATGCAATACGTGCCCGAGGAAATCGTCGAGGCGTTCGGCCTCGAAGAAAGTCGTACGCATACGAATCCGGCGTACTACCGGGTCATTCGGATGCAGAACACACTGCCGGCTGTCAACAACCCTGACGGCAACAGGTTGATGGGCCACATCAACGAGTTTCGGCGGCTGCAGGGACTCAACGACCGGATGGCCAGAGTCATTTCCGGTGCCGACCTGATGCATCAACTCACTATTGACCTAACGCCGGGCCTGAACACTGCCGACAAGATCCACCGTAGCGATACGAACAACTGGGATGTCGCGTTCGCTATCGCCGGAGACGCATCGACATTGTTAGTGATCGGAGCACTCGTGAAGGGTGGGCGGACCGCTCTCCGACTGGGGCAGGCTGCCGCTACAATCGATGTGACTGTGGGGGCGGTCCAGGTGGGCCGGGGAGTCAACGAGAAGGCCCACGGCAGGCCGGGGGGCGCGTTGATCTCCGAGGGGCTGGTACGGGCCGCGCTGGGGGGTATCGGCTTGGCCCAACTCCGCAAAGCCGCGAAGGAGTTGGAACTCGCCGCGGTCCAGGCGAAGGCAGCGAATGACGCGGCCAAGAAGGTCGCGGGCGCGGAATTGGCTTTGGTGAAGGACGGGGGCAGTTGCTTCGCAGCGGGCACGCCGATCCTCACCCCAGATGGAAGCCGGCCCGTGGAAACCATCGCCCCTGGCGACGCCGTACTGAGCCGCGACGAGGCGCGGCCGGACGGCGAGGTCGTGGCCAAGTTGGTGGAGGCGGTCTTCCAGCGCTCGGCGGAGGTGGTCGCGCTCGCGGTGCGGGGCCGCGTCATTAGGACGACCTCAGAACACCCCTTCTGGGTCGCGGGGCGCAGTTGGATTACGGCCGGCGAGTTGCGGCCAGGCGATGTACTGGTGTCGCACGACGGCCAGAACGCTGTCGTTGAGGGCGTAGCCGCAACGGGTGAGCGTCAGACGGTGTATAATTTCCGCGTTGACGACACCCACACCTACTTCGTCGGCTGCGACGAGTGGGGCTTCAGCGTCTGGGCGCATAACGCGGAGTATGCTGTCCTGGCGCATCCGAGCGGCAGCGGCTTCGCGTTGGCTGAAAAGCTGCCAGATGGAAGTTTCCGCTGGGTGACTGAACCGGTTGGAGCAAGAGTTCGACCGTTTGCGACTCCAGAAGCGGCTCAGGAAGCCGTTAGAAGTGGACGAGGGGTGATGGTTGAAGCCCCTGCAACTGCTCCCGCCATCACTGGAAGCCCATCACTCGCTCCTGAAGTGTTGAAGGTTCTGAATTCTGACATCGGTCACGCAGCGGATCAGGCCGTTGCTCGTCTTGGAATTGGAACCGCAAAAGAGGCCCGTGAGGGGTTGCAGGCGTTATCGAAAGAGGTTGGCAAGAATGGCTTGCCTGCTGGCACGCTGCTCGATCCCCAACGGATCGACTCTGTACTTGTTCCATTCCAGGGAGGATATGCAGTCTACGAAGTTAGCAAGAAGGGGGCATTAACACTCCGAACGGTGATTGGCCCTAGGTAGTTCGGAGTGACTGTCCCATAAGCCCCGATAACGCCTTGTTTCGCAGCGATTTTGCACGGCAAATCCGGGCTTATGGGACAGTCACTGAGTCACAAACAGGGCATTTTTCTCGACAAGCATGCTCTGTTTCACGAACATGGATGTATCGGAGGAGTATAGATAGATGGCAGTACCATTAATCCGCGTTCGCCTTGTAGGTGAGAACTCTCATACAGCATATATCGCATTGCCGGGATATCCGGAAGTAATTGTTCCGGGCATCGTATCCCGAACCCTGAATATGAACGATCTTGTGAAAGACTATTCCGGGCCACGCATTCACTTGGATTTCAATTCGGAGGGTGTTTTGATTGGAATCGAAGTCCTGGTTTTCAATCAAAACGCTGCTGATACGGACGATCTGGCTGAGGAATGACATAAGTTTACTGCCGCGTCCTGTACAAAAATCTTATCCACGGGGAGTTCGGGTTGCGGCTTCCGTGCTTGTCATCGAGCGAGCGAACAATGCCCGGCACTCACACCATTTGTTCGTTCGTTCGTTCGCACTGCTCGCCGAGGCCGTCGCGGTCGTTGGAAAGGAAGCTACGCCCGGCGAGCAACCGAACAAAGCCCGCCCTTCCGATCAGCCGATACCTTTGTTCGTTCGCTCGCTTTGCCCGCAGCGACCGCAGGGGCAGTGCTGACGTGAAGTTGGGCCAGGGCGAGCGCCAGCAAGGAATGGCGTGAAGCGGGGGCGGGGCGGCGGCGAGTGGTTGAAGCCCACACCTCGGCACGACGCCAAGCCCTGCCACCACACCGCACCAGCTTCGCCACCGCATCCGTCCCGGCACGCAGCACAGCGTTAGCAAGGCACAGCGATGGCAAGGCTCGGCCCACGGCGTTGACGGAAGCTTGAACCACGTCCCCCGCCGCCGCCCCCGCTGTGCAGGCAGGCTTCGCCTGCCCAAGCCTTGCTGCTGCCCTTGCCTTGCCTTCCCCTGCTTCAGCCTCTGCACCGCCGCTGCGATGTGCAAGCCGTCACTATTACCCACCTGACCCTGTGCCTCGCATAGCGACTTCGTTCTGCCGAGCGAAGCGTGCGAACGAACAAAGCCTCTGCTCATTCCGCTCAAGCTGTATCCTGCCCGATCCGACTCGCCAACGCACTGCGAGCGAACGAACAAAGCCTCTGAAACAGGGCATCGCTGGCGACGAGCAATGCGTGCGAACGAACAAAGTGGGAAGGCACTGGGAGGACTTTGTTCGTTCGGCCAAGTCTGTTCCTTCCAGCCTGTGCAACAAAAGCCGATACCCAACAACTCGGTTGCGAAAGTCCTGGCGGGACTCCTGCCCCACGCCACGTCCTGCTACTCTTTGCTCGTTCGTTCTTGTGCGTTCGACCGGACTTCGCAGAACTGGTGATCCACGAAGTTCGACGCCGTCTTGATGCCCTGCAAGGCTTCCACATCGCCACCTGAACGGCTGTAATTCGAGACGCACATCCCGAAGGCGAAATGCTCGACGCCTACATACGGGCATGGAGAGCTTTCGCCTGTGGCTGTTTCTGCTGGAGAGCGGTCGCCTCGACTTCGACGGGTTCAACGACCTGTTCCGCCAGCACCTGCGGGAGTTGCTGCCCCGCGTTCGTGATACACGTCGCCGAGCATCCCTGGAGCGGGTGCAGGACATGGACTGGATGGGCTACATCCTGTCGGCCCTGCGGAACGCCGGTGTCAGCGACCAGAACGAGCGGGAGCAAGCTTCCCACGACATCGCCGTGTACCTGCTCGTCCAACCCGGCAAGCTGTTCGCGGGCTACGACCCCAACAGCAGCGGCCCGATGGAAGCACGCTTCACGCTGGCCGTGAAGAACGCCGTCCGCAACCACCTCCGCACCCGCAGCCGACGTGTAGCCCCCTTTGGTGGCGATCACGCCAACGCCCTGGCCAGCGTGCCTGACCGCCCTGCCGAGCCGCCAGACGAGGTGCTGGCCGCGTTCCGGGCGTTCCTGCGGCGAGAAGCGGGAGACGTGGCCGTCGCCCTTCTAGATCGAAGGCTGGATGACGGCGAGTCGTTGCGGCAGTTGGTGAAGGAGCCTGCGTTCCGTCGTTTGGGCGACTGGGGCATCCGCCGGTTGATGCGGCGTATCCGTGACGCGGCCACCGCCTTCGCTCGTTCGCACGCCGACGACGAGTTGTTGCACGCCATCGCCCGACTGTCGCAGGACACCAGCACCGCGACGGCGTGAACCCCGCCAGCGGCCCGAACTGTCAAGAGTCAACATCCGCCGTTCCTGGCCCTCGATTACGCTGAGAATACCCACGTCCGGCAATGCGTTCGGTGGTAAGGCTCGTCCATAATCGACACTTGGCAGGTGTAGCCGTGCGGCAGGACTTGAGCTTTGCTTGCACCACCACGGCAGGGGGCGGGCGGTGTGGTTCAAGCTGAAGGCATTTGCAACACGCTACGCCAGGACGGGCAGGACTACCCATCGGTCGGGGTAAACAGGGCATCGGTCGGGGGGTGGGCGGGGCAAGGTCGGCGTCAGATCGGGCCACGGTCGGGGCGGGCATTTCACGGAAACCCTTGCGGAACCAGTGCGAACGAACAAACTCGCCGGTTCGCAGCGAAAACGCACAAAGGCCAGAAGCGGAATCGTGTCGTCGTACTGCTGGCGAAGCTGACCAGCGGCCAGGAGAAGGCGTCGGCGGTAGGATGACTTCGCTCGTTCGCTCGCCGGGCTTCGGCCTGTGCGGGCCGGCATCGCCTCTGGCGAAAGCGGCAAGTTCTTTGGAAAACCGCGTCGGGGAAAAATCAGCCGAAGGCGGGCTTCGCCTGGGCTTGAGTGAACGCAAACGCTGGAAGGCGTAGGAGAAAAGCCGAGTTCGCTCCGCGTCGCCGACTGGCACACCTACTTCGTCGGCTGCGACGAGTGGGGCTTCAGCGTCTGGGCGCACAACGCAGATTACCAAGTCTTCGCAGACGCATACGGCACGCACTCGATACGTTACTGGGAGGGAACTGGAACCGACAGAACGCTGAAAGTGTTGAAGACGCCTAACGGCGACCCAATCCGATTCAAAACAGCGGCGGATGCGGAGGAGTGGATTGCGAGAAACTCTGGGCAACCGCATATTCTGTTCAACAATTCTCACAGCACATCGACGCCGGTACCGAAGGGTGTAGGACCGAATGGAGGTGCATTACAGTCGCATCACGGTCTTCAGGAGGCATGGGCGAAGGCGAACTTGCCAGGTTACAAGCCGGGGTCAGCCCCGTCTGTAACCCTCGAAACCGGTGCCGCCATACCGGGCAAACGTGGTGATTTGGCCCATACTACTATCAGTAACCGTCAAAATGCAAGTCAAGCCACACGTGAATCCGCTGGGAAGGGTGCATGGAGTTCCACTTTTGATGAAGAGTTGGCACACATAGTCCAGGATTTTAAAGCTGCTGGTTTCAACGATGCGACAATCAAGCAGATTCTGGAGCAACAGTATCGAATGTTTGATTCTCTCGTTGTTAAATACACCAAAGTTCCGGGATATTAACTCGCTATAACCGAAAGCATCGATATGACCACGTACTTCAATTGGTCGAAGGTTTTCGAAACGCAATACCCGGTGGCTGGTGCCTCTGTAAAGAATCTGTCTGAAGTGTTGGCGGCGTTATTTGCCCCGCTGTCTGGTGAGGAGTTGGCGTCCATTGCTCGGTCCCAAACAAATCCTTTCCCAATAAGTGATCCTCTTCACAGCTTGTACAGACAGTTTGATCCGTTAATGTGGCAACTTCCGACTAGACCGCTTCCGCCAAGCTACATCACATTTCTACGTTGGTCCAATGGCGGGTCATTCTTTAATAACAACCGCCATTTCGACCCATTTTTAGCGTCTTATGGGTTGCGTCAGAATTTGGTTGGGTACCATATCCCACAGTATATGCCAAACGCCATGCCCTTTGCTTTTAGCGGCAGAGGTCATGTATTTTTATTTGACATGAGAAGCAATTACAAGAATGACGAGTATCCGATCCTATTCGCAAGTCTTGGTAATTTACGGTTCGAGCAATCGACGGAGGTCGGTAAGTCATTTATCGACGTCTGCTCAGGCAACACTGATCCGCAAGATAAGTTGTGAAACATGAGGTGACACAACGAGCCTTGTTCACTTCCAGCGTTGAATTTCACTACCCTACATCGCAGACAACAAGATTTCATACTCTAGCGGATCAAAAGAGGAAGGGCGAAACCTGGCAACCGACCTTTGTTCGTTCAACCACAATCCTCGCCGAGATAGTCGCGGTCGTTGTGCATGAAGCGCTACACGGCGGTTAGTCAAGCAAAGCTCACCCCACCGCTGACCAACGCCATTGTTAACTCGCTTTGCCTAAAGCAACTCCTGGGGTATTGCCAAAAAGATACAGGGTCGGGGCGAGCTCGGGAATGTGAGGGCATGTAGCGGAGGCGGGGCGGCCCCGAATGGGTGAAGCTAACTGCCTCGGCATGACGCGCAGCCCCACCATCATACCGCACTAGTTTCGCCAACGTATCCGTCGCAGCATGCATCACAACGTCATCAAAACACATCGATAGCAAGGCTTGGCCTACGGGGCGACGGCCTCGGCGGGGGCGGCGGGGAACCTCACCGGCACGTTTACCGCCGGCCGCGACGTGACCTCGGTGCGCTCCTACGGCTCGATCGACGCCTCGGTCACGGCCACCGGCGCGTACCCCGACCCCGCGGCCGCCAGGCCGGGGGGCAACGTCAACTCGGTAGCCGCGCGGGAACGCGTCGCGGACGGTGTGACGGCGGCGGGCGCGATCGGCGGGGTCCGCGCCGGCGGCGCGGTGTGTTGTCCGATGTAGTCTATGGGCGGGTGGTCTTCAGAGCGAGTTCCAGGCAGGGACACCAGAGCGATGCAGACGGACGACGCGGCGAGCGCCGGGGCTTCGACCACTTCAGGGTTCCGGCGAACCAGGGCCGTGGTCACGGTGGCGGTCACGGCGCGGTTGGAGGCTGGCTGGGACAGCCGGGGGTTGGCCCCGGCGGCGGTCGGATTGGTCACAGCTTGCCGTTGGCGGTGAGGAACTTCAGCGCGTCGCCGTGCTTGCAGTGGCCGGCGTAGGTGCCCCCCTTGCAGTCGCACTCCGAGACGCCCGCCTTGATGCTCACTGTGTACTTCTCACTGAGGTCGTACTTGCCGACGCGGAACACCCGGCGGCCGGCGTCGTCGCAAGGAAGCTCGAAGATGCAGTAGGCGACAGCGAGCTCGCCGACGGTCAGCACTAATGTCATCTCCTCGCGGCAGAAGCTCAGGGCACGGGCGGGCTTGGCGGCAAGCTTGCGGGCTTTCGTAACCATGATCGTTCTCCGTGGCGGGTGTAAGCAACTTCGCCTACACCAACACTGTAGGCAACTTCGCCTACAGTGTCAAGGCACTTTGTAGGCGGAATTGCTTACTAGGCGAAATTGGCTACAATGCCTCTGCCGAACCCGCGACTACTGGGGGAGCCATGACGTTCAGAGACAAGCTCATCGAACTCCGACAGGCGGCCGGGATGACGCAGCCCGCGTTGGCGGCCGCCTCCGGCGTGCCGCTCTTCACGCTCCGGAATTACGAGCAGTCGAAGACCGCGGAGCGGATCAACTTCGCCTACGTCGTCGCACTGGCCAAGGCATTGGGGGTGGACTGCACGGCGTTCGCCGACTGCGAGCTGGTCGCTAAGGGTGGGGCCGTGCCGACGCCGGCCCCGGCCGAAGCGCCGAAGCGGAAGCCACGGGGCGGGGGCAAGTCGATCGGATGATCAGGGCCGGCACCCGCCGCGGGCGGCAACCAGCACAAGCCCCCTCCGCCCAGCACAACACCCGCCGGAGTGCCAAATGATTTCGTTACGGGGTTGTGCTGGTGTCGCTAGGGGCTTGACGAGTAAGCACACGCCCCCGAAAGGATCGACCGATCGAAGAGGTTGTGGCTTCGCACGGGCGGCGGGCACTTCGGTGAGTCGAAGGGGGCTTGATTCGCTTCTTTCGCTTCCTTTGCAGCCCGCCCTTGTCGGTAGCGTTCGTGGCATCCTCACGGCAGAATGGTGAATTCGCTCAGTCCCGTCCCGTTTTCTGCCCATTCTGTCGATTAGTCCTGGGGGCAGCCTTGCGTGGATAGGCTGCGGCGGCGACGGGTTCGGGAGTCCCGACGCCCTCACCGGGGGACGCCGAGAGCGGCCGCCGCGGCACTCCCCGGCCGCACGCCCCAGATTCGGGCAAGTCTCACCCGGCCAGCGGGCGACGACTCCCGGAACTCCTGGAGCATCAGAAGCAGCGACGCGGACGGGGCGTCCGTACCGCCCCCGCCCTCGACTGCACCGCATTCCGCACCGCCCCTGGCGGTCGGAGCGGTGGAAGCACTACGATTTGTGGGCGTTTCGCGGCGGGGTTCAAGTCCCTCCTCAGCCACAGTTCTCGACGCGACCGGGGCGGATTGGATCGCAGGCAACTCCCACCTCGGTGGGGCGCGCCTGAGGTGCAATCCGCCCAAGCCGTTCGTAGCCACTTCGTAAGAGTTTGCCTACCTTACCGGCTTCGAGCCGACAGACACGCCAGGAGACTGCGATGGCTGACCGACGCGCCGAGTCCGACGACTCCGACGACGACCGCCCCCGACGGCCCAAGGTCGGCGGGGGGGCGAACACGAAGGTGATTGTCTTAGTCGTCGCGGGCGTTGGCCTTATGGGATTGGCGGCAATGGTCGGCCTGGCGGTCGTGGGGCTTGGCCTTGCCACGGCGCTCAGGCAAGCTCCGGTGCCGGCCCCCGTTCAGGCGGTCCAGCAAGCCCCGACCCCAACCCCGACGGCCACCGTCGCCGCCCCCGACACGCCGCCCCGTGGGGCAGTCGCCGCGCCGAACGCCGGGCCGGACCCGGCCGCGGACCTGTACGCCCCGGCCGCCGAGGAGGGCGTGCTGCCCGCCGACGGCCACGCCGCGTCGCCGCTGCGGCCGCGGAACGGCGACGCCATTTACAAGGTCGCGAACCTTCGCCTGGAGCGGGCTGGGCTTTCCCCGTACCCCCGCTTAGTCGTCGATTACGAGCGGACCCGCGACGGGACCCTCGGCGGCACCCTGACCCTGGTCCTCCGGGCGACCGGGAAGCGCGACGAGTCGGTCCGGATCGGGGCCTTGAGCGACCGCGTCGGGAGGATCAACCTCGACACCCGCGGCGGGGGCCCCTTCGGCAACGGCCTGGCGGCGCTGGCGAACTGCGAGTGCTACCTGACGCTGACCGAGCAACGCTACGGCGGCGGGTTCTACCCGGCGTTCAAGGTGTCGAACTCGTTCACGGCCGGCGACTTGAAGGGGGGTGTGAGCCTGGCGCGGGCCTGGACAGCCGACGAGGCAGCGCGGCTGCGGAAGTCGCCCCCGAAGTGGCCCGCCGCGAGTTTCAACGGTGGCGTCGGCCAGGACACCCCGTTCGCCGGCGACCCCGCGGTCAGCCCGCCGACGTCCCGCTACGCCGAGGCGGGCCGGCCGCTGCTCGGGTTCGAGTGGAACCTGTGGAAGTGGGACGGCGTGGAGTGCCTGGCCCACGTCTTCCCGATCTACGACCGCGACCTGCCCCAATACGGCACAATGTTCGGCGTCAAGCGGGAGGTGGCGAAGCCGGGCTACGCCGTCGGCGGGCTGGTCGTCAAGTCCGGGAGCCTGACGCACGCGATGCGGGTGGTCTACTTCAAGCTGACCACCGAAGGGACGCTCGACGCGACCGACAGCTACACGACCGAGTGGCTCGGGAACACGGCCGTCGCGGGCGACACCGACACCAAGTTGGCGGGCGACGGCCGGCTCGTGATCGGGGCGACCCTGCGGGCGGGTGCGGTGCTGAACGCGATCTCGCTGGTGACGCAAGGCCCCGCGAAGAAGTGACCCCGCGGGCGGCCGTGACATGGCCCCGGCGGTGGGGTACACTCTGAGGTGTCGGTTCGACTCCGTGCCCGACATTCAAGGGACTGCCCATGACGACGCAGCAACTGTTGGCGACGATCCTGGCCCTCCCGGAGCCGGAGCGGTTCGCGCTCGCCGACGCGCTCCAGGAGGCGTGCGAGCCGCCGTGCCCGGAGCTGAAGGGCGAGGCGTGGCTGGCCGAGATCCGCCGGCGTGTCGCGGAAGCCAAGGCCGGCCGGACCGAGTTCATTCCGTGGAAGGTGGTGCGCAAGCAGTCTCGCGCCCTGCTGGGGTTGTCGGCCGGTGAGTAGCACACTGGTAAGCCTTAGTGTCGTTTCGGCCGTGCTGGAGCGTCGGTCTTCTCTTCTGTAGCTGGCCTCTGTGAGGCCGGACTTAGCCCCCTGGGTTGGTGACTCCAGTGCGTGGGAGCGGGTCCGGCCTCACAGAGGCCATCTACAGAAAATAGCATCTGCGACGACTTCACAGCACCCACGTCGCCCGCAGCTCGCCGTTGACGACGCACGCCGTCGGCCAGCCGCCGGTCATCAGCGTGGCGATGCACTCCGCGGGGACGCGGGCCATGTCGTTGCGGCTCTGCCAATCGACGCCGGCAGTGTGGGCCGTCAACACGACGTTATCGAGCTTGGTGAGCGGGTTGTCGCCCGGCGGCTCGTGCTCGAAAACGTCGAGGCCCGCCCCGGCGAGCCGCTCAGTCGTCAGCGCCTCCAGCAGCGCCGCCTCGTCGATTACTTCGCCGCGCGAGCAGTTGATGAGGTAGCTCGTCGGCCTCATTAATCGCAACGTGTCGGCGTTGATCATCCTCCGCGTCAGCGGCGTCAGCGGGACGTGCAGGCTGACGTAATCGGCGCGGCGGAGCAACTCCTCCAGGCCGACGAACTCGACGCCGTGGGCCGCGACGAACTCGGTGTCCCGCACGAGGTCGGTCGCAATCACGGCCATGCCGAAGGCGCGGGCGCGGGTCGTCGTCGCCTGGCCCGTGCGGCCGAGTCCGATGACGCCCAGGGTACGGCCGCGCAGGGGCTGGTAGGCGCGGCGGGGCCACCGGCCGGCGGCGATTTGCGTGTGCTGCAGCACGAAGCTCTTGGCGAGGTTGAGCATCAGCATCAACGCCGTCTCGCCGACGGCCTCGTGGTTGGTGCCGGGGGCGTACGTCACGACCACGCCGTGGTCGGTCGCCGCCTGCACGTCGATGCCGTCGTACCCGACGCCGGCGCGGGCGAGGATTTTCAGCCCCGCCTTCGCGGCGACTTCGATCACGCGACGCGTGTACGGCTCCGACCCCGCCAGGCTGGCGACGCAGCCGGGGAGCTGGTCGAGCAACTCCGCCTCGGTCATCTGCGCGGCCCGCTTCGGGTAGACGAGTTCGACTCTCAGGCCGGCCAACGCCGGGCCGTAAATCGACGCGATTTCGGGCAGGTGGCTCGGGGCGATCAGGATTCTCGGCGGCATGTCTCGAACCGGGTACGGGGTATGGGGTGTCGGGTATGGTCAATCGTAGCCACAAAGCGTGAACCTGTCGGGTGGCCACTTGGTCCGTTCGTTGGCCGCTGCGGATTCTCCCCGCGGGTCGCACTCCGGCGAGGGCGATTCGCGGGGAAACGGCAGTTGCCGCTTGCAATCCGGACTCGAGGGCCGATGATACTCTCGATGCGGGTGGTCCGCGTCGAACGTGTTGGTCGGGTCATTTCGCCCGGACACCGCTTTGCTCCTCCTGGAGACTGCCCACGAACGCCACGGCACGAGTCCCTGACGGCTTGCGGCATTCCCTCGCGGGGGGCGCGCCCTGAAGGAGGTCACTTGAGCCGCACTATTTCCCCCTCGGTGTTCACTCCGATCGAAGTCGCCTCGACTCCGGTCCCCCGCTTTGAACTCATCTCCGGCCACGACCGGGCCTGTCTCGCGGCCAAGGTCGCCGCGGACAACAAGGGCAAAGACATCCTCGTGCTCGACCTCCGGGGCATCACCCCGATGTTTGACTACTTCGTGCTGAGCACCGGCAGCAGCCGGCGTCAGGTCCACACGATCGTCGAGGAGACCGACGCCGCGCTGCGGGATGTCGGCGATGTCCGGATGAGCGTCGAGGGCTACGACACGAGCAAGTGGATCGTGCAGGACTACGGTGACGTGCTGACGCACACCTTCGACCCCGACACCCGCGACTACTACAAGCTCGAAGAGTTGTGGGCCGACGCCAAGCGCATCGACTGGGAGCGCGAGTTTGACCCCGAGTCGATCGCCCACGACGCCGAAGGCGATGAGGCGGACGGCGAACTCGAAGGCGACGACGAGGTGGATGTCGAGGACGACGAGGACGAAGACGAGTTGGGCGACGCGAAGGCGTAACGCGACTTCCCCACGGCTGTCACGCCGATAAACTGACACTTCTCACCCACCCGGAGGCCTCCGGGTGGGTTCGTTCGTTGACGATGTTGCCCCCGAGACGTGCCTCGATGAACCCGTCGGTCGCGCTGAAAGCTCTGTTCGAGACCGCCCTGACGACGCTGGTCCCCGACGCCGCCAAGCGGGCCGAGGCGTTGAACACACTCACCCCCAGCGGCAAGCCGGAGTTCGGCGACTTCCAGTTGAAGTGCGCGATGGCCTTGGGCAAGTCACTGGGCAAGAAGCCGCAAGACGTGGCCGCCGGCATCGTCGCCGCGATCCCGGCGAACGACCTGATCGAGACGGCCGTCGTCGCCGGGCCGGGCTTCGTCAACGTCACGCTCAAGACGAGCGCCATCGCCGCCGCCGTGCAGTCCGTGGCCGCCGACGCTCGACTCGGCGTAGCGACGGCCGAGACGCCGCGACGGTTCGTCGTCGATTACTCGGGGCCGAACGTCGCCAAGCCGCTGCACGTCGGGCACTTGCGAAGTACCGTGATTGGCGACGCGCTGGTGCGCATCTTGTCGCACCTGGGCCACACGGTCATCGGGGACAACCACCTCGGCGACTGGGGCACGCAGTTCGGCATGTTGATCTACGGCTACCGCACCTTCCTCAACAAGGATGCGTACAAGGCCAACCCCGTGCGTGAACTCGCCCGGCTTTACGTTCAGGTTCGCAACGTCGCCGGCACCGTTGACATCCTGTCGAATGCGTTCACCAACTTCCTAGACCAAGAGGCGTTCGCTGCCGACCCGGTCGCGGAGTTGACGCGGATTTTCGTCAACGGCACCAAGCGGGCCAAGTCCGACGACGAGGACGAGGAAGGCGACGCGAAGTTGCCGTTCAAGAACCCCGTCGCCGACGCTTACCGAATGGAGACGGCGAAGCTTCACGCCGGGGATGTCGAGAACCGCAAGCTGTGGGCGGAGTTCATGCCGCCGTGCATGGACGAGATCCACCGCGTGTACGCCAAGCTCGACCTGTTGCCGTTCACGCACCTACTGGGCGAGAGTTTTTATCAGCCAATGCTCGGTGGTGTTGTCAACGACTTGTTGGCGAAGGGTGTTGCCGAAGTCGGCGACGGCGGGGCGGTGATCCTTCGCGGCGAGGGCGAGGCGGTCACGCTGATCCGCAAGCGCGACGGGGCGTACACCTACACGACGACCGACTTGGCGACGATTCAATACCGCATCAAGGAGTTTCAGCCCGACGCGATCGTGTATGTGGTCGATTTCCGCCAGGGCTACCACTTCAAGAACCTGTTCGCGGCGGCCCGCAAGTCCGGCGTGACGGGTGTGGAGTTGCAGCACGTCAGCTTCGGCTCGGTACTGGGCAAGGACGGCAAGCCGATCAAGACGCGTGACGGCGGCGGCAAGGAACTCGGCGATCTCATCGACGAGGGCATCGACCTCGGCGGCCGGCTGTTCACCCTGAGTCTGCTGGAGCGCAAGGCGTCGGGGCACGACGTGCCGGAGGTCGGCGACGAGACGTTGCGCGACGTGGCGTTGGCGGTCGGCGTCGGGGCGATCAAGTTCGCCGACCTGAGCACGCACCGCACGTCGGACTACAAGTTCGACTTCGCCACGATGCTGGCCACGAAGGGCAACACGGCGACGTACATGCAGTACGCCTACGCCCGCTGCCGCGCCATCTTCCGTAAGGGCGACGTTGCATTCGTCGGCTATCATGCCCCTGCCGTCACGTTGACGCAGCCGGCCGAGCGGGCGTTGGGGTTGCAACTGTTGCGCTTCGGCGACGCGGTTCACGAGGCGGCATCGAAGTACGAGCCGCACCACATTTGCGCGTATCTTTGGGACTTGTCTAAGGCGTTCAGTACGTTTTTCGAGGCGTGCCCGGTGTTGACCGCTGAGACGCCGGAGTTGAAGGCTTCGAGACTCTTGTTGGTTCACGTCACGGCGCGAACAATCCAGACGGCGCTCTCGCTACTCGGCATCCGCACTGTGGACCAGATGTAAGGGACCTTGTCATGTTCATCGATCGCGTCGAAATCTTTGTCAAGGGCGGCGACGGCGGTCGCGGCATGGTGTCGTTCCGCCGGGAGAAGTACGTCCCGCAGGGCGGCCCCGACGGCGGCGACGGCGGCGACGGCGGCTCGGTGATCATCCGCGCGATGATCAACTCCGACAACCTCGCGCCGATGGTCGCCAAGAAGCACTGGAAGGCCAAGAGCGGCGAGCAGGGCTTCGGCAGCCGCTGCGCCGGCCGTAGCGCCTTCGACCTCATCATCCCCGTGCCGGTCGGCACGATGGTGCGCGACCGCGAGCGCGGCAACCTGCTCAAGGACCTGCTCGAAATCGGCGACGAGGTGACCGTCGGCAAGGGCGGCCGCGGCGGCAACGGCAACCGCCATTTCGCGAGTGCGACTAACCGCACACCGCGCGAGTTCGGGCCGGGCATCCCCGGCGAGGAGCGCTGGATCACGCTCGAACTGAAGATCATCGCTGACGCCGGGCTGATCGGCTTCCCGAACGCCGGCAAATCGACACTGTTGTCGCGGCTGAGCCGGGCGACGCCCGAAATCGCGGACTACCCGTTCACGACCAAGCAGCCGAACCTCGGCATCGTCAGCTTGGGCGACGAGCAGACCGTGATCCTCGCCGACCTGCCGGGCTTGATCGAAGGCGCGAGTCAGGGCCTCGGCCTCGGCCACGAATTCCTGCGGCACGTCGAGCGGACGCGGGTGTTGATTCACCTTGTCGAGCCGTTCCCGTCGGACGAGCGCGACCCGGTCGAGAACTACAAGGCGATCCGCAACGAGCTGAAGCTGTACAGCGAGGAACTCGCCAACAAGCCCGAAATCGTCTGCGTCAGCAAGGCCGAGTTGACCGGGGCCGCCGAGATCCAACACCGCCTCGAAACCGAGTTGTGCCGCGAGGTCGTGCTGCTGTCGTCGGTGACGGGGCAGGGGCTTTCGACCGTCGTCAACCGGGCCGTGACGATGGTCAACGAGTTGAAGGCGGCCGAAGCGAAGCTCAAGGCGAAGCCGCCACGCATCGTCTTCGCCAACGAGAAAGCTGTCCGCGTCGATGGCGTGCCGATCCCCGACGACGTGCCGGTGGAGGCGGAAGCCGTACAGGCCGTCGAGGCCGTGGAATGACGCCGGACGTGGTCGTCGATGTGGGGAACTCGCGTATTAAGTATGCTTTGATAAATCACGGCAAACTTGGAATCGATGGCTCGACTGAAAAGATTGAAAAGGACGCAGTACTTTTTGACAAAGTCTACGGCCAAGCTCGGCGACTACAATGGTTAGTGACAGGCGTTAACCCAGTGCGTCAGGCGGAAACAGCCGCCTGGGCGCGGGGCCGCGGGGATGACGTGACGGAAGTTACAAATTACCGACAACTACCGATTACAGTCTCGGTCGATTTCCCGGAGAAGGTCGGCATCGATCGACTCCTCGGGGCAGTTGCAGCCAACAGGCTGCGCACGCCGGGTCACGCGGCTATGACAGTAGATGTGGGCACGGCGATGACAATTAACTTCATTGACGGTACCGGAGTGTTCGTTGGGGGAGCTATCGTGCCCGGCCCCCGGCTCATGGCGAGGGCGCTCCACGACGGGACCGCCAAACTGCCGCAAGTCGTCACCAAGTCCGTCGTGTCGGGATTTCCCGGAAAATCGACTGAGGTCGCCATCAATGTCGGGATCCAATTTGCTTTAGTAGGGGCAGTTCGGTCAGCAGTACAATCTGTTGTAGCTGGTGGCGATGAGCCTGAAGTATTCCTTACGGGCGGCGACGACGATTGGATCTTCTGGGAGCTTACAGGTTTTGTGCCTCGGAGTGAACCACTGCATGAGTTCGTGTTCGGGAATCAGTCGATCCGTATGCCGGGTTTGAACGCGGTTCTGCGATCGGAATCGAGACTCAACCTCCTTGGACTCCTCATCACCGCCGAGTCGCTGCCGTGACCCGCTACGCCGTGCTGACGCCGCCGGGCACGGGGGCGATCGCGGTCCTCGCCGTGAGCGGGCCGGACGCTTGGCCGCTGGTGGTGCGGCGCTTCCGCCCCGCCAGCAAGCCGCTACCCCAGTCGCCGACCCTGCACACCGTGCGGCTCGGCACGCTCGGCGACGGGGCGGGGGACGAAGTCGTCGTGGCGGTGACGCAGGTGTCGCCACAAGTCACCGTCGAAGTCCACTGCCACGGCGGGCCGCAGGTCGTGCGGATGCTCTGCGGGCTGCTTGACGCCGAGGGTTGTCGGCGGGCGGAGTGGTGGGAACTGTCGCGCGGCGACGGGTTCGACGCGGCGGTGCTGCCGCTGCTCGCCGCGGCCCCGACGGTGCGCAACGCCTCGATTTTGCTCGATCAGTACCACGGGGCGTTTCGCGACGCCGTGCGATCGCCGGGCGTCGATCTCGAACGCCTGCGGCAACTCGCCCCGGTGGGTGCCCACCTCGTGGTGCCGTGGAACGTCGTCGTCGTTGGCGTGCCGAACGCCGGGAAAAGCAGCCTCGTCAACGCGATCGCCGGGTATCAGCGCAGCGTCGTCACGCCGGTCGCCGGGACGACGCGCGACGCCGTGCGGGTCGAAATCGCCATCGACGGCGTCGCCGTGCGGCTGACTGACACCGCCGGGCTGCGCGACACGGTTGACCCGCTGGAGGCCGAGGGGGTCCGCCGCGCGACGGGCCTGATGGCAACGGCCGACCTCGCCGTCTACGTCGTTGACGGCACTGACCCCGCGCCGATTCCCCAAGGCGTGACTTTGGTCGTCTGGAACAAGGCCGACCTCGTCGCCGCACCGCCGGGCATCCTGGGCGTGTCGGCGACGACGGGGCAGGGCGTGCGCGAGTTGCTGTCGCTCATCGTCGCCACGCTAGAGCCTGTGCAACCGCAGCCCGGCGAAGCGGTGCCTTACGGCCCGTACTGCGCGGCGTTACGCCGGCCGGGGGACGATGACGCCGCCCTGGCGCGGCTCCGCGACTGGCTCAACCACCCCACGCCCGGTCATCGACCGCCCGCGGCGTGACACAATTTCGGTGACTTCGCCCACTCGCGTCGGGCGCGGGATAAACTGAGGGCGGCCGATTCGGGCCACCGGGGGGCGTGGGATGCGGAACGTCGGACTGCTTGCGTTAGGCCTCGTCGTCGCCACGATGTCCGACGCGTCCGGGCAACTCGGCCTGCCGCACCTGCTCGGGCCAGACGCCGTCACGAAGCTGAACCGTAAGCTCGCCGGGCGGGTCGAGGACTACACGCACAACCACGGCGACGACCGCCGCATCTACTCCCCAGCACTCGAGCAGAAGCGCGACCTGTACGCTTACACGCCGCCGGGCTATGACGGCAAGACGCCGTTCCCGTTCATGATGTTCCTGCACGGCCTGGCCCAAGACGAGAAAGTCTTCCTCGAAGTCGTCGAGCACTTCGACAAGTCCATTCGCAAGGGCGAGATGCCGCCGATGGTCATCGTCTGCCCGGACGGCAGCGTCGGCACCGGGCCGTCGCTGATCCACACCGGGAGCTTCTACATCAACTCGAAGGCCGGCCGCTTCGGCGACTACGTCGCCGAGGACATCTGGGACTTCGCCCACAGCCACTTCAAGCTGCGGCCGGAGCGCGACGCCAACGTGATTTGCGGGGCGTCGATGGGCGGCTTCGGGGCGTTCAACGTCGGCATCAAGCAGCGTGAGAAGTACGGCAACGTCGTCGGCATCATGCCGCCGCTGAACCTCCGGTACGGCGACCTCGAAGGCCGGTACTTCACCGCCTACGACCCCGCCAACTTCGCCCTGCGGCCGGTCGGCAGGCGCAACGAGATCGTCGGCGAGTTCTACGGACTGCTCTTCGTCCGCTCGCGCCGGCTCCTCGACCCACTCGTGGGCCGCGGGGCCGACGAGCCGACCAAGTTCGTGTCGCGGGAGAACCCCTACGAGATGCTGTCGAGTTACCGCGTGAAACCGGGGGAGTTCAACCTGTTCATCGGCTACGGACGCCGCGACGAGTTCAACATCGACGCCGCCGTCGAGAGCTTCTTGGACGAGGCGAAGCGTTGCGAGGTGAACGTCGATACGCTCGTGTTGCCCGACGGCCGGCACAACATGGCGACGGCGATTGCCATGCTCCCGAGCGTGAGCCAGTGGCTGACGAAGCACGTCGGGGCGTACGCGCCGGAGGGCTACGCGGCCGCCGCGGTTCCGGCCGCCGGCCCGCGGCAGCGGCGCTACTTGTTGCCGCTGCTGCGTCCGTAGAACGAGGGGGTTGCTAGTCCCTCGCCAGGTGTCGCCCCATGAAACTCGGCTTCGTCTCCGCCATCCTCGCGGACCTCTCGCTCGAAGAAGTCTTGCACTTCGCCGCCGGGGAGGGCTTCGCCTGCGTCGAGTTGATGTGCTGGCCGCCGGGCAAGGCGGAGCGCCGCTACGCCGGGGTGACGCACCTCGACGTGTCGGAGTTCACGGCGGCGGACGCCGCGCACGTCCAGCAACTCGTCCGCATCCACGGCGTCGAGATTTCCGCCCTGGGCTACTACCCGAACCCGCTCGACCCCGACCCGGCGCACCGCGAACTCGTCGCCGCGCACCTGATCAAGGTGATCGAGGCCGCGCCGCGGATCGGCGTCCGCGTCGTCAACACCTTCATCGGCCGTGACCCGGCGCTGACCGTCGATGCGAACCTGGCCCTAGTCGAGGCGGTCTGGACGCCGATTTTGCGGGCCGCGGAGAAGGCCGACGTGCGCATCGGCATCGAGCACTGCCCGATGATCTTCACCGACGACGAGTGGCCCGGCGGCAAGAACGTCGCCATGTGCCCGGAGGTCTGGCGGAAGCTGTTCGCGCTGTTCCCCGGCGGCCGCCTGGGTCTGAACTTCGACCCGTCGCACCTCGTCTGGCAGTTCATCGACTGCCCGCGGGCGTTGCGCGAGTTCGGCCCGCACCTCGTCCACGTCCACGCGAAAGACGAGCGGATCGACCGCGACCGGCTGCACGAGGTCGGCGTCATGGGCCACGGCTGGCACGACCCGAAGTTGCCGGGCCTCGGAGAAGTCAACTGGGGCGCGTTCTTCGCTGCGCTCACCGACACGGGGTACGTTGGCCCGGTGTGCATCGAAGTCGAGGACCGAGCCTACGAGCGCAACCTCGACGACCGCAAGCGGGCGTTAAGGCAAAGCAAGCGGTTTTTGGACCCGTACTTCGGATAACCCGTGGTCGCAACGAATAAACTTCTCACCGCGGAGGAGCAGAGTAGCGGAGAAATCCGAAAACTCGTGTTCGGTCTTCTCCGCTACTCTGCTCCTCCGCGGTGGGGTTGAATTTCGTTCTGAAATCAAATCTGTTTCGCCGCGAAGCGTGGCATCACCACGCGCTCGACGAACGTCGTATCGACGGCACCCGCGATGAACTCGGGCGTGTCGAAGAACTCGCGGTGCAGCGGGATCGTCGTCGCGATGCCCTCGACGACGAACTCGCGCAACGCCCGCCGCATCGTGGCGAAGGCGTCGGCGCGGGTCGCCCGGTGGACGAGCAACTTCGCCACCATGCTGTCGTAGTTCGGCGGCACGCGGTAGCCGGCGACGACGTGGCTGTCGAGCCGCACGCCGGGGCCGCCGGCCGGCTCCCACCTCGTGATCGTCCCCGCGTTCGGCCGGAAGTCGTGGAAGGGGTCCTCGGCGTTGACGCGGACCTCGATGGCCGACCCGCGTTGCACGATGTCGGCCTGCGTGTAGCCGAGCTTCTCGCCGGCGGCGATGCGGATCTGCTCGCGGATCAGGTCGATGCCGGTGACGAGTTCGGTGACCGGGTGCTCGACCTGAATCCGGGCGTTGACCTCGATGAAGTAGAAGCGGTTGTCGCGGTCCAGCAGGAACTCGCAGGTGCCGGCGCTGTAGTAGTTCGCGGCCGTCACGAGGCGCACCGCGGCGGCGCAGATCGCGTCGCGCACCTCGACCGGGAGGTTCGGCGCGGGCGACTCCTCGACGAGCTTCTGGTGCCGCCGCTGCAAGCTACAGTCGCGCTCGTACAGGTGGACGACGTTGCCGTGCTTGTCGCCGAGGATTTGCACCTCGATGTGCCGCGGCCGGTCGAGGTACTTTTCGAGGTAGACGCTGCCGTCCTTGAACGCCGCCTCGGCCTCCTGCTGCGCTTGCGCGAAGCCCGTGACGAGGCCGGCGTCGTCCTGGGCGACCCGCATCCCCCGGCCGCCGCCGCCGGCGACCGCCTTGATGAGGACCGGGTAGCCGACCTGCCGGGCGAACAGCATCGCCTCCTCGGGGGTCTTCAAGATGCCGTCGCTGCCGGGGACCGTGGGCACGTTGGCGAGCTTGGCGAGTTGCTTGGCGCGGTCCTTGTTGCCGACCTGCTCCATCGCGGCCTCGGGCGGGCCGATGAACTCGATCTTGCACTCCCGGCAGACGTTGGCGAACTGCGCGTTCTCGCTCAAAAATCCGTAGCCGGGGTGGATGGCGTCGGCCCCGGCGACCTCGGCCGCGGCGATGATCCGCTGCACCTTTAGGTAGCTCTCGGCGGCCGGCGCGGGGCCGATGCAGATCGCCTTGTCGGCGAGCTTCAAGTACGGGGCGTCGCGGTCGGCCTCCGAGTAGACGCAGGCGACCTCGATGCCAAGATCGCGGCACGCCCGGATCACGCGCAAAGCGATCTCGCCGCGGTTCGCCACGAGGACACGGTTGAACACTGTTACAGGCCCCGAGTGAGGAGTGGATGCCCAAAAGTCGGGTCGTTCATAGCTTACCGACGGTCACCTTCGGCCGCGCTGTGGCAAACTTCGCCAGGCCCTCGGCGGTGAACAGGTTGTCGTTGAGCCTGAGCTTGCGGAGGTTCGGGGCTTTGACGAGCGCGTCTAAGCTCGCGTCGGTGAGCGGCAGGTTGTAGAGCGTGAGTGACCACAACTTCGGCAGGCCGGCCAGCGTGACGATTCCGGCGTCGGTCACTTTCGTGCGGTGAAGCGACACCTCGCTCAGCGATTTCGACTTGGCCAACGCAATCATGCCGGCGTCGGTGACGCGGGTGTCGCCTAGTGACAGTTCGCTCAATTCCGGCAACGCCGCGAGGGCCGGTAGGTCCGCGTCAGTGACGCCGGTGCCATCGACGTTCAGGTAGCTGAGCTTGGTCGCCCCCGCGGACACTGTCGCCAACCCCTTGCCGGTGACCTTAGTGAACGCCAAGTTCAGGCTCGTGAGGTTGACGAGCTTCGCGACGTGCGACATCGCGGTGTCGTCGATCGACGACTTGCTGAGGTTCAGTTCTTCGAGCTTCGTGAGTCCGCCAATCGCTGCTAAACCCGCGGGTGTCACTCTGCTCCGCTCGCACGTCAACACTTTCAGGTTCTTTAGCTTCGCCAACCCGGCCAGCCCGGCGTCCGTCACAATCGGGAACTCGTCACCGTTGTTCAAGTCGAGGTGGTCGAGGTCCGGGCACTCGCCGAGTGCGGCGACCGCGGCCGGGGTGGCGTTCGTCCGCCACAAGTTGACTCGCTTGACCACAGGGATGGCGGCGACGGTTCGGGCAGCCCCGACACCGAAGGCGGGCAGGTCGCGCAACTGCAACAGCTTAATCGGCTCCAACAAGATCAACTTCGCGGCGACGCCCGGCTGGAAGTCGCCGCCGGCCGTCAGTGACTTCTCGGTGACGACAGTCTCCCCCCAAACGGTAACGATGACCCCGAGGGCCTCGAGTTCGTCGCGCAACTTGCTCTGATCCATGGGGGGGACGGGCGCGGGTGCCTGGACCACGGTCGGGGTGGGCGTAGTGGCTGTGGCCACCGGAGTTGGGGCACCAGTCGTGGGCATCGTCGCGGCAGGCACCGGCTCCCGCGAGCAGCCAGTCGCTAGCAGCGCGCCGCACAAACAGACCACGCCAAAGGGGCGATTCATGGACAGCCCAAACGAGAAGGGGGAGCGGGTGACAGTCAGGACGGCTCGACCCGGAACAGGACCGTACCGAAATCGACCGTGTCGCCGTTCTTGACGCAGACTTCGGCGACGGTGCCGCTACACTCGGCCTTGATCTCGTTGAAGATCTTCATCGCCTCGATCATGCAGATCGTCGTGTCCGGCTTGAGCGCCTGCCCGACCTTCACGAAGTCGTCCTTGTCGGGCTTCGGCTTCGAGTAGTACGCACCGACCATCACTGACTTGATGTCGTGCAGCTTTTTGGCCGGCGGGCCGGCGACTATGGGCATGGCGGGCGGGGCGGACGCTTGGTGGGCGACGGCGTGGGCGGGCGGCGGGGCGGCGGCCACCGAGGCGACGCCGCCCTTGCGGAGGCGGATGCGTTGGCCGTCGTCGCTCAGGGAAATCTCGGTCAGGTCGTGCTTGGCCATCAGGCCGATGAGGTACTCGACGGTCTGCACGTCGAACGGGTGGGGTTTTTCCTTCTTCGACTCGGTCGCCACGTCGGCCCCTTCTGCTCACGGAACGGCGTCAAGTCCCCAGGGCGGCCGGGGATCGAACTATCCTATCGCCCGCGGGTCGTGCGGCAGCGTGCTCAAGCGGATTGACCCGTCGCGGGTAATAAGAAAGTTGTCCTCGACCCGGACGCCGCCCCACTCGGGGATGTAGACGCCCGGCTCCAGGGTCACGACCATGCCGGTGCGCAAGATGTCGTCGGAGTTCGCCCGGATGCTCGGGGCCTCGTGAACATCCAACCCGATGCCGTGGCCGAGGCCGTGCGTGAAGAACTCGTCGAGCTTGAGGCCGGGGTGGTCGCGGAACTTGGCCGCCGCGAGCACTTTGCGGGCGGCGGCATCGACTTCCTTCGCCGGCACGCCGTCGCGCAGCAGCTTGGCCGCCTCGCCTTGGGCCTTGACGACGACGGGGTAAACCTCGTCGAAGTTGAACCCGGCCCGCTCGGGCTTGTTTCGCCGCGTCGGCACGGGGCCGAACGGAGACTTCACCGTCCGCGTCAGGTCGCTCTTGTACCCCACGTCCGCGCCCCAATCGACGAGCAGCTTACTGCCCTCGGCGAGCGTGCGGGCCGTCGGCGGGGCGTGCGGCAACGCCCCGCGGTCGCCCACCGCCACGATTGGCGGGAACGACGTGCCGTCCCCCCCGCAGCGGCGGACGAATGCCTCGAGGGCGTCGGCCATGCCCTTCTCGCTGTCGCCCTTCTGGACCATCGCGCAGAACATGCCGAAGGCCCGCTCGGCGACCTTGACCGCCGCGCGAATCTGGAGGACTTCCGACGAGTCCTTGATCGCCCGCAACGCCTCGACGGCGTCCGGGTGGCCTACGAACGTCACCTTGGGCGCGAGCCGCTGGAGGGCAAATTGCAGCGCCAGCGTCGCGTTCTCCGACTCCAGACCGACGGACTTGGTGCCGAGCTTGACGAGGACCTCGGCCGTCGCCTCGGGCAGGCGCTGGGTGTGCGGCCGGACGACGACTTCGATATCCTTGACCTCCTCGGCGATTTGCCGCTCGAAGCGGGCGTCGCTGACGAGCACGAAATTCTTCGGCCCGACGGCGAGGTAGCTCGAGTCGCCAGTGAACCCGGTCAGGTAGCGGACGTTTGCCGGCGTCGTCACGAGGAGTCCGTCGAACGACTCCTTCTTGAGGGTCTTGAGGAGGGCCGCGCGACGTTGGGAGAGGTAGTCCATGACGTGTACTGCCGGGGGGCGGGTCGGGGAACGGGCGGGTCGGCGACTGTTGTCGCAGGGCGGAGAGCTTATCATAACACAAGGCCGGCTGCAAACTCACTACCAAGTGACGATTTTCGTTCCGTCGGCTATTGTCGTTTGGACGGACTCGCCATGCTGCCCATCTTGCTCAGCCTCGCCGGGAGCGCCGTCCTCGTCGTCGGCGGCGGAGCCGTCGGCCGGCGTAAGGCCGGCGTGGCGGCGCGGGCCGGCGCGCGGGTCCGCGTCCTCGACCCGCTCGCGCGGCCCCCAGACTTCGACGCCGGTGTCGAGTGGATTGCGTCACCTTACGACAAGTCGTCGCTCGCCGGCGTGACGTGCGTCTTCGCCTGCGCGACGGCGGAGGTCAACGCCGCCGTCGTCGCCGACGCCTTGGCGTGTGGCCTCCTCGTCAGCGACGCGGCGGTGCCGGAGCGCGGCAACTTCACGCTGCCGGCGATCGGCCGCGCCGGCGGGGTCACTGTCGCCGTGAGTACCGGCGGCGCGTCGCCGCGGTTGGCGGCCCGGCTGCGCGACGAGCTGGTCGCCGGGATCGACGCCGTGGTGCCGGACTGGGTCGAGCTACTTGAGACGCTGCGGCCGGAGATTCTGCGCGACATCGTCGATCCCGTGGCGCGACGCAAACTCTTCGCCGAACTCGCGTCGGCGGCCTGGGGCGAGCGGCTGCGCGCGGAGTCGAGGGACGTGGTCATCGGGGCGATGCGGGAGGTCATTCGAGGTCGAACAGCACGATGACGCCGCGGTCCCCGCCGACGGCGAGGCGTAGGCCGTCCGGGCTGAAGGCCAGGGAGATGACCTTGCCGACCGGCCAGACGTAACAGGCCTGCTCGGCCCCGGTGTTCACGTCCCAAAACCGCACGGTGCCGTCCCAACTGCCGCTCACCAACTTGCGGCCGTCGGGCGAGTAACTCACGCCCGTCACCGGCCCCTTGTGGCCCTTCAACTCGTGCGACTGGTAGCGCTTTTCGAGGTCGAAGAGCCGCACCGTCCACTCGACCGCCGCGGCGAGTTGCAGGCCGTCGGCCCGCAGCGACACGGCACCGGGGGCGTGGCCGAGGTTGAAACGCACCGGCTCCGCCTGCGTGATTTCCCAGACGCTGAGCCGGCGGTTCCACTCCGACCACGCCACCGTCTTCTTCGCCGGCAACACGCTGAGACTGCGCACGCCCTCGGTGCTCGTCTGCCGCGGCTCGCGCGTGCGGTTGATGCTACTGTCCCACAGGGCGAGCGCCCCCGCGGCGGCCCGCGAGCGGTCGCCGGTGCCGACGGCCACGAGTGTCGGCGACAGGTACTTGACCGCCGTCACTCGGCCCAGGACGTGCGGCCGGAAGACGACCATGTTCGCGGCGTCGAGGTTCGAGCGGCCGATCGCCCCGTGGACGCCGCCGACCACGAGGCTGTGGCCGCCGGGGTGGAAGTCGATCGCGTGAATGGCCCCCTCGGGCAGGAGGCCCGGCGGGAAGAGTTCGGCGGGGCCGTCGTCGGTCCAGTGCTGCACCGCCCCGGACTTCGTACCGCTGACGAACATCGCGCCGTCGGGCGAGAACGCCAGCGCGTAGACCGGCGAGTCGGGGGCTTGCAGCAACAGCATCCGGGCGGCCCGTCCTGGGGGTGCGACGCGAGTATCATAGGGGGGTGCCCGCCCGCCCCTCGAACCCCGGTAGCGTATGTCCGTCGAAATCCAGTGGACCGACGCCGACCCCTTCACCGGCGAGAAGCGCTTCGTCTTCGTCGAACGCTTCGCCGGCAAGTGGGAGTTCCTGGTCCGGTTCAAGCGCCGCGAGAACTGGGCTAAGCCTTCAATGGTGACGCGCGACATGTGGGAAGTGCTGCTCGACGCCGTCGAGCGCCGCGCCCCCCGCCGCGAGGGCGTGACCGAGGAGGACGTGAAAGTCCTGAAGCGCATCCTGGCCGACTACAAGGACCCGCCGGTGGCCGACGCCGAGGGCTTCGCGTGACCGCCGACGAGTTGGCCCTGCTGCGCGGCGTCGAGGCCGCCCCCGACGACGACTTGCTGCGGCTCGTCTACGCCGACTGGCTCGACGAGCAAGGCCGGCACGCGCGGGCCGAGTTTATCCGCGTACAGTGCGAACTTGCGGCGATCGAGCGGCGATTGCCGACGATGACGCTGGAGGAGAAGAGTGACGAGCTGCGACGCCGGGGATGGTTGCAGAACTTTGAAAGTGAAATGTTGGAGGCTCACCGGGACGAGTCCTTGGGCCTGCCGGTGATGACTTGGTGGGAGTGGGCAAGTGGGCTGTCCGAGAGCTACTCTCGCGGCTTCGCGATGGAGTTATCACTGACCCCAAATTTGGACCTCATCGAGTTACTACAACACTCGTGGGAAATGATCCCACGGCCTAGCGTGTCAGTGTGTTGTCTCGACCTGGCTCTTCAAAGTGAAGAGGCCCGCGCGGTCTTCGGGCAGTCCGAACTGTGGCGGGGCGTAACTGAGTTGCATCTCGGCTACCCGAATGAGGACTACCGGCCACGCACATTCCTGCCCCAAGACTTCATCCCGATTACTCGGCCGGACTACCCGGCCCTCCGCGTCTTCTCGGCCGAGTACTCTCAGCTAAACCCAGGGCACGTCTGCGTGGTCGCGGAGCGTCTGAAAGCACCGAAGCTGGAAAAGTTGCTGCTAGGGGACAATGACATTGTCGATTCGGGACTCGCGTTTCTGCACCGGGCTGTGTATGCGCCAGTGTTAAAGGCAATCGACTTGACGCGGAACCCGCTCTGCCGGCCCGAGGCGCGTTGGCTAACGCCCGACCGCCTG
Organism: Fimbriiglobus sp.; assembly: GCA_043744775.1. GTDB lineage: Bacteria > Planctomycetota > Planctomycetia > Gemmatales > Gemmataceae > Fimbriiglobus. Next base: position 16,268 of record JAYTUC010000059.1, on the reverse strand, counting down.
CCGTCGCTGCGTCGCCTCGACTTGCGAGAGTGCCCCATCATGCCGGACAGTCTCGCGCGGCTGCGGGGGGAGTTGCCATTGGTCGAAGTGCTGAATTGAACGACGAGAGCCGCCAGCTTCGCTGACGGCTCCGGTGTCTGACTGAGGTTGGATGACGGGACTTGAACCCGCGACCTCGAGAATCACAATCTCGCGCTCTAACCAACTGAGCTACACCCAACATGCACCGTCACTTTAGCGCCGCCGCCGCGTCCTGACAAGGGACAATTGGGGTGGAACCGGGTTCACGCCCACGGCGGGATTGTCACGCCGTCGCCACCGGTTCCGCGGCCGTCGGCTTCGCCTTGTACGACGCCACTTTCACCGGGATGACGTTCTTCGCCAGGCCCACGCGCTCCAGGGTGCGGACGAAGGTGTACGTCAGATCGACCTCCCACCAGCGGTGGCCGTGGGCGGCCGCGCGGGGGGCGGCGTGGTGGTTGTTGTGCCAGCCCTCGCCGTTGGTCAACACGGCCACCCACCAGCAGTTCGTACTCTCGTCCTTCGTCTCGTAGTTGCGGTAGCCGAAGCGGTGCGCCGCGCTGTTGACGAGCCAGGTAATGTGCCAGACGTAGACCGTCCGCACGACGACGCCCCAGACGAACCCCAGGACCGTGAAGCGGATCGCCCCGTCGAGTTCCTGCGTCACAGCGGCCCCGAGGAGGAACGACGCGGCCAGGATGATCGCCACGTGCGCGGCGTAGACCTTGGCCCAACGGTTCTTCTTGTGCAGCCGCTTCAGCCAGCGGTCGGTCACCAGGTCGGGGACGTAGCGCTCGAAGGTGTCGGCGCGTTTCATGCGGGCGTCCTCGTGGACGATCCAGCCCATGTGGCCCCAGCCGAAGTGGCCGACGGGGCTGTGCGGGTCGCCCTCGATGTCGCTGTGTTGGTGGTGAATGCGGTGCGTGGTGACCCACGGGATCGGCAAGCCTTCGAGGCTGCACACGCCCAGGTGAACGCAGAGGTGTTCGAGCCACTTCGGCATCTCGACCGACTTGTGCGTCAACAGCCGGTGGTAGCCGAGGTTGATGCCGATGGAGCCGAAAACGAAGTTGCCGACGAGCAGAATCGGGATCGCCCACCACGTCCAGCAGTACGGGAGCAGGGCCGTGAGTGCGAGGAGGTGCATGCCGACCAGGACGGCGAGGTAGCCGGGGATGAGGCGTGGCGTCGGGGCCGTGACGGTCGCGGAACTCATAGGGCGTTCGACCCGAAGGCGGGGAGGGCGGGCACGATTCTTCGACCGTCCTGGATCGACCATTTTCAACCTACGCCGTCAACTTGTCCACCCCGAATCGCCGCGCAAACTCGCCGGGCAAGTGGTACAACGCTCCCATCTCCCCAGTCGCCTTGCCCGAGGTGTCCCCCGATGCGCCTGCTCCTCACCCTGCTCGGACTGCTCGCGATGCTCAACCCCGCGCCGGCGATCGACCCCGCGGCGCTGACGCCCGACAAGCTGCCGGCCCACGCCGGGATGCCGGACGTGCTGACGATGTTCGACGGTACGAAGGTCACGACCAAAGCCGAGTGGGAGGCGAAGCGGAAGCCGGAGTTGAAGGAGCTGTTCCAGGCGGTGATGTACGGCAAGTACCCGGCGGTGAAGCCCGACGTGCGCGGCACGATGCTGCACGAAGACAAAGCAGCGTTCGGCGGCAAGGGCACACTTCGCGAAGTCGCGGTGAAGGTCACGCCGGACGCGCCGCCGGTGCATCTGCTGGTCGTCACGCCCAACGGCGTCGCGGGCAAAGTCCCGGTGTTCCTAGGGCTAATGTTCGGCGGCAACCACCAGGTGACCGACGACCCCAAGGTGCGCGTGCCGAGCGGCTGGATGTACCCCAAGCCGTCGGGTGCGGCGTCGGACGGCCGCGGCAAGAGCAAGGAAGTCTGGCCGATCGAGGCGATTTTGGGCAAGGGCTACGCCGTCGCGGTCTTCTACGCCGGCGAAGTGATTCCCGACAACCCGAAGGTCCGCGGCGGCCTCGCCGACCTTGCGACGCCGAAGTCCGACGACCCCGCGGCCACCGGCACCGTGATGGCGTGGGCTTGGGGCACGCACCGCATGATCGACTACCTCGTGACGCTGCCCGAACTCGACGCCAAGAAGATCGCCGTCGTCGGCCACTCGCGGCTCGGCAAGGCGACGATCGTCGCGGCGGCGTTCGACGAGCGCGTCGCCCTCGCCATCCCGCACCAGGCCGGCTGCGGCGGCACCGCCCCGGACCGCCGGGCCAACCCCAAGAGCGAGCCGCTGGCCCGCATCAACACGACATTCCCCCACTGGTTCAGCGGCAACTTTAAGGCCTTCAGCGACGCGGCCGAGAAGCTGCCGTTCGACCAGCACGCGCTCGTGGCGTTGTGCGCTCCGCGGCCGGTGCTGTTCAGCAACGCCGCCGGCGACCAGTGGGCCGACCCCGCCGGGCAATTCGAGGTGCTCCGCGCCGCCAACCCTGCCTACGCCCTTTACGGCGAAACCGGCATGGACGCGACGGCCTACCCGGCGGAGAACACGCCAGTAGGGCAACGCCTCGGCTACTGGGTCCGGCCCGGCACGCACCAGATGAACCGCGCCGACTGGGACGCCTTCGTGGCCTTCGCCGACAAGCAGTTCGGCCGGTGACGCCCCCCGACGCGGCAACTGAGCGAATGCGGCGGGTCGGCCGTTGCGGTCGCATCGGTTGCGGCGTACCTTCGGCACTATGAGAACCGCCCGCGTCGGCTTCACGCTGATCGAACTGCTCGTCGTGATCGCCATCGTCGCGATACTGGTCGGCTTGCTCCTGCCGGCGGTGCAGAAGGTTCGCGCCGCGGCGTCGCGGGCGCAGTGTACCAGCCAACTGAAGCAACTCGCGTTGGCGGCCCACGGCTACCACGACCTCGCCGGCAACCTGCCGCCGGGCGTGGCGTACCCCGGCCCCGTCAACCGGTGGACTTCGCTGTTCGTCGAACTGCTGCCGCACTTCGAGCAAGGTAATGTCGCCGCACGCTGGGACTACGCCAACCCCGCCAACGACTTCGGCGGCGACGCCACCCCCGCCGCGACGCCGCTGAAACTGCTGGTCTGCCCCGCCGCCCGCCCGATCGACAACCCGACGCGCTTCGGCACGGTGAGTATCGGCGTCACGAACTACGGCGGCAACGCCGGCGTCAAGGCGTTCCCGGCGTCCCGCGCCACCGGCGACGGCGTGTTCAACTACAGCACGGCGACGTTGGCGAAAACCGTGCGGCTGCTCGACGTGACCGACGGCACCTCGAACACGGTGCTGCTCGGCGAGAAGGTCGTCGGCGACGCCAACCTCGACAGCTACGCCCTGGCCCCGCTGTCACCGGCCGCGTCGCCGACGCTGATGGCGACGAGTTCCTACGCCGGGTGGGCCTCGTCCGCCGGGCCGACCTCCGGGGCGTCGCTGATGCTCGGCGCGGCGGTGACGATCAACTTCGGCTTCCCGAAGCGCTACGACCCCCCGCCGCCCACACCGGGCGCGCCGCCGGCGCAGGTGGCGTGGGCGGCGCTGGAGCCGGTCGCCTGGGACCGTTACGGGGCCTTCGGCAGCGAACACGCCGGCGGCGCGAACTTCGCCTTCGCCGACGGCTCCGTAAAATACTTGCGTAGTGAGTTGCCCCTGCCGACGCTGCAAGCCCTCTGCACCCGCGCCGGCGGTGAGGTGGCTTCACCCGAGTGACTGACGGAGCCGCGGCCGATGGAAGACCTCGACGGCTGGATGAAGTATTTTGAAGTCGCCGGGCAGGCCGCCGCCGCCCCCAACGGCAACGCTAAAGTCGCGCTGTGGGAGGAGGCGGTGCGGATTGCCGACACCTTCCGGGACGACGAGACCGCCTACGACGCCCGCATGGAGTTGACGAACGCCGCGCAGTTCAGCGGCCGGCCGGACGTCTCGTTCGTGTCGTTCTCGTGGTGCTTAGCGTACTGCGACCGCCACGCCGACGACACCGACCCGACGATGATCCTGTGGCACTACAAGTGGATGGCCGACACGCTGCCCAACTTCCCCGACGCGCCGCGGTCGCAAATCGAGGGGCTGTTCGCCGACATCACGGCGCGGTTCCGGGCGCAAGGCTCGACGCTGCACGCCGTGCATCAAATCCGACGCGACGTGGCGATCACGATGGGCGACCGGGCGGTGGCCGAGGCCGCCCACGGGAAATTCCTGCTGACGAGGCGTGACCCGCTGAGCAACTGCAAGGCGTGCGTCCAGGACGCCGACGTGAGTTACCAACTCTTCCTCGGCGACGACGCGGCAGCCATCGCGGCCGCGAAGCCGATCCTGCGCGGCAAGATGTCGTGCGGGGAAGTCCCCGAGCGCACCTACGCCAAGCTGCTGCTGCCGTACCTGCGGCGCGGCGACCCGACGGAGGCGATGCGCTGGCACAAGGTCGGCTACCCGCCCGTGCAGTCGAACCCGGCGTACATTTCCTCGCACGGCTCGCACGCGGCGTTCCTGGCACTCACGGGCAACCTCGGCCGGGCCGCGCGGCTGCTGAGCCGACACCTGCCGATGGCCGTTCAGAGCGTGCAACCGGAGGATTGTTTCCGGTTCTACAACGCCGCCAAGCTCGCGCTCGAACTCATCCTGGACGCGCCGCGACCGCCCAAGGTGAAAGTCCCGCCCGAGGTCCACGCCGGCGGCGAGGTCGAGGCGCTGGCCATCTGGCTCGACAACGAGCTCTACACGCTCGCGGCCCGCTTCGACGCCCGCAACGGCAACAGCGGCTACGCCGACGACATCGCCACGATGCAGGCCAACCGCGCGCTGGCGACGAAGTTCCCCTACGCGGCGGAGTGACGACGGCGAGCCAGACGCGTGAGCGACTGGAGATCGAAGCAGCTCCAGTCGCTCACGCGTCTGGCTCGCCGGGAATTCACTGGAATTCGTAGCCGACGCCGAAGGTGACGCGGCCGTCGGGCAGCCGGCGAATGTTGGTCAGCGACACGTCGAAGCCGCCGCCGAGTTGGCTCTTGCTGCTGGGTGTGGTGGCCGGCGTGAAGTTCGCGTTGGCCGGGCTGGGGAAGGGGACCGCGCCCAGGAACACCCGCGGACCCGCCTGGCCGGCGACGCCGTGCGACTCCTCCAGAAACACCCGCTGCGTCGCGTTGTCCGGCAGCACCCGCCAGATCAGCAGGCCCTCGGCCGGGAGGTCGGCGTCGAAGCCCTTCTTGCGGCGGTTCTCCAGCAGGAAGTACTCGGTCCCGTCGGGTCGAACGGGAATTTTGAGGCACTCCCCCGGCGCGTCCTCGATCGGCGACAGGACGATGCGCTGCTTGACGCGCGGGTCGATGACCTTCGGCGTCACCCAGCCGAGTTGGTCCTTGCTCCAGACGCTGAAGTGCTGCGGCCGGCCGCCGCCGTTCTGCTGCGACATCGCGCACCACGGGCCGACGCCCTCCATGCCCGGCATCTCGGGGCGGGCGTACAGGTCGGGCAGGCCGAGCATGTGGCCGAACTCGTGGCAGAAAACGCTGATGTCGTTCATCTTCGGCCCGCCCTCCTGCACGATGAAGTACGGCCAGCGCTTGCCGAGGTGCGTGACGCTGGCGCGGTGCGGCCAGTACAGCCCGCCGCGGGTCGTCTCGACGCGCGCCCCGGCGTAAATGAAGAAGACGCCGTCGTAGCCCTTGAAGCCGTCTTTCCCCGACTTGGCGATCACCTTGTCCATCGCCTCGACGAGCAGGGCCGACTTCTCGCGGGTACTCGTGCCGCTGCCGCTGCTGTACTCGAGCCGCTTCTTGGCGACCTCGTGCCAGCCGAGGAAGCTGCCCTCGACGGCGAACTTGCCGTGCGAGACTTCGCGGTAGTAGTCGGCCATGCTGCCCCAGACCTTCTGGCCGGTCGCCGACGTGTCCCGGTAGCCGCCGACGCTGAACATCGACGCCTCCCAGTCGGCGTCGGCGATCTTGGCGTTGTGCTTCAGGTCGGGGTACTCGACGCCGATGATGGCGAGCCGGTACGACGGCTTACGCCACGCCGACGGCAGCCGGTCGTCCCAGCCGGCCTGGCGCGCCGCCTGCGCCGTGTCGAGGCCCAGGAAGACGCGGATCTCGAGTTCCTCGGTGCCGCGCTTGACGAGGAGCTTCACCGCGTCGCCGGGCTTCTTGGCGGCGATGGCGTCGCGGATGCCGCTCTCGGCTTCGAGCTTCTTCTCGTCGATCTTGGTCACCACGTCGCCCTTTTTCAGCCCCGCCTTCTCGGCCGGCCCGCTCGCGGTCACGCCGTCGATCACGACCCCCGCGTTGCCGGCCGTGCCGATCTGCACGCCGAGGATCGGCCGCGCGTTCGGAACGTTCGTCATCGGCCGGCTCATCGGGGCGGCGATCACGACGACGACCTTCGGCCCGCTCGCGGTGGGCAGGGTGAACGCGACCGCCTGGCCGGCCGTGACGCCACGCAGGCGGTCTTTGAGCGCGGCCGCGTTGGCGACCGCCTCGCCGTTGACGGCCGTGACCGTCGCCCCGCCCGTCACCCCGGCGAGGCTGGCCGGGGAGTCGTCGGCGACCTCCTCGATCGTGGCGACGCCGCCGGGGCCGACGCCGACTTGCACGCCGAGGTAGCCGGCGACCGTAGGCGTGGCCGTCGCGCGGAGCAGCTTGGCGTCGGCGGGGACCGCCTGCGCGACGGTGACGAACCCGGCGGCGAGGTCGAGGTGCGGCCGCGGTGGCGGGGCGGGTTCGGCCGCCCGTAGGGTCGGGAGGCCGTGCAGCAGGAGCAGGCCGAGGGCCAAACGGATACGACGCATGGCGAATTCCCGGCGAGAGGTGGGACAATACGGGGGCAGTTAGAGCTTAGCCCACGCCATCTGAAGAGGTTGTGAGAAGCCGGCGGACGCGGTAGATCGTCCCCTTGGTGCGCTCGCCGCCCGGCTCGCCGGCCCGCGCGAAGGCCCGCTCCACCGCCAGCCCGGCGACGCGGCACTCGTGGCCGAACGGCTTCGCGGCGACGCGGTCGGGGTCGGCCAACAGCGCCACGCCCGTCGGCGACAGGGCGGCCTTCAAGAAGGCGACGACCGGGCCGACCAGCTTCTCGTCGTAGAGTAAGTCGGCCCCGAGGATCACGTCGAACTGCAAGCCGGCCGGCGGGCTGCGGAGGTCGATCGCCGCCGTGTCGAAGTCCGCGTAGCCGTTGCGGCGGGCGTTCTCCGCGGCGTAGCGCAGGGCCAGCTCGTCGATGTCGGAGAAGGTCACGCGGAGGCCGCACTTCAAGGCCGCGATGCCGGGCAGGCCCAGGCCGCAAGCGATTTCCAGCGCGTGCAGGGGCGCGCCGCCGGCGCGGGGGGACGCCCCCCATGACTCGCGGCCGACCGCCTTGGCGAGCATCCGCGCCGCCGGCCACAAGTCCGCCCAGTAGGGGATGTAGTCGTCCGCGGCGTAGGCGGCGCGCACGGCCGGGTGGTCGAAGAGGGCGTCGCTGCCGCCGGGCCGCTCGAGGTGGAACGTGTGGCCGTCGATGAAGACTTTCTCGCGGACGCGCTCGCGGACGGCCTCGGGCGGGGTCGAGTGGATGCGGGGGGTCATCATGGCGGTGATGATAGCCCCCGCCCCGGCCGCCGCAAATCCGCACCGCCCGGCGCGGAAAGTCGTTCTAGATTTCGTCGCCCCCACAAACGGGTCAGGGTTCACGCGATGCAACTGTACTGCCCGGCCTGCAAGACCGCCGCCCACCCCGCGGAGCGCTGCGCCCGCTGCGGCGAGCGCCTCGTCGCCCCGTCCGAACTCGCGTCGCTGTCGCGGGAACTGCTTCCCGCCCCGCCCGACCTCATCGCGCCGACGGCGTTCAGCCGCGTCGTCGTCGGCGTCGTCGTGGCGCTGGGCCTCGCGGTCAGCCTGCGGGAAGTGACGCTCGGCGTGCTGGGCCCCCTCGACTTCGCCGACGCGGCTCGGGGGGGCGTAGCCACCTGGCTCTCGCGCGGGGCCGCCGTGCTCGTCGGCGCGCTGCTGGCCGGGGCGGGGCGGGGCAACGGCGCGGCCAACGGCGGCACCGCGGCGCTGACCTGCGTCGGCCTGCTGCTCGCCACCGACTTCCTCACGGCCGCGAGGACGGCCCAGGCGGACCTGGTGGCCGCCGCCGGGATCGGCCTGCTGGCGCTGGCGGCGGGGCGCGTCGGCTCCGCGCTGTGGCCGGCCGTGATACCGCCGCCGCCCTCGAAGTCCCGCTCGCGCGGCAGTTCGCTGACCCCGCTCAAGAACGACCCCGAGGCGACGCGGCCGGTCGAGCTGTCGTGGCTCCGCGTCGGCCTGGGCGTCGCCGTGGCCGTCGCGGGGGTGTTGCTCGCCGACAGCGTCCGGCTGGGCCTACGCTCGCTCGCCGGGCACGGCCTGTCGCTCGGCTCGCCGACGCAGTTCGCGGCGGTCGATTTCCTCTTCGGGAGTGTCGGCGTCCTGCTCGGCGGCGTCCTCGCCGGAGGCGGCACCGGCGCGGGCCTGCGGCACGGCACGGTCATGGGCCTGATCGTCGCCCCCGGACTCGCCCTGCTGGCGTACCTCGGCAAGGACTCGGCCGCCGTGCCGCTGACCGGGCTGCTCGAACTCGCCGGCCACGCCGCCGAGTCGCCGCGGACCGCGACCGGCCTGGCCGTCGTCGTCTTCTGCCTGATGGCGATGTGCGCCGTGAGCGCCGGCTTCGGCGGCCTCCTGCTTCCCCGCCTCGCGCCCGAGTCGCGCCGCCGGCCTTACCAGGACTAGCCGAGGCGTAAGTCGATTTGGCGGCACTCCGCCAGCGGCCCCTCGTTCTCGCCGAAGTACCAGACCCGCGCCCCGACGGCGACGACACTTTGGGCGGACTCGTCCGGGCAATCGGTCTCGTAGCCGAGGGCGTAATCCCCACCCGACTCGTGCGAACTCGGGTAGACGAGAGGCAGCACGCACGGCCAGACCTCGCCGTCGGTCGAGCGCAGTTCGGCCGGGCGGTACACGGTGTCCGCCACCCCCGCCACGGGCAGCAGGCGAATCCGGTCGAGCCGCTCCAAAGGCACCACAACGTAGGCTCGCCCGAAGAACACTTCGAGCACCGACGCGAAGCGGTCGTCGAGGTCGCGCAGCCCGGCGAACTCCTGCCCGTCGGCGTGGCCGTGCAGTTCCGGCGACGCCTCGTCGGCCGCGTCGGCGTAGCGTGAGGCGAGTCGCTGACTGCCGTCTTGGAGCAATGCCGCAAGCCGAAGGCGGTGCTTCGCGTGCGGCGGCAGATCGACGCTCAGTGGGTGGAAGCTGCGTCGCCGCTTGTCGCGCCGCTTCGCCGCCCGGATGAGGTCGCGCCAGCCGCGCCGCGACGCCGGCCACGCCGGGTCGTCACTTTGGATCGAAGCCAGCGTGTCCCACGCCGACCGCAAGTCCCCGGCGACGAGGTGTAGCTCCGCCAGTTGGAGTTGCCCCGCGGGCGTCGGCGCGTCGGCAACGGCGAGAGTTTGCAGCCGCACGGCTTTAGCCAGCTCGCCGTCGGCGAGCGCTTCCTGAACGGTCACGGGCGAACTCCATCAGGACCGGCGGGCGAACGCTGTCTAACCTACAAGTCGTCGGCGAAGACGACGGCCCCGCGGAAATGGTCCTGCACCTTGGTGACGAACTTACGCTTAATTCTACTGTTGCTCAAAGTGATCGCGACGAGGTCAGTTGGTGGCTCGGCTTTGAGGAGGGCGTTTAGGAACGGCTCGGAGAATCGGGTCCCGCGGAGATCAATTTCCGTGAGGGACGGCCAGCACGCCGAACTCACGAGCCGGTCAATGGTGTTCCGGAACAACCTACAATTCACTAACGACAGAGATTTGAGGCCATTCAAACTTGGTGACTCGAACCAGGTTGCTAACTCGTACCTGTTGTTATGTGACAAATCTAACCGTCGGACTTGGCGCATTGTGTAATTCACGCTTTCGAAAATAGTGCCTGACCACATCTGATGAAAACGTACGAGCGCTAAGTCCTCAAACCTTTTCGGCGGCTGATAGCCGAAAAGCGTCTGAAGCCCGTCGTGCAGAATGAATTCGTTGTGCATGTGGAGGCGTCGAAGAGTTTGAAACACTGGCGAACCCGTCAGGCGGTTCATGCCACCCTCACCGAGTTCCATCGTACGCAACTCCAGACTTTCTAGCGGGTGCCCGGCCGGCAGCCTTTCAAGTGCCTCGACCCACTCGCCGCCGTTCTCGCCGCCGGCCCGCAAGTCGAGCCGCTTTAACCGCTTGCCCAGATCGCTCTGGAACAGGTCGCCGAGCACCACGGGGAACGCCGGGCCGCTCGTGCGCTCCAGCGTCAGCTCCTCGACGCCGCCGGCGTTGACCGCGTTCGCAAGCACGCGCAGCGGCTCGATCGGCGTCGAGACGCCGTAGAAGTGCAGGGCACGCACTTGCCGCAGCCACGGCTGGCGGGCGAAGTCTTGCCAGTAACCCAGCGACGACGTGGGCAGCGAAAGCGTCGTGATCGGGGCGAGCGCGAAGAGGCGGGCGGCGTCGTCGAGGAACGAGGCGAGGTCGCGCACCACCAGCCAGTCGGGCAGGCCGCGGCGGAACGGCGTCTCGGGGTGCCACTCGGCGATGCGCGGCGACACGGCGGGCAGCGTGTTCCGCCACGGCTTGCCGCTCAGCACGTCCGGCGTGTGGTGGCGGCAGCGCACGGCCAGCGGCGACCACGCCGGCTCGTGGGCGAGCTGCACCTGGGCGCGGATCATCGCCGCCTGGCCGTCGTCGCCGCCGTCCTCGAGCCAGTCGGCGTAGACGAGCCGCGGCAGGTCGGCCGCCGGGTCGGCCGCGATCGTCGCCCGCAGTGCCGCCCCGTCGTCCACACTCACCCCCGCTTCAATGGTAGCCGCGTTCGGTAGACTGACCGCCCGTCCCACCCCCGGAGTTCGCGCCATGCCGTTCGGAATCACGACCCGCGAGGCCGCTATCGGCGCGGCCCGCGGCACGGTTTACACGCTCGCCGATGACGCCAGCGGCGCGACCGCCGAAATCTGGCCGCTGCTCGGTTTCAACTGCGTGCGCTGGTCGGTCCGCACCAAGGCCGGCAACGTCGGCCCGGTGTTGTACACCGCGCCGGATTGGGAGGCGAACCCCGTGCCGACGCGATCGGGCCACCCGATCCTGTTCCCGTTCCCCAACCGGCTCAAGGCCGGGCACTTCACCTTCGAGGGCAAGGCGTACCAGTTGCCGCTCAACGAGTCGTCGGGGAAGCACGCGATCCACGGCTTCACGCCGAAGAGCGCCTGGCGGGTCGTCGGCGTCACGGCGGGCGACGACGCGGCTGAGATCATCGGCGAGTTCCAAATCTCCGCTGACCGGCCCGACGTACTCGCCTGCTGGCCGGGCGACCTCGTGTTGACCGTGACGTACCGGCTCACGGCGTCGGCGCTGGAGGTGCGGTGCCGCGTGCGCAATCCGGGGCCGGGCAACGTGCCGTTCGGCCTTGGCTACCACCCGTACTTCTGCCTGCCGTCGCTGCCGGACGCGGCGGTCGATGGCATGGTGTTGCAGGCCCCCGCGCGGTCGCTGTGGGTCGCCGTTGAGAGCCTGGCGACGGGCGAGGCGGTGCCGACGCCGGCGGGGGTGGACTTCACGACGCCGCGGCCGGTCGGCGACGCGGTTCTCGACGACCTGTACGGCGAACTGCCGGCGGACACGACCTTGCGGGCGACGCTGTCGCACCCGGACGTGACCGAGTCGGTCACGGTCACCGCCGACGCGGCGTTCCGCGAGCTGCTGCTGTTCACGCCGGCGCACCGGCGGGCGGTCGCGGCCGAGCCGTACACCTGCACGTCGGACGCGCTGAACCTTTCGGCGCGAGGGGTTGATGCGGGGCTGCGCGTTCTCGCCGCCGGGGCGGAATTCGCGGCGACGGTCCGCTACTCCGTCGCCCACGCCTGACGCGGGGCGGCGACTCCGGTTTGCCAACGGCGTTTCCCGCACTACCTTTGGGGCGGGCGTTGATCGGCCGGGGTCGGGCCGCCACACCGAGGGGTCGGTACGATGCGGTTGCCAAGTCTGTCGGGACGGTTCGCCAGGCCGTCGGATTCGGGGATGATGCCCCGGCCCGCCGCGGTGCCGGCCGTAAACCCCATCCTCGGCAAAGTCTTCCTCGGCCGCTACGAGGCCGTGCGCTTCCTCGGCGAGGGCAGCAACGCCCACGTCTACCTTGGCCGCGTGGTCACCAACCACTCGCGGCTCGTCGTCATCAAGCGCATCAAGGACCACGTCCAACTGAACCCACGCTTCCGGCAGTTCTTCGACGGCGAAGTCCAGTCGATGTCGCGGTTCCACCACCCCTACGCGGTCAAGCTGCACGGCGCGTCGCTCGACGACCCCTTGGGGGCGTGCCTGGTCCTCGACTTCATCCCCGGCGTGACGCTCGAAGCCGTCCTGGAGAAGTGCGGCCGCCTGTCGGAGGAGCGCGCGGCCCTGCTGATCGGCCCGCTGCTGCACGCGCTCGACGCCGCGCAGGCTGCCGGAGTCGTGCACCGCGACCTGAAGCCGGCCAACCTGATGGTCATGGACTTCGACACCCCCGCCGAGTCGGTGCGGGTCATGGACTTCGGCTTCGCCGGGTTCGCGTCGAAGCCGCACATCCAGCTCGCCGAGCTGACCGGCCGCGGCCCGGTCTTCGCCTGCGGCACCCCGGCCTACGTCAGCCCCGAGATGGTCCGCGGCGACGCCGTCGATCCGCGCGGCGACTTGTACTCCGTCGGCGTCATCCTGTACGAGATGCTCGCCGGGCGGCTGCCGTTCGACAACCCCGAGACCGACGAACTGCTCGCGGCGCACATCCACAAGCCGCCGCCCCGCTTCAACCGCGTCGGCTGCCCCGAAATCTCGGCGGCGATGGAGGGCGTCGTCCAGGTCGCCCTGAGCAAGTACCCCAACGAGCGCCACGGCGGGGCGCGCGAGATGGCCAGGCAGCTCAGCCGCGCCGTCGGCTTCGATGTCTGGGAGGCGACCAAGCCGCCGGCCGCCGCGGGCCGGCCGGCCAGCGACGACGAGGTCGTGGTCTGCACCCTCGCCGACGACGACGGGCCGCGCCGCGACCCGCCCAGCGACGCGGACAAGTTCGTCCTCTCGGACCGCTTCGAGGCCATGCTGCCGGAGCGGCTCGCGGCGGCGAAGTTGCGCGGCTTCATCGAGGACGCCAACGGCTTGGCGGTCGCCTCCGAGCCGGGCTTCATCCGCGTGAGGCTGGAGTTGCCGGCGGGCTGGAAGGAGCCGTCGGCCCCGCCGAACGCCTCGAAGAGCGGGCTGATGAACTTCTTCTCGTCGCTGCGGGTGCCGTCGGTGCCGCGCGGCAAGGAGCCGATCGAGGTCGATTTGCAGATGCAGAAGCTCGACACCGACCGCGTGGCCGTGCTCGTCACCTTCCGCCCGCTGCGCTGGTACCTGCCGGACGACCGCGACGCCTGGAACGCCCGCTGCGAGGGCTACTACTCCGTGCTGCGCGAGTACCTCATGGCCGGCCCCTGACGCGGCTACGCCGGCCCGCCCCGCGCGAAGTCGCTATCCTGAAAGGGTGGCGGCACGCGACCCAGGGGCGAGACATGCGGCGTATCGGAATCCTCACCGCCGGCGGCGACACCCCGGCCCTCAACGCGACCGTCTACGGCGCGGTCACGCGGGCCAACCAGCGCAAGGTCGAGGTCGTCGGCTTCATCAAGGGCTTCAGTTCGCTCTTCAACCCCCGCGTCCCGCACGTCCTGCTGAACCCGCTCTACTCGACGATCCCCGAGCTCGACCCCTGCTACGGCGGCACGGTCCTCGGGGCCTCGCGCGACTACGTCGATGCCGGCGACAAGAACGCGATCGGCCTCATCGCCGACCGCCTCAAGCGCCTGCAAATCGACGGCCTCATTTGCGTCGGCGGCGACGGCACGCTGAACGCCATGCAGGCGCTCAGCGAGAACCTCCCGACCGTCCTCGCGCCCAAGACGATCGACAACGACCTCGGCCTGAACTACCCCGCGGAGCCGGACGAGTACGTCCGCCTCGGCGAGGCGAGCCCCGGCGCGTTGCCGCCGACCGACCCCCGCGGCGGCGCGGTCGTCGAGAACGGCGGCTTCTGGTACGGCCGGCGGCAGCGCGGCGGCCGCTTCGACCTCGACCAAATGGTCAACTACGTCACCCCCGGCTACGCGACTTCGGTGTACGTCGCCGCGACCGGCGTGCAGCGCGTCCGCACGACCGCCGAGAGTCACCGCCGGATTGCGATCGTCGAGTGCATGGGCCGGCACTCCGGGTACATCGCGATGGGGGCGATGTACGGCCAGCCCGACCTGCTCATCGTGCCGGAGCACCGCCTGAACGTCGATCGGCTCGTCGAGCGCGTGACGCAGATTTACGACCTGCAGAAGCACGTCGTGATCGTCTGCGGCGAGGGAATCATTGACCACGAGGGGAAAGAACTCGGGGCAGAGTACGCCAGCCAGGACCCGGCCGGCAACGTCGTGCTCAGTGGGGCCAGCGAAGCGCTGCGGGCGATCCTCATCGAGCGCCTCGGCGACACGTACTTTACCAGCAAGCGGCGCAACGAGTCGGCCCGCGCGGCGGTCTTCACGCGCAAGATCGGCCACATCCAGCGCGGCGGCCGCCCGGTGCTCTTCGACCGCTACCACGCCACAATGCTCGGTGGCCACTCGGTCGATCTGCTCCTCGAAGGCCAGATGAACGCGGTCGCCGTGTTGCAGTACACGCGCGGCAAGGGGCTGCACCTCGGCCAGGTGTTCGCCAACGACTTCCGCGACCGCTGGGGTCATATCCACGCCCGGCTGATGCACCCGAGCTTCTACGACCCTGAGGCGATGCGGCCGTCGCAAGTCGGCGTCGATTACCTGCTGCCGATCTTCACCAACGCGATCGGCGCGGACGACGTGGAGGTCTTGCGCACCGACCTGTTCGACTCGAACCACCTGACCGTGCCGTACCACTCCGTTAATACCGACATCAACAAGCGCATCCGCACCCTGAGCGAATCATGACCGACGCGACGCAATTCCCCGGACTCCAGGCCGGCCCCCAGACCGGGCCGCTGCCGACGGTGCGGCTCAAGATCGAGCGGAACTCGGCCCACCCCTGGGTCTTCCAGAAGATGGTCGAGAAGCCCAGCGGCCGCGTCGCCAACGGCGGGGTCGTCGATATCCTCGACCGCGGCGGCAAGTGGTGCGCGCGGGGCCTCTACAACGCCCACTCGCGCATCACGCTGCGCGTGCTGACCAGCGACCCGACCGAGGCGATCGACGACGCCTTCTTCGCCCGCAAGATCGGCGACGCCGTGGCCCTGCGGCGCGACGCGGTCAAGCTCGACGCCGTGACGAACGCCTACCGGCTCGTCTTCTCGGAGGCCGACGGCTTGAGCGGGCTGGTGGTCGATCGCTTCGGCGACATGATCGTCGTCGAGTACTTCGCCGCCGGGATGTTCCGCCTGCGGCAGTCGATCCACAAGGCCCTCGAAGGCTTGTACCCCGGCAGCCAGTTCTACTGGTTCGCCGAGGACCACGTCGCCAAGCAGGAGTCGTTCGACTGCCACGCCCCGCCGGCCCCGCGGCCGGGGGTCATCACCGAGCACGGGCTGAAGTTCCGCGTCGCGCCGGGCAGCAAGCACAAGACCGGCTTCTTCCTCGACCAGCGCGACAACCGCAAGTTCCTCGGCGAGCTGTGCGGCGGCAAGCGGGTGCTCGACATCTGCTGCAACTCCGGCGGCTTCGCGGTCTACGCCAAGGCCCACGGCGCGACGGAGTCCGTCGGCCTCGACCTCGACGAGGAGGTCATCGAGGTCGCCAAGGAGAACGCCAAGCTCAACAAGGTCAACGTCCGCTACATCCAGAGCGACCTGTTCCCGTGGCTGCGCGACGCGATCCCCAACGGCGAGCGCTTCGACGTGGTGATCCTCGACCCGGCGAAGCTGACGCGCGACCGCGAGTCGGTCGATCTAGCGTTGCGGAAGTACACCGACATGAACCGCCTGGCGATGCAGGTCGTCGCCCCCGGCGGCCTCTTCCTGACGTGCAGTTGTACGGGCCTCGTGAGCGAGCCGGACTTCCTCGAAATGATCCGCCGGGCGGCGTGGCAGGCCGGCCGCACGGCGCTGATCTTCAAGATCAGCGGCGCGGGGGCCGACCACCCGTACCTCGCGCACGTCCAGGAGGGCCGCTACCTGAAGGCGGTCTTCTGCAGGCTGAGTTGAAAACATTTTTAGCCGCAGAGACGCAGAGTGCGCAGAGCAAACCAAATCTTAAACTTGAATTTGGTTTGCTCTGCGC